>URHH01000053.1 GCA_900547615.1 uncultured Blautia sp. | reverse complement strand
TATGAACCGATGTACCTGTACAGCAGGTCAGGTAAGCCACTATCTTGGGAAGATCAGCCGTCCGCTTCTTGACCGGATTGATATTTGCACGGATATTCCTGCCGTTACCTTTTCCCAGATGACAAAGCAGGAAAAAGGAGAGGGTTCTTTCGAAATGAAGGCTCGTGTGGAAAAGGCGCAGGATATACAAAAAGAGAGATATAAAAAAGAAGGGATCCGCTTTAACGGAGAACTGACCGGAAAGCAGATCAAAAAATACTGCTCCTGTACAAAAGAAGGAGAAAGACTTATTGTAATGGCATTTGAAAAAATGAAATTCAGCGCCCGCTCGTATCATAAGGTGCTTCGCACTGCAAGAACTATAGCAGACCTGGAAGGAAAGGAAAAAATTGATTCTTCTCATATTGGAGAGGCGCTTTCCTGCCGTGCATTTGATAAAAAATACTGGAATTAAGAAGGAGGGCTTCTATATGGAAGAAATAAAAAATAAGATGTACTGCGTAAAAAAAGGAGAATCGGGGTATCCCAGACGCCTTCTGGAACTTTCGGGAATGCCGGATAAGCTCTATTTCTATGGAAGGCTTCCTGACGATGAAAAGCCGTCCATTGCCATTGTAGGTGCGAGAATGTGCAGTCCATACGGAAGGATCCAGAGCTTTTCCTACGGGAAATTTGTGAGCAGGGCAGGCGTGCAGGTAATAAGCGGTCTTGCACTTGGCATTGATTCAGAAGGGCATAAAGGGGCGCTTGAGGGAAATACGCCCACATTTGCGGTTTTGGGAAGCGGGGCGGACGTCTGTTATCCCGCGGCAAATAAGCATCTTTACGACAGGATTTTAAGAAACGGGGGAGGGATCATCAGCGAATACCCTCCGGGAACGGCTCCCAGAAATTATTTTTTTCCTGCAAGAAACCGTATTATCAGCGGCCTTTCCGATGTGGTGCTCGTTGTGGAGGCAAAGGAAAAAAGCGGTTCTTTGATTACGGCAGGCTGCGCCCTTGAGCAGGGAAAGGCAGTTTACGCAGTTCCGGGAGCTGTGAATGACGCGTTAAGCAGAGGATGTCACAAGCTGATTTACGACGGGGCAGGGATTGCATACTGCCCGGAAATTCTTCTGGAAGAATGGAAAATTTCTGTTAAATCCCGTGAAAAAAGTAAGTTGGGACTTGCAACTGATTTGGATTTGGTGTATAGTTGTCTCGATTTACGACCAAAAAATCTGGATGATGTGATTAAAAAAACCGGGTTTTCCCCGGCAAAAGCAGGCAGCATACTTACAGAACTGCAGCTTATGGGACTTGTTCGGGAGGTAGCAAGACAGCATTATATCCGGACAGAACAGGATTAGGAGAGGTATTATGGCAAAGTATTTGGTGATAGTGGAATCACCTGCAAAAGTGAAAACAATAAAAAAATTTCTTGGTTCTAATTATGAAGTGGAAGCATCAAACGGCCATGTGAGGGACTTCCCCAAAAGCCAGTTTGGAATTGATGTGGAAAATGATTTTGAACCGAAATATATTACAATAAGAGGAAAAGGCGAGCTTCTGGCAAAGCTTCGAAAAGCAGCGAAAAAGGCTGATAAAATATATCTGGCAACTGACCCCGACCGTGAGGGAGAGGCAATTTCCTGGCATCTTATGCAGGCGCTTAAAGAATCGCCGGAAAAGATGTACCGGATTACTTTTAACGAGATTACAAAGACAGCAGTAAAGGCTTCTATTAAACAGGCAAGAGAGCTGGATATGGATCTTGTGGACGCCCAGCAGACAAGACGTATGCTGGACCGTATGGTTGGCTATACCATAAGCCCGCTTCTCTGGGCAAAAGTAAAAAGGGGCTTAAGCGCAGGACGCGTGCAGTCGGTTGCCCTTCGTATTATCTGTGACAGGGAGGAGGAGATCAATTCCTTTATCCCGGAAGAATACTGGACGCTGGACGGAGAATTTAAAGTTGCAGGAGAGAGAAAGCCTCTCCTTGCAAAATTCTACGGCACAGATAAAAAAATGAATGTGCACACAAAAGAAGAGATGGACGAAATCCTTAAAAATCTGGAAAATGCGGATTTTGAAATTTCAGAAGTAAAAAAAGGCGAGAGGATCAAAAATCCGCCTCTTCCTTTTACAACGAGTACCCTGCAGCAGGAAGCGTCAAAAACTCTTAATTTTTCCACGCAGAAGACCATGCGCCTTGCACAGCAGTTATATGAAGGAATTGATATTAAGGGAAATGGAACTGTGGGTGTGATCTCCTACCTGCGTACAGATTCCACAAGAATTTCCGAGGAGGCAGATACAGCGGCAAGAGCGTATATCAAAGAGCAGTATGGAGAGAATTACGTGTCTCTTTCTGAAAAATCCTCAAAAACAGGACAGAAGATCCAGGACGCCCATGAGGCGATCCGTCCGACGGATATAAACAGAACGCCGGCTGCTTTGAAGGATTCTCTCTCAAGAGACCAGTTCCGCTTGTATCAGCTGATCTGGAGAAGATTTGCCGCAAGCAGAATGGCGCCTGCCCGTTATGAGACTACGTCCGTAAAAATAAAGGGAGGGGAGTACGCTTTTACAGTAGCCGCTTCCAAAGTAGTGTTCGATGGTTTCCTTTCTGTCTATACAGATGAAGAAGAAAATAAAAAAGGAAATGTGTTAAGCCAGAGCCTGGAAAAGGGCATGAAGCTTACTTTAAATACATTAAAGCCGGAGCAGCATTTCACACAGCCTCCAGCCCATTATACAGAAGCTTCTCTCGTCAAAACAATGGAGGAGCTGGGAATCGGGCGCCCAAGTACGTATGCGCCTACTATTACAACCATTATCAGCCGCCGTTATGTGTCAAAGGAGCAGAAAAATCTGTATGTGACAGAGCTGGGAGAAGTGGTAAACAGCATTATGAAGCAGGCATTTCCAAGCATTGTGGACGTAAACTTTACGGCGACAATGGAAGGGCTTCTCGACTGTGTGGAGGCAGGTACCGTACAGTGGAAAACGGTTGTCCGCAATTTCTATCCGGATCTGAAGCACGATGTAGATGAAGCAGAGAAAGAGCTGGAAAAGGTAGACATACAGGATGAAGTGACAGATATTGTCTGCGAAAACTGCGGAAGAAACATGGTGATCAAATACGGACCGCACGGCAGATTTCTCGCCTGTCCCGGATTTCCGGAGTGCAGGAATACAAAGCCTTATTACGAAAAAATAGGCGTTGCCTGTCCAAAATGCGGAAAAGAAGTCGTGCTGAAAAAGACAAAGAAGGGGCGCAAGTATTACGGCTGTGAGGACAATCCGGAATGCGATTTCATGTCATGGCAGAAGCCTTCCAATAAAAAATGTCCTGTCTGCGGAAACTACATGGTAGAAAAAGGAAACAAGCTTTTGTGCAGCCAGGAAACCTGCGGCTACGTAGAGCAGATGGAAAAAGAAGAAAAATAAAAGATAAATAAAATAGTGAGAAAGGGAGACAGGAATAGAAACAATGTCTCCCTTTTTCTCGTTTATTTTCTAATAGAAAAATAATTGCATATATTTTCTGAAAAGCAAATAAAAAATTAAAAATAGTAAAAATGTCTTGTAAATTCAACAAAAAACGTGTAATATAATAATAGCAATATCCAAATAGAAGGAATGTGATGAAAGGAGGACAACATGAGCGTTCAGTTGCTAGATAAAACAAGAAAAATCAATAAGCTTTTGCATAACAGCAGTTCCAGCAAGGTCATCTTTAATGACATCTGCCATGTTCTGATGGAAACCTTAAGCTCCAATATCCTTGTACTCAGCAAAAAAGGAAAGGTACTGGGAATCAGCCTGTGTCCGGGTGTGGAAGAGATTACGGAATTAATGGAAGATAAGGTAGGCGGTCATATTGATACACTGTTAAACGAGCGTTTTCTTGGGGTACTGTCTACAAAAGAAAATGTAAATCTTCAGACACTTGGATTTGAACACGTACCTGTCAATTATCAGGGAATCATAAATCCTATCGATATTGCGGGAGAACGTCTTGGAACTGTATTCATGTACCGCAAGGATAAGCCATATGATATTGAGGATATTATTGTAAGCGAATATGGCACAACTGTTGTGGGTCTGGAAATGATGCGTGCAGTTCACGAAGAGAATGCAGAAGAAGACAGAAAACAGCAGGTTGTGAAGTCTGCCTTCAATACGCTGTCCTTCTCAGAACTGGAAGCAATTATCCACATTTTTGACGAGCTGGACGGAGATGAAGGAATTCTCGTTGCAAGCAAAATTGCAGACAGAGTGGGCATTACAAGATCTGTCATCGTAAATGCACTGCGTAAATTTGAGAGTGCGGGCGTGATTGAATCACGTTCTTCCGGCATGAAGGGAACGTATATCAAGGTTCTGAACGAGGTGATCTTCGATGAACTTGAGGAAATCAAGGCGCAGAGAAAAAAACCGGAAAAAGAGAAAGAATAAATAGATATGTACAAAAGAGAGCTGGCGTCGGTCAGTTCTTTTTTTACATTTTTTTGGAACGTGAGAAAATAAAAGAAAATAAGAGAATAATTAAGAAAATAAGAGTATATAATTAAAAAGACACTTTGGAAAAGGGTTGCAGAAAAAAAAGAAATTCAATAATATAAGGACAGTGATTAGCACTCGAATTTGATGAGTGCTAGCAAAGGGGATTACAGCCAAAGGAGGATTATAAATCATGAAATTAGTACCATTAGGCGACAGAGTTGTATTAAAACAGTTAGAAGCAGAAGAGACAACAAAATCCGGTATTGTTCTTCCGGGACAGGCACAGGAGAAACCGCAGCAGGCAGAAGTTATCGCAGTTGGTCCTGGCGGAATGGTAGAAGGCAAAGAAGTAAAAATGGAAGTTGTTGTGGGAGATAAGGTTATTTATTCCAAGTATGCCGGAACAGAAGTAAAAATGGACGGCGAGGAATACATTATTGTAAGACAGAACGACATTTTAGCAGTTGTGAAATAATAAATCCTTATAAAAAATGCAGGAGGCAGATTTATCATGGCAAAAGAAATCAAATTCGGAGCAGAAGCAAGAGCAGCGCTTGAAAGCGGTGTAAATCAGTTAGCAAATACAGTAAGAGTAACACTCGGACCAAAAGGAAGAAACGTAGTTCTGGACAAACCGTTCGGCGCTCCGCTTATCACAAATGACGGTGTTACCATCGCAAAAGAGATCGAGCTGGAAGACGGCTTCGAAAACATGGGCGCACAGTTAATTAAAGAAGTTGCATCTAAAACAAACGACGTAGCAGGTGACGGTACTACAACAGCTACTGTACTTGCACAGGCAATGGTAAACGAAGGAATGAAAAACCTGGCAGCAGGCGCAAACCCGATCATCCTTCGTAAAGGAATGAAAAAAGCGACAAACACAGCAGTAGAAGCAATCAAGGAAATGAGCCAGAAGATCAGCAGCAAAAAACAGATTGCAAACGTAGCTTCCATTTCCGCAGGAAATGAAGAGGATGGAAACCTTGTTGCAGACGCTATGGAAAAAGTTTCCAACGACGGTGTTATCACAATCGAAGAATCCAAAACAATGAAGACAGAACTGGACCTTGTAGAAGGTATGCAGTTTGACCGTGGATATATTTCCGCATATATGTCTACAGATATGGAAAAAATGGAAGCAAATCTGGACGATCCATATATCCTGATCACAGATAAGAAGATCAGCAACATTCAGGAAATCCTTCCGCTTCTGGAGCAGATCGTACAGGCAGGCGCAAAACTCCTCATCATCGCTGAGGACGTAGAGGGCGAGGCTCTTACAACTCTTATCGTAAACAAATTAAGAGGAACATTCCAGGTAGTTGCAGTAAAAGCTCCGGGATACGGTGACAGAAGAAAAGAAATGCTTCAGGATATTGCAATTCTGACAGGCGGACAGGTAATCTCCGACGAGCTTGGCCTTGACTTAAAAGAAGCTACAATGGCTCAGTTAGGACGCGCAAAATCTGTAAAAGTTGCAAAAGAGACAACAGTAATTGTTGACGGTCTCGGAAACAAAGAAGAAATCGCAAACCGTGTTTCCCAGATCCGCGGACAGATCGAAGAAACAAAATCAGACTTTGACAGAGAAAAACTTCAGGAAAGACTTGCAAAACTTGCAGGCGGCGTAGCCGTTATCCGCGTTGGTGCAGCTACAGAGACAGAGATGAAAGAAGCAAAACTCCGTCTTGAGGACGCTCTTGCAGCTACAAGAGCAGCAGTAGAAGAGGGAATTATCGCAGGCGGCGGTTCTGCATATATCCACGCTTCCAAAGAAGTTGCAAAACTGGCAGCTACACTGGAAGGAGACGAGAAGACAGGTGCAAATATTATTCTGAAAGCCCTGGAAGCTCCTCTGTACCACATTGCAGCAAACGCAGGTCTGGAAGGTTCTGTTATCATCAATAAAGTAAGAGAATCCGAGACTGGCATGGGCTTTGATGCACTTAATGAAGAATATGTAGATATGGTTAAGAGCGGAATCCTTGACCCTGCAAAGGTAACAAGAAGCGCTCTTCAGAATGCAACAAGCGTTGCTTCTACATTACTGACTACAGAATCTGTAGTTTCTATCATTAAAGAAGACGCACCGGCAGTTCCGGCAGGCAATCCGGGAATGGGAATGATGTAATCATAGCCTGAAAATTAATAATTTAACAGGGCTGGCGTCATAGACGTTAGTCCTGTTTTGTGCTATACTGAAATACAGAAGACAAAAGGAGGACATTATGAGCGATTTATACACAGAGCTGCTTGTAAAGAAAAAAAGAACAGCGAAAGACTCACTGATCAAATACGGCATGATCGGACTTACCGCCGTTCTGACAGCAGCAGGACTTTTTTTTCACCCTTTAATTTTAATCGGGGCAGTCGCAGCGGGAATCGGCTGTTATTTCATTCTTCCGAGAACGGATCTGGAGTATGAGTATCTTTTTGTAAACGGAGAAATGGATATTGATGTGATCATGTCCCAGGCAAAAAGAAAGAGAGTAAAAAGTGTAAATCTTTCAGAAGCAGACCTGGTTGCTCCGTTAAATTCCCACAGAATGGATTATTATAACGGAAATCAGAAAATGAAGGTTCTGGACTATTCCTCAGGAGATCCGCAGCATAAGCGCTTTGCGATCATCACAAGAGACGGAAACGCTGCCTGCAAGATTATTGTGGAACCGGACGAAACTCTTGCACAGGCTATGAAAAATTCAGCACCCAGCAAAGTTTTTTTGGATTGACATAAAAGGGGTTTTTTGTTACACTAGGGAACAAATTCAAAATTAAATATACATAAGGGAGGAAATGCAATGGGTACTATCATCGGTGAAGGCATTACGTTTGACGACGTCCTGTTAGTTCCGGCGTATTCAAAAGTAATTCCAAATCAGGTAGATGTAACAACTTATTTGACCAAGAAGATTAAACTGAACATTCCTATGATGAGCGCAGGAATGGATACTGTCACAGAGCACAGAATGGCGATCGCGATGGCGAGACAGGGCGGTATCGGTATTATCCACAAAAACATGACAATCGAAGCCCAGGCGGAAGAGGTTGATAAGGTAAAGCGTTCTGAGAATGGAGTCATCACCGACCCGTTTTATTTATCACCGGAGCATACACTGAGAGATGCCAATGATTTAATGGCAAAATTCCGTATTTCAGGTGTGCCTATTACAGAAGGCAGAAAGCTTGTGGGAATCATCACAAACCGTGATTTGAAATTCGAGACAGATTTCTCCAGAAAAATTAAGGAATGTATGACTTCTGAAGGGCTGATCACTGCAAAAGAAGGAATCACCCTTGAGGAAGCAAAAAAAATCCTTGCAAAATCACGTAAGGAAAAATTACCCATTGTAGACGACAACTTTAACTTAAAAGGTCTTATTACGATCAAGGATATTGAAAAACAGATTAAATATCCGCTTGCTGCAAAGGACGAGCAGGGACGTCTTCTCTGTGGCGGTGCAGTAGCAATCACAGCAAATGTTCTTGCGAGAGTGGAAGCTCTTGTAAACGCGGCGGTAGACGTAATTGTAGTAGACTCCGCACACGGTCACTCCGAAAATATTTTAAGAGCAGTCCGTGAGATCAAGGCAGCGTTCCCGGAACTTCAGGTAATCGCAGGAAATGTGGCAACAGGAGAGGCTACAAAAGCGCTGATCGAAGCCGGCGTAGACGCAGTAAAGGTTGGTATCGGACCTGGTTCTATCTGTACCACACGTGTGGTTGCCGGTATCGGTGTTCCGCAGATCACTGCTGTTATGGACTGCTATGAAGTGGCAAACCGCTATGGCATTCCGATCATCGCAGACGGCGGAATCAAATATTCCGGAGATATTACAAAAGCCATCGCAGCAGGCGCAAATGTCTGCATGATGGGAAGCATGTTTGCAGGCTGTGACGAAAGCCCGGGAACATTCGAGCTTTACCAGGGAAGAAAATATAAAGTATACCGTGGAATGGGCTCTATTGCAGCTATGGAAAACGGCAGCAAGGACCGCTACTTCCAGCAGGATGCAAAGAAACTTGTTCCGGAAGGCGTGGAAGGCCGTGTAGCTTACAAAGGTCATGTGGAAGATACTGTATTCCAGTTAATGGGCGGTCTTCGTTCCGGTATGGGATACTGTGGAGCAGAAAATATTGAAGCCTTAAAGACAACAGGCAAATTTGTTAAGATTTCTGCAGCGTCCTTAAAAGAGTCTCACCCTCATGATATTCATATTACAAAGGAAGCGCCAAACTACAGCGTAGATGACAAATAAATATTTGTTATAATCGGGAAGATATGGAACAAAGAAAAGCAGGAAAAAAGACATCACGTAAAACAGGAAAAGCATCTGTAAGACCGTCCCACAGTGGACGGTCTGCTTTTTCCAAAAAGAAAAAAACAAAAAAAGACCGGGTAAGAGAAAGAAATTTTCACGTATTTCTTTTTCTGGCAGGTTTTTTTGTGGTGCTTTGTATCTCCGGCTTTTTTTTGTACAGAGGATACCGGGAACGTCAGCAGCAGGAATGGCAGCGAGTTGTTTCCGAGCAGGAGAGCGGAAGCGGGGCAGAGCAGTGGCAGGCTGAAGGCGCACCCTATATAGATGTACAGCTTCTGACGCCAAATGAGTATTCCAGACCGCAGATTTCCATTGAACAGATTAAATACATAGCCATTCATTACACGGCAAATCCCGGGGCGGGTGCAATGGACAACCGCAATTATTTTGAAAACCTGGCAACAACTCATGAGACAAAGGTAAGCAGCCATTTTGTGGTGGGGCTTGAGGGGGAAGTGGTACAGTGCATTCCCACATCAGAAATGTCGTACGCCACAAATGAGAGAAATGTGGATACCCTTTCCATTGAGTGCTGCCATGCTGATGAAACCGGCGTATTTAACGAGGCGACATATGACTCCGTCGTAAAGCTGACTGCATGGCTCTGCACACGCTTTGGACTGACTGAAGAAAATGTGATCCGCCACTATGATGTGACCGGGAAAAACTGCCCGAAATATTATGTGGAAAATCCAGAAGCCTGGGAGCAGATGAAGGCAGATATAGCGGCGCAGATCCAGGAAGATTATATTCTTCAGGAAAATTTGTAAAAATAATTTTTTTAAGCTTGAAAATTCAAAAAAAATATTGTATATTAACCATAGTGACTGCATGACTGGCGGAAAGTAGGGTTACCTACAGGGAGTGCAGTGTATCACGTGCCGACCGCCTGGGCAGCCTGGAACAAGGGCTTCCCAGGCTTTTTTGCATTTAACTACAAACTTTTTGATAAGAAAAGGAGAACGAGATTTATGAAAATGTTATCACTGGAAAAAGAACTGAGAGAAAATGCTTATCCGGGAAGAGGAATTGTGATTGGCCGCACACCCGATGGCAAAAAGGCAGTGACAGCTTATTTCATCATGGGAAGAAGCGAGAACAGCAGAAACCGCGTTTTCGTGGAAGAAGGAGAGGGGATCCGTACACAGGCATTTGACCCGTCCAAATTAACAGACCCAAGTCTCATTATCTATGCGCCGGTACGTGTACTGGGAAATAAGACGATCGTTACAAACGGAGATCAGACAGATACTATTTATGAGGGAATGGATCATCAGCTTACTTTTGAACAGTCTTTAAGAAGCAGGGAGTTTGAGCCGGACGCACCAAACTACACACCTCGTATTTCCGGTATCCTCCATGTGGAAAACGGAAAATTCAACTATGCAATGTCTATTTTAAAAAGCAACAACGGATGCCCGGATTCCTGCAACCGCTACACATTTGCATATGAAAATGCTGCAGCAGGAGAGGGACATTTCATTCATACTTATATGTGCGACGGAAATCCTCTTCCAAGCTTTGAGGGAGAACCGAAGCTGGTAGAGATCATGGACGATATGGACGCATTTACAGAGATGCTCTGGAACAGCTTAAATGAAGACAACAAAGTTTCTCTTTTTGTACGCTACATTGACATCGAAACCGGAAAATATGAGAGCAAAATCGTAAATAAAAATAAATAAGATGACAGGCGGCTTAAAGGCGCAATGTGATAAATAACAGAAAAATCATGGAAACAGAAACGGAGGATTTGTCATGAAAGAACTGGAATTAAAATACGGCTGTAACCCAAATCAGAAACCTTCTAAAATTTATGTGGCAGACGGAAGCGAGCTTCCGATCAAGGTATTAAGCGGAAAACCGGGATATATCAACTTCCTTGACGCTTTTAACGGCTGGCAGCTTGTGCGCGACCTGAAAAAAGCAACCGGACTTCCGGCAGCAACATCTTTTAAGCACGTTTCTCCTGCGGGAGCTTCCATCGGACTTCCTCTTACAGAGACCCTTGCAAAAATTTACTGGGTAGACGATATGGACTGGAAAAACTTTTCTCCGATCGCCTGCGCATATGCAAGAGCGAGAGGCGCAGACAGAATGTCCTCTTTCGGAGATTTCATTTCCCTGTCTGACGTGTGCGATAAAGATACCGCCCTTCTTATTAAGAGAGAGGTTTCCGACGGTGTGATCGCTCCGGGATACACAGAGGAAGCTCTGGAAATCCTGAAACAGAAGAAAAAAGGAAATTACAATGTCATCGAAATCGATCCGGATTATGTTCCGGCTCCTCTTGAGCATAAAGAAGTATTCGGCGTGACCTTTGAGCAGGGACGTCAGGAGCTTTCTATTGATGACGAGCTGATTTCAAACATTGTGACAGAGAACAAAGAGCTTTCCGAGGAAGCAAAGAGAGATATGAAGGTTTCTCTTATTGTTCTGAAATATACACAGTCCAATTCCGTATGCTTTGTAAAAGACGGACAGGCAATCGGTGTCGGCGCAGGACAGCAGTCCCGCGTACACTGTACAAGACTTGCAGGACAGAAGGCAGACAACTGGTTCCTTCGTCAGTGTCCGAAGGTATTAAATCTGCCGTTTAAAGACAGCATTACACGCGCAGAGAGAGACAATGCCATTGATGTTTACATCGGAGAGGAATACATGGACGTTCTTGCTGATGGCGCATGGGAAAACATCTTCACAGAAAAACCGGAAGTGTTCACAAGAGAAGAAAAACGTGCATGGCTTGATAACATGACAGATGTGACACTTGGTTCCGACGCATTCTTCCCGTTCAGTGACAATATCGAGAGAGCACATAAGAGCGGTGTAAAATACATTGCACAGCCGGGCGGCTCTGTCCGTGATGACGCAGTGATCGAAACCTGCAACAAATACAATATGGCAATGGCGTTTACAGGAATCCGTCTGTTCCACCATTGATTTTGGGAAAATCGGGAAGTCTCTTTTGAGGCTTCCTTTTTTCATTGTTTTTCTGTTGAGAATTATGAGTTATAATATCCACGAGGTGATAAAATTGAGAAAGAAAATTCTTATGATAGACGATGACAGAGAGCTTTTAAAAATGCTCCGGACATATTTTGAGATGAAAAATTATGAGGTGATGACGGCGCCGGACGGAGCGGAGGCTCTGAAAAAAGCGGCGCAGAATCCGGATATTATTCTTTTGGACGTAAATATGCCGTATCTTGACGGGCTGGAAGTATGCCGCCTCATCAGAGATAAGGTCTCCTGCCCTATTTTATTTCTCACGGCAAGAGTGGAGGAAGAGGACAGGGTAAACGGACTTCTATCCGGAGGGGACGACTATATTTTAAAACCGTTCAGCTTAAAGGAACTGGAAGCGAGGATTACGGCGCATTTAAAACGGGAAGAGAGAAGCCGGGGAAAATCAGACTTTTGTTTTCAGGGAGAGCTTTTGGTGGATTATGGAAGAAAACAGGTGCAGATAGGAGAAAAACGTCTTGAGCTTACAAAGCTGGAATACTCCATTATAGAATTTCTCTCCATGAACCCGGGGCTGGTTTTTGATAAAGAGAGGATTTATGAGCGCGTATGCGGATATGAGGGAGAGGGAGACAGCCGCGTGATCACAGAACTGATCCGGCGTATTCGCAAAAAACTGAAAGAATATACAGATACGGAATATATTGAGACGGTATGGGGGCTGGGGTATCGATGGATAAAATAAGAAATCTTTCTCTTAGAAAGACAATCGTTTTATATATGGGCGTGGCTCTTATTCTAAGTTTTATCATTTCTGCATTTGTGATTTACGGGGCAGACAAGATACAGCAGAATATCTGGTGGAAGTATATTGACCGGGAAAAATATTTTCAGGCGCTAGAAAGGGAAACATCAGAGGACGAAATCCCTTCCTATACGACAGAAATCGCAAGACCGTCTCTTGATGAAATGTCAAAAACGGACAGAAGGCTGTCTGAGCTGTGTGATTTTCTTGATACTTACGCAGCGCTTGTTATTTCTTTTGCAGGCTGTGTGTGGGCTGTTTTTCTTTTTTATAAGAATAAGCTGAAAAAACCGTTAGAGGAATTAAAAATAGCTTCCAGGCGTGTGGGAGAGAATGATCTGGATTTTCATATTACGTATGAAAACAGTGATGAAATGGGGGAGCTTTGTCGGGAATTTGAGTGTATGAGAGAACAGCTTTCTGAGAACAATCTTCGTCTCTGGCGAAATATAGAAGAAGAAAAAATTTTAAAAGCCTCTATCGCCCATGATATTCGTTCGCCTCTTTCAGTATTAAAAGGCTATCAGGAAATGCTGAGAGAGTACCTGCCGGACGAACAGGCAGATATGGAAAAAGCAGTACAGATGATTCGGGAGAGTGAAAAACAGATTCAGCGAATAGATACGTTTGTGGAAACGATGAGAAAAATGAACGGGCTTGAGAAAAGAAAGCTGGAGTGTGAAAAGATTACAGGAGAGGAGCTGCGAAAGGAGATTCAGTCAGAAACAGATATTCTGGAAAAGCAGTTTGAAAAGATCTGTCTGTTATTTACTGATGAAATACAGGGGGACTTTTACGGAGATAAAGAGGTGATTCTCGAGGTGATGGAAAATCTTCTTTCCAATGCCCTGCGGTATGCAAAAGAGAAGATAGAAATCCATCTGTCTGTGACAGAGGAAAAGGTGAGAATTTGTGTCCAGGACGATGGAAGCGGTTTCGGGGAAGAAAAAGACAGACTGACAGAGCCCTTTTATCAGCAAAATATAAAAGACAGTTTAAAGCACACGGGGTTAGGTATGTATATCAGCCGGTTATACTGTGAAAAACACGGAGGAAGGCTTCTTCTGGAAAATAAAAAAGAGGGAGGCGCCTGTGTGCAGGCAATTTTCTGCCGGACGAAATAAAATCGTCCGGCATTGTCTTTTTATTGATAAATTCCTTCTATAATAATGGTATCAAAACAAAAAGGGGTGAGACATATGATTGCCGTAATGAAACGGGAAATAAAAAATTATCTCAAACGACCATTATTCTGGATTGGATTTTTTATCGTACTGGCAGGGGTGTTTCAGGATTTGAAGCCTTATATGGAAATCCATTATATTCACTCGGAAGAAGAAATAAACAGAGAACTTCCGGAGTATTCGGCAGAAGGAGAAATTACGGAAGGGTATATTCCTGTGTCGAAAAACGAAGAAAAAGAGCGAAGAAAAATCTGGGAGGAGGGAATCCGGGAAAATCTGATTTCTGAGTTTGGAATGGGTGAAGCGGAAAGCGCGGCTGTTTTAAAAGAAATGGAAGATATGGATATAGAGAAAGCCTGCCTGTATCTGGAAGAAACGTATCAGTATTATAATGCGTATTATTCCTACGAAGATACAAAATTTCATCTTGGAACGAAAGAGGAAATCAACAGGTATCTGGACGAACAGTTAAAAAACAGAAGGTTTTCTTCTTATTTCTCGCTGAAATTTGCTGATTTTGCAGGACTTTACATGGGATTTTTCTCTGCTGTCATGCTAGCATTTCTGTTCTGGCAGGACACAAGAAAAACAACATATGAGCTTCTTCACACAAAACCGGTTTCTTCGTGGCAGTATGTTCTGGGAAAAGCAGCAGGAGGATTTCTTGTGTGCTGTATTGTCCTTGCAATCCTGAATCTTGTATTCTGGGGGATTTTATATGCAGACAGGGGGAACAGCGGATTTGAAATCCGGCTGACGGATTTTCTACGGGCAACAGGACGTTATATTCTTCCAAATATGATCATGGTAGTAAGTGTGTACACATTGATTGCGCTTCTCTTTAAAAATCCGCTTCCCGGAGCGCCTCTTCTTATTTTATATATGATTTATTCGAATATAGGAAGTTATAACGAGGCTGGAGAGTTTGGGTATTATGGAAGACCGCTTGCGATCATGGTGCGTTTTCCGGGAGATTTTTTTAATGTAAAAGAGCCGGCTATTACAGAATTTAATCAGTGTTTTCTTATACTGGCATCTTTTATTATTCTTCTGATTTCTATGTGGCTGTGGAAAAGGAGGAGATTATAATGAAGGAGCGGAGCGTATTTTTTACAGAAGCGAAAATTTCCCTTCCTATATATAAGGTCGTATATTCTGCATTTTTTACTGTGGTTTTAAGTATCATTCGAGGCGTTTCGTTTACAAATGAAATAGGAGGAACCCTGGAATCGCAGATGGGACTTCTTGCTGCTGTCTTCTGCGCCGATACTTATGCACAGGAGGTTGCTTCCGGAAGATGGGAGATCAATCGGCTGTATCCATTGGAGAACAAAATGGACCTGATATGGAGAAGAATGGCAGTACAGGAAATTTATCTTTTTCTTCTGGGGCTTACCGGGTATGGACTGATATATCTTTTTCAGAATCCAATTCCTTACTGGCAGGGAGAATGGGGAAAAGAAATCCTTCTTTTTCTTATGTATGTTCCGGCTATGGCAGGAACCATTCTTCTCTGGGGAATGATGGCAAATGTGATCGCCTGT
>URHH01000052.1 GCA_900547615.1 uncultured Blautia sp. | reverse complement strand
GATCAAATTCCTTTGGCGGAAGGGAAAAAGTGCCGTTTTCCGGTAGTAACAGAACGATTTTCAAGATCAATTTGCAGTCCATCAAATTCCAGTTTCTGCTGTGCTGTCCCATCTAACTGATTAAAGCGGGTATAGCGGCGGATCAAAGAAACAATGCGGGCAATCAGTTCCTCTATATCAAACGGCTTTGTCAAATAATCATCTGCTCCGGCTCGTAATCCCCGTACTTTCGAAGCGCTGTCATTTTTAGAAGTAAACATTAAAATAGGCAGGCTGCTCTCTTTCCTAATCTTTTCCAATGTTTCAAAACCGTCCATTCCCGGCATCATCACATCTAATATAACAAGCTGATACTGCTTTTCTTTTAATTTTTGTAATCCTTCTTTTCCTGTATTACAAAAATCTGCTTCTATATCTTCTGATAAAACGCTGCGTTTAATCAAAAGACATAGTTCCTGATCATCATCAATTATTAAAACATTGTGCATCTATAATTTCTCCTTCCAAAATGAATGAGAAGAGCCATCATAACAGGGACTCCGAACCGAAACCTGATTGTTTTAGAATATATCATGAATCTGCCAGTTTTACTTTGCATCGTTTCATATAACATGCAATCCCGTATTTCAAAATTTTATCCACTCCGTTTTCACGGAATTCTTCATCATACTTCTTTTCCTCTATCTGCTGCAGTGCCCGTTCGCAAGCCTTATCAAGATTTCCGTCGTTGGCATATTTGACTTCGATGAGGATAAGCGTTTCACTGTTTTCGGTTTCAGCGAGAATGTCGCTGTACCCTTCGCCGCATTCCTGATTGGACGATACATACCATTCTTCCTTCACCCCCAGGATTCCAAGAAGTATTCCATGATAAAAGTTCTCCTTGCTTGCTTTTTTCACAAACGTATCCCGGATACTGATGGTCTTTTTCAGGTAGCTTTCAAAAATTTCCCCTACCTTCGTTTCTTCGCCTCTTTTCAGGGCATCACAGAACCGGCTTAATGTATCTCCGTCCTTTGCAACGCTCTCTTTAAAGTATTCCATAATCTGTGTCTGAAAAATATCCCGGATTTCCAGATTCGGTATCGCAAGTTTATACCGTTTTGCATCAATCCTTCCACGTTGCGTTAAATATCCCGTCATAAATAAAAGACTCCAGACGTTCTCCAAAGACTGATACATTTCCGGGTAAGTCAGCTCCTGATGAATCTCTTTTATGATTTCCCCGCCGGCAAGCAGCGTTTCAATCTCACGTTTCGTTTTAAAATTGTCGGACATTTGAATAAATTTCCTGACGGCATCATTACTGCTGGTATTGATCCAATAATTTTCGGGAAAAGAATCCGTATGGTCTTTTAATTTATCACAGTAATTCAATACATCCCAGGGGCAGTACACTTCTACGCCGCCAAACAGATACCCGTCATACCAGTTCTTTACTTCTTCATAATAATCCTCGATTCCATAATACTTCAGCATTTCTCTTACTTCCGTATCTGTAAAACCGAAATATTCATCATACCGTTCATCTGTAATGGACAATACTTTCAGGTTATTAAGCCCCGTAAAGATACTTTCTTTTGAAATACGCATACAGCCTGTCATCACTGAAAATTTCAGGCTGTCATTCGTTTTCAATGCCTGTTCCAATAAACTGCGGATTAAAAAAATCATCTGATCATAATATCCGTTTTCAAATGCTTTTGCCAATGGAACATCATACTCATCAATTAAAAGAACTGCTTTTGTTCCATAATGTTTCTCCAATAATTCTGATAAAGTTTTCAATCCACTGCAAAATACAGCTTTACTCATTCCGCTATCTAAAAGTTTCTTATATTCTGCCTTATCAAAATCACTTAAATTCCCGCTTTCCAAAAGAAACTGCATTTTACCTGCTGCATTCTTCATAATCTGAACTGCAAAATCAAATGCATCTTCATAAGTAGCTGCATTGATTCCTTTCAGGGAAATTGAAATAACCGGATATTTCCCCATATACTCTTCACATAGTTTTGCATCTTTTGAAATTTCCAATCCATTAAAAATATTCTGGTCCCGCTCTATGGAAAAAAAGTGTTCCAGCATACTCATATTTAAGGTTTTCCCAAAACGTCTTGGTCTGGTAAAAAGATTTACCATTCCGCCATTGCGGAGCAGTTCTGAAATCAGTCCTGTCTTATCCACGTAATAATAGTTGTCATTAATAATCTGCTCAAAATTTTCTACTCCCACCGGAAGGCGTTTTCTTTCTTTAATCATGTCATTCACACTCCTTCTCTGTTGGTTATATTATAACAAAGATCCCCAAAAAATCCTATGTCTAATTCTTTCCGGAAGCAAAAAGACAATAAAAATCTTTTCGAAACACGTGCTTGTGACGTAACGTAATAAGATATACTATAATAAGGTACTGCGGGAAGAAGTTCTTCAAATCAAATCAAACCGAGCCAGTCAACGGTAAGCAAAACATGCACACCGCTGACTGGCTCTTAGGCTTTACTGGTAAGTAACCCCAAAATATTCGTCCAGCTGCTTTTTAAACTCCTCAGGTATCTCCTGCGGGAATGGAATGCTGTCAATATTTCCAAGATTTTCCGCAATATGTGCCAGAAGTCTTGCGCTTCTCTCAAGAGACCAGGCGGAAAGAAGATTGACCGTATCGTAATGGGTATGCATTCCGAAGCCGTCCCTGTTTAAAGTCATAGCCGGGATTCCTTTCCACGCAAAGGTATTGGAATCACTTCCCCAGATCTGGTTCTTTGTTGTCATGCCGATGCCTGTCTCAGCCGCAAGATAAGTCAGCATAGAACAAACAGAGGGATCCGCTGTCACGCCGATCACATTGCCGCCCACAAGCTGGCCCGCCAGATCCACATTCATATTAAAGCGGTGTTTTGCAAGCTCATGCTCATGAAGCTTAATGTAATGGCGGCTTCCAAGAAGTCCCTTTTCTTCTGCACCAAACCATACGAACTCCACGGTCCTTCTCGGCTGGTGTTCCTTTAAGTAACGGCAGACTTCCATAATAATAGCCGCTCCTGCCATATTATCATAAGCACCAGGCCCCTCCGGAACAGAATCATAATGTGCGGTAAGCGTAAGGATCTCATCTGCACGGTCGCTTCCCTGGATCCTTGCCTCCACATTTCGGGAGGTGCGGGTCACTTCCTCCTGAAGAAGGGTAAGACGGACTCTTTTTGCTCCCTCAGTAACCATTTCCACTGCGTCCAGATAATGAATGCCCACACCCTGGATCCGTTCTTTTTCATTTAAGGTTTCATATACCTTCTGGGGAATAGCTGCCGCCCTTGGAATCCGATCTTCTCCCGTATCTGTCGGGGAGCCGCTGATGCTGACAAAGCCTGCTGCCCCTGCCTTTAAAAGCTTCAGATACATATCTTTTCGCACGATTTCATTGACCATAACGATTTTGCCTGCCGCATGGGAAAGGCTGATGTCGTCTCCGTTTTCCACATAGAGGAATTCTGCTTCCACACCCTCTTCTGCCGTGCTTCCGCATCTCTGATAGCCGGTTACCTGATACGTTTTATTATATGGCTCTGTAACAGTAAGCTCTGCCTTTCTGATCTCCCAGGTATCAAAGGTAAACTCAGAGAGCACACTTTCCATGCCAAAGCTTTTTAATTCCTCCCGGATCAGGGAAGCCGCCTTTTCCTCTGTGGGGGTTCCTGCTTCTCTGATATAATTAAATTTTAAGACAAAATCCATCTGACGCTGTCCGCTGATTTGTTTTTTACCCATCTTATTGCCTCCATTGTAATTTATTTAAATTATGATTCCTTCACCTTTGTTTATTCTTTTCGATTTTATCATAAAATCACATAAAAAGACAGAAGATTTTAACGATTTTCTCTCCGATAAAATATTCTGTCTTTGCGTTCTATAAACGAGCAATTCATTTCATAAAATCCTGCGCAAAACTCCAAGCTCCATTTCACAGACGGTATCGCATAGTGTTTCTATATCTACCCGGTTATGGCTGACAAGTAAAATGGTGCGCTGTTCATTCTTCAAGTCCTGAATGATCCGGTACACTTCCTGAACCCCGTTTTTATCAAGCCCGTTAAACGGTTCGTCCAGAATGATAATATGCGGGTCTTCCATGATCGCCTGTGCAATCCCAAGACGCTCCCGCATTCCAAGAGAGTAATTTTTCACCGGTTTTCTGGAAGAAAAATCCAATCCTACTTTTTGCATTGCTTCTTGTATTTCTTCTCTTCCGATTTTCCCTCTTAAAGATGCCAGGATTTTTAAATTTTCCCTGCCGGACAGATTGGGGAGAAATCCCGGAGTTTCAATGATCATTCCAAGAGATTCGGGAAAGTCCGTTTCTTTTCCGATCCACTTTCCTTCCACCAGGATTTTTCCCTCAGACGGGTGGAGAAAACCACAGATACACTTCAAAAGAACCGTCTTTCCGGAACCGTTCATTCCCACAATGCCGTGAATCTTTCCCGACTCAAATGTATGTGTGATATTTTTTAAAATCATCTCTTCTCCGAAATATTTTGTAACCCCCTGTATCTCAATGGCTGCTTTTCCCATATATATCTCTCCTTTACGGTTATTCGCTTTTTTGCACAAACAGAAATTCAAAATGCTTCATCTCCCGTTTTATGATAAGAATATTTACGCCAATCATCACGCAGAAGAAAAGAAGGCTCGTCCCAATCCTGGGAAGATAATCATACCCGAAATTGTGCATGTAGTAAGTGGCATGATTTAACGGGGAGATCCACCCGGTGATCACCTGTGCTTTATATTCCACCGTACCTGGAAAGTGAAACAATTTCATAAAAATCTCCGGATTTAAAAATAGTCCGAACAAGTTAAAGAGAAATACACTGATACTTCCAAGAGCCGGACGTTTCCCCAGGCGGAATGCAAGCAGCATAGTCGCATTTACAAGAGCATAACCGGCAATCAGGAGAAAAATCACGGCAGCACAGGGATAAGGCGAGGTTGCTTCCAGTGTTTTTAAGGAGGCAGGAAGGGCAATCTTCTGTCCCGCCCCGGAATAACCGAGAAGCGCCATTGTCTCGCTCCACATATTTCCCACAAAAGAAATATTACCGCAGATGATGCAGGTTACAAGAAGCAGGAACAGTACATAAAAAACGGTAATGAGAAATACATATAAAAGCTGTCCCCAGATCCATATATTTTTTGTGATCCTTGTAAGATAATAGGGGGTTAGCTGGTTATTTACCGGAAGATCTGCGAAAAGGAAGATTAAAAGCAATGTCGAGAGCATAATCGATTTCCCGTCTCCAAAGGCAAGGATAAAGGTTTCAAACACCTGCATGGAAGTTCCGTAGCTTTCCGCAAAGAACACCGCCTTATCGGAAAGCATCAGGCAGAGCACAAATGCCAGGACAAAGGACAAAAGAAATCGTGGGTTCCTCATTTCCTGCCGCAGATGAAACATGGCAGACTTCCACACCAATTTCCATTTACACATGAGCAACCCTCCTTCGCATCACTACTGCATATATGCCGCCTGCCAGACATACTGCAACTGTCAAAATCCCATACCGTACTCCCACCGAAAGATATTTCGACGCCACCCATTCCCTGGGACTTAAAAAATACAATTCCGGATAGTATCGGCTCTGAAATTCAGAGAGAATATAGTACAAAATAAACGGTGCCATATATGCCATATAACGGCTTTTCATCACTACGGCGGAAATTCCACCTGCCACTGCCCAGAAAGCCCCGCTCAATGCGACAAGTCCTGCCCACTGTACCAGGGAAAGAAGCATATGCTGTCCCAGATACCCCATAAACTCTCCAAAAAACGCTCCGGAGGAAAACGCAGTAAAAATACAGAAAATCGTCTGAAGACAAAACGCACATATGACGCAGCATCCCCCGGAAAAAGCGGTCACAAATACTTTCGTTCCAATGTATGCTTTATAACTGGTGCGGGAAAGGCTCATCAGCACAAATCGGTTTTCTGCTTCCTCGTAAAATACAGAGGCATACGAAAAAGCAACTGTCATGGACACTGCCATCAAAAACAGATCCGACTGAGAAGCCCCCTGCAAAAGGATCCAGCCTGCCTGTTTCAGTCCGGCAAGCGAACCATCCATTTGAAGATAAGATCCTGCCACGGAAAAGCTCTCTCCCGCACCTGCCAGTCCCATGAGCAGGATTAAAAATACACTCCCTGCAAATTTCCAGGAACAGATCCCTCGTTTCAGTTCCGTTTTCAGGACATTCATTTCCCTCCCCCTTTCTCTGTTCAGTCATTAAAAATCAGTTAAAAAAATCCATTTCCTGTACAGGGCTTACATACCCGCCGTCCACAGCATTTAAGACCACTGTCTCCTTCTTCGTCCGTCCCTTCCTGTCGCCGTCCAAATGATTGACGGTACAGCCTTCCAGCTCAAACACCCATACAGGAACAAGCCAGGAGTTCTGAGGTGCTTCGTAAGCCGGAACATAGGAGCTTTGAAGCTGTACACTTTTTACTTCCCATTCATTGGAAGTTTCTTTGCCGTCAAATCCGTTAATGCTGTCTACTGCCACTTTTACAGCCAGCATGTGGCTTCCCAGCTTTTCCGCAATCTCTTCAAAAGGAAGAAGATTTGTATTTTCCGCGATCACCTTTCCCTTTTCGGACATATTCTTCCACAAAAAGCTTTTCATCCCGTCTTTTGTTACTACAATCTGGATCTCTTCCGGAGCAAAAGAAGGTTTATATACGGCTTCGCTTAAATCCTGGTAAAAAGTTCCGCCTGCCTGGCTGTAGGAAACAAGCCCTTCATTATCCATGCCCATATAAAATTTATACCCTGCCTGTCCCATTTCCCAGTCCGGATCCATAAAATCCCATCTTGTGTCCGTTGGGCTCCAGAAAACTTTTTCTATTGTCCGCACCTGCATGTTCTTGATTTCCAGGTCTTCCAATACTTTTCTCATTTCTTCCTCTGCCTTTTCTTCTGTAAGAGATGGCTCTTCTGTTTCTTCATCAAACTTTGCGGAAAAATCTGCAAATTCCGATTTCCATTTTTCCGGTGCTTCTTCCTGCATATCTGCTGCCTTCTGTACCTGATCTTCTGTAACCACACCGCCTTCTATATAGAAAAATCCTCCGTTTAACCCTTTTTCCGCGTCATATTTTACCGCAGACATTCTTGCTTTTTTGCCGTCCTTTCCCGGGATTTCCGCTGAGAAAAAACAGTCTCCAAAGGTCTCCTGCATATATTCCTCATTTCCACCGCTCAACATCGCTTCGTATGCATCTTCTTTATAAGGACCAAATGCCGGATCTTTTATTTCCGCGGTCTGCATCTTCTCATCAGGAAGTGTTTCCAGAATCTTTTTCAGATTCAACAACCGGTCTGTGGCATTCATGCCTTCTTCCAGAAAAGTGTTCCCATAAGCTCCTTCTCTGTTTTGAATTTTTTCCACATACGCCTGAGCCTCGTCTTTTGCCAAAGGAGAGGGTTCCTGAATGACATTATCACCACGGAAGTAATCTGCCAGTTTCTTTAACTGTTCCTCTCCAAATGCAGTCCGCTTCACCTCAGTTATAGGCGTGTTTTTTACTTCCGGAACAGAAATCGTTACCCCTTTTGCCTCCACCGTTACCGCCCCGTTATTTTCAGAAATAGTTTCTTCCCATTTTTCCGGAACGGAAATTTTTTTCTTTTCCTCCGATTTCTCCGCGGCAGCGCCATCCGGCAGTCCTTCTGTTTTGGAAAGAACCACCTCTTTTTCCGGTGTTTCTGCACACCCGCAAAGACCGAGAAACAAAAGCATTCCCAAAATCAAAGTTTTTTTCATTTTCACACCTCCACATTGATAATATTTACATATTTTTAAATTTGCCCCACACTATTTTTATCATCATTATACATTACCCCCCCCCTGAATTTCAAGTGTTATTGTACAAATATACAGTTTTCACACAAAAAAACACCCACAGATTTTACTCTGTGAGTGTTGACAGCTTAAATATGATTATTTCGTGTCTGCCTGCATACTTTCGCAAATTTCATAAGTGAATTTTCTTGCAGCCTCTACCGCTCGATTTGTTTTATCTATATCACGTTCGGTCGGAAGAAAACTATCATCTCCCGGATACCTCGTTGTAAAATAGAAACCATCAATCCGTTCCAGATAATCTTCCATTTCTTCTGGAACATCAATTTTCATTTCATTCTGAATATATGCTATAAGCCTGTGTAAACTATGCGTTCTTAAAATACTTTCTTTTTCGTGTTCATCGTTTCTATTTTCCGGATATGCGTATTCAGATACGATATGTTTTAAATATCGTTCACAAATATTTTGCCCAAGAGCAGCCAACGGTCCACCCTTATTACCGTTGTCATATGCCTGCCGGAAAAATGAATAATCATTTTCAGCAAATCTCAGATAGGAATTCTCCATATATCTATCCCCTCCTCTTTTACATTTTTATAATATAGCATTTTATTTTCTTCCCACGAATTTCCAATAACCACTTTTAAATCTACTTCCGGCATATTTATATCTGCTGGTACAACTGCCCCCTTCAGCCGAATAATCTCCGATTTATATTTTTCTATGTCAAAATCCGAAATCAGTTCAAGAAAAAGATCTACGTCGCTGCTATATGTCTGCTGCTTTCTTGCACAACTTCCGTACAAATACAATTTTTTTACAAATGGAGCTACTTCTGAATTTTTAATAACTCTGAGAGCATAATTAATAGAATTTTGACTTCTCTCTTGAATGGCAGAAGAAGCAGTTCGATTCTTTCTATATCCTACTATCATAATTGGATTTTTTCCTCTATAACTTCTTTTAAAATCTCCAATTCCTTTATTGAAAACGTCTCTTCCCGTAATAATGTGCATATAAGCGCGAAAGAAGAAAGATTTGTTATCTGTTTCGCATTATGATATAAAATTTCCTCTGATGTTACATTTGCCTTAAAAGTTCTCGCATAATTTTTTGTCCGTTGAATCATGCCGTCCACGGAAATAAAATCTTTTTTCAGCATATTTTTTAATGCGGTACGAAGGGTAACCTCCTTTATGTCCGGATTTTGTTCCAGAATTTCTCCGGCACATAAAGGAGTTTCACTTTTCCATAAGGTTTCCAGTATCCTCATCTCTGTCTTTGTCATTATAAATCGCCTGCATTTCTAATATATTGATAAAATTTATAATACCATAGTCGTATAAGCAATACAATGTAAATTCTTTATTTTATCTTACTGAGACCCATTTCATCATATAAGATTCAAATTTCCCCCTGCAAAAAACGTCTTTTATACTTTAAATTTGCATATTCCGTTACATGCTTCATATATACCGCATCGTAAATCCCTCCGACTGCTCCTGCAATGGGAATTCCCTGCAGAAATTTCATATATAAAAGTTCTCCTGAAAGAAGAGATGCCGTTTTGGAAATGGTATCTGAAATATGATGCACTGTCGGAAGTTTCTCTTTGGAAATCAGTGTATTTATTTCTCCATTAATCCTCTCCGCTTCTTCTCCATATGTAACGGCTCCCTGAATCAGAAGAAGTATAAAATACTGTTCCGCTTCTGTATCGTATTTGTATCCATAGCTCATAGCAGTTTCATAAATGCTTCGAAGCATCATTCCTGTAAATACTGGAATATCCGGAATTCCAATTCCAAGGATTCCCATTCCTACTCCGGAAGCACCGGAAAGCAGAAGGTTTTTCCTTCCGGTTCCTTCTGCTTTCTTAGAAAATGCTTTTAATGATTTTCTGTTTTTCCGAAGCTGGTATGCATATTCCTGGATTTCTTCTGAAAAATCAGTGTAAAAGCTTTGGCAAAAGCGGCATCTAGTGTTTCCTGCAACTTTTGGGGGACTTTTTCTTCCGGTGTCAAAAAACGCATTAATATACCTCCGAGCCAAAAGGCATCAGGGCAAGTTTTGCAAGCTTAAACTGCTGAAGTCCAAACGGAATGCCGATAATTGTAATACAGAGAACTGCTCCGATCACCACATGTTCAAGAGCAAGAGGAAGACCGGATAAAATAAGCCATAAAATATTTAAAAGAAAAGAACCGGCGCCTCCCCCGTAGCGAACTTCCTTTCCAAATGGGAAAAAGCTCAACGAGGCAAATTTAAAGCACTGTAAACCTACCGGTATTCCAACAATGGAAATGCACCATAACACGCCTGCGAGACACCAGCTGAGACCGCTTATGGCTCCGCCGAAAATAAACCATAATAAATTTCCAAGACAGCCCATCTTAATTCTCCTCTCCAATTAAATTTCTGTTTATGTGAGAAAGCCCCGCCAGAATTTCCTCCACTCTGTGGATTGCCTCCTGTACTTCTTCTCTTGCATCGGAAATTTTTGACTGAACAAAATAGTCAGCAATAAGTCCGTCAAAGAAAAAGTCAGCAAATGTAAGGAAGCTTCCGATTTCCATATGAAATTCTATCATGGTATCCACATCGCGCAGTTCACGCTGAAAAGCAGCTATATCTTTTTTCGCCTGTTCAATATAGGAGGAAGCCTCTGATATTTTGGAGTGCTTCATCATATCTGTAAAAAATCCTCCTCCGATCATATCCCAGATTCCCCAGATTCCCCAGTTTCTCGCGCTTCCCAGCTTCTCTTCTGCCATATGAAGACTGGCAAGAGCCCGCTGTCCTGCATACTGTGCCTCTCTGATCTCCTGTTCCACTGTTTTTTGATTTTTCATTTCTTCTCTCGTTTTAACCTCTCTTTCTGCAAGCCTTGTGACAATCTGTCATGTGCTGCCGTAGAGTTCTTATTTATAAAGAAAAAGACTCTTATCATGACGTATGCCACAATAAAAGTCTTGCCATCTCATTTGATACGGACGCCTATCGGCATCGGGTGACGGTTTCAAACCCGTCCTTTCGGACGTTTAGCTACTCCCTTTCATTTGCCTGGAAACATATTATCATTTTTCGTGGGAACTGTCAAGATTTTTTTGAAGCTTAAAGCTGACATTTACTCCAGCCGCAGCTTTTACAGCTGTCACAGCCCTCTGTGGAAACAAGCTCTCCGCCGCATTCCGGACAGGGAAGGATTCCGGATGCAGACGAGGATTTCTTCTCTTCTTTCTTTTTTGTACTTAAAATCCCCATTCGTTTGCAGCCATCTCTGTAAATCGTAATCCCTTTCAGCCCCATATCATACGCATACATATAAAGGGCTTCTGTCTCCTCTTTTGTAAAATCATGAGCAAGATTGACGGTAGAGCTGATAGAAGCATCCACATGAAGCTGCCAGATTGCCTGCATATCAATTCTCTGTCTGTAGTCAAGATTCATAGCTGTCACGAAAAATTCCGGAAGATCTGCATCATCTTCCATTCCATGTGCTTCCATATAATCCTTTACAATTTTTGTATATACACGGTAATACACGTCTTCTCCGTGAAGAGATTCGGTTTTTCTTTCATAATAGTTGGCATAAACCGGTTCAATTCCGCCGGAAATTCCAAGCATGGTGGATAAGGTTCCTGTTGGCGCAATAGTGAGAAGCTGAGAATTTCGAAGTCCGTATTCCTTTACAAGAGCTCTTGTTTCTTCTGTTGTATTCATAAGGAAATACGGAGTTTCCATGACTTCTTCTGTGTTGCATCCGGCAAACCTTCCCTTTTCTTTTGCAAGAAGAGCAGATGCAGCTATGGCAGCATCTGCCATCACAAAGCCGATTTTATCGCAGATTTCCACTGCTTCTTTCTGACCATAAGAAACGCCCAGTTTGATCAGCGCATCTGCAAGTCCCATGATGCCAAGACCAATCTGTCTCCATTTTTCCACGCTCTCCCTCTGTTCCGGAAGCGGGTGAAGAGGCAAACCTTCTTCTAACACTTCATTCAGCGCGTATACAGAAGCAGTCACACATTTTTTTAATTCCGCAAAGTCAAAATCTGCACTTTCCGAGAATGGATTTCTGACAAATTCGGAAAGATTGATACTTCCAAGAAGACAGCTTCCTCCTGCTGGCAGCGGCTCTTCTGCACAGGGATTTACCCCTGCATAGGAAAATTCTTCTGTGTTGCTTAAAAGGTTCCAACTGGAAATCCTGTCCCAGAAAAGAACGCCCGGTTCCGCATAATCCCAGCTTGTATCCGTGATTTTTTTGAAAAGCGCTCTTGCAGGCACCCGTTTTTCAATACGTTCTCCTGTCGCCTCTCTTTCATAGGAAAGGATATAATCCGTCCCCTTTTTTACAGCTTCCATAAAATCTTTATAAATACGAACGGAAACATTCGCCTTTGTAACTTTTTCAAGATCTGTTTTCAGCTCAATGAATTCCAGAATATCCGGGTGGGAACAGTCCATTGAAATCATAAGCGCGCCTCTTCTTCCGTTCTGCCCGATGAGAGCCGTTACAAGAGAGTACAGTTCCATAAAGGATACGGCTCCGCTTGTCTCTTTTGCCGCATTATTAATTTTGGCTCCTCTCGGACTCAGCTGAGAAATATCTACTCCGCAGCCGCCTCCGTAGCTATACGTTCTGGCAAGTTTTTTTGCACAGTCGAAAATGCTTTCAATCTCATCTTTTGGCGGCTCTATCACATAACAGTTGGAATACGTAACCTTTCGTCCCAGCTTATCAAGCCCTCTGTTTGATAAAATCCTGCCTCCGAATAAAAACTTTTTTTCTTTCATATACTGTGCAATTTCTTTATTCCCGCCGCTTATTCTTGCAAGCCAGGAATCAAAGTCTTCTCCCTCAGACGCATACTTCTTTGTCCATATATCTATTCCAAGCTGATTTTCTTCACCCAGCCATTCTTGTACTGTCATATTGTTCTCCTATCTACATTTAGTTTATGTATGATATGATAACACTATATATGGTATAAATCAAGATAAAAATTGTGCAGTTTAATATTTTTATAAAACTCCCAGTCCTTCCAGAAGAATTTTAATACCCATAAGGATAAGAATAATACCGCCACAAAGCTCTGCTTTTGATTTATATTTTTCCCCGAAAATACTTCCGATCTTAATTCCTGCTGCAGAACAGACAAAGGTAATGATTCCAATAAACGAAACTGCCGGAAGAATCTGCGCTTTCAGGAATGCAAAAGTGACACCTACGGCAAGGGCGTCAATGCTTGTGGCAACTGCAAGAGGAAACATGGTTTTTGCACACATGGAACAATCAAGATGCTCTTCCTCGCCAAAAGCTTCCTTCACCATATTTCCTCCTATAAGAACAAGAAGAATACAGGCGATCCAGTGATCCCATTCTGTAATCACATCTGAAAAGAAACGTCCCAGAAAGTATCCCAAAAGAGGCATACCTGCCTGAAAACCGCCAAACCACAGCCCGGCAATACACATATGTTTTTTGCTGATTTTTCCAAGAGACAGCCCCTTACAGACAGAAACTGCGAAAGCGTCCATAGAAAGTCCCACTGCTACAAGAAACAGTTCAAAAAGTCCCATTTTTTCTCTCCTTTGTATTGTATTTTTTCCGAAAGACAGTCTTTTATTTCCTATCGCATAAAAAAAAGAGACACGCAGACAGCCCAGGCTGTCCACGAGTCTCATCATTTCAGACAATACCGGGTAATTTCTTACCATTATGTCGATATTGCCGCATAATCTATGCCGATTACTCCCTCACGGAAATCCATATTATCCTACCACAAATTATCAGGAGATGCAAGGTTTATATACAAATTTTATATCTAAGCGGTGTCTTTCATTAAAAAGCAGCCAAACCTAAATTCATTTGTTCCAGATTTTATATGATTGATATAAAATATCTTTTAGAACTAACATAGTGTCTTGTTTACTATATCCATATTCATTTTTCATTAAACATTTCCTACCTTTAATGAAAGAAATTTTTTTGAAAATGCTTTTGGCAGAGCGCGGCTGCCACTTTTTAAGTATGCCGTTGGCATTCCTGTTTGTAATACAATTGGCATTCCTTCTTCTCTTTTTCCATAAGTTCAATTGCAAGACCCGTTGCAAGGATAATTTCAAACTGCTTGCTTCCATAACGGTTTCTTGCAAACAATTCTGCCTCCGAATCACTGGTATCATCTGTACATATTTGATTCTGTGCAGATGTTCCTACAATATAAAGGCTCGTTTCATCGGAATATAAAATATCCGTTTCACTTCCCATCTGCAGATTTCCTTCCAACTTTTTCACATAAGATGGAATACAAAAAATTTATTTGGGGCAAACCCTTTCAAGCTTGAAAATCCCGCATCTATCCCAATCAGCCAGCTGTTACCAAGCACGGCATTTTTTCTGGGAATAATCTCCTGTGGAGTTCTAAAACTTCGTACATTCATTTTTTAACAGGAATACTTTTCCTGCATCTTCCTTTCGACTTTTTTCAACATACAATATGACAAAATATGTTTTCTTTCTTAAAACGAATTGAGAAAATCTGCTAATTCGATTTTTAATCTTGCGCTAATATTTACATATTACATAGGAACGGTAAAACGAAGGGGGATGAGAATTACTTGAGTTTCCGCAAACTGTAATTCAAAAATGAATATGTCTGCCCACAGTGCCAATCTGCCGACTTTTTGAAAAATTTAGAATGGCAGTTCTGTGATCAGGGGCACTTTAATAAGCTCCGCCGGAACCGGACTTTGGGAGACATATTTTTTTATGTATTTAAACAGCCAGCTTAAGACAGAGTTGACGGTATGCAGGACGTTTCGTCCGAAACCATAGTCGGATGCCTTCTTTTGCATAGGATAGTATGCCAGAGATGCCTTTTGCCAGCCGATAATAGTAGAAAGATATGTTCACTTTTATGGGATCTGCGTTCTTTATAATAGCAACCTTAAGGGCATTTGTTTCCGGCTTCATGGAAATATGAGCCAGGAATGCCATGCATAAAGTAATATAGAAATTTAAGGCATTGATTGCTTTGAGCTTCCGTACCCGGAAGTTTTCAAATTGAAACAGCTGTTTTTTACAGCGGAAATATTCTTCAATGCGCCATCTGGAAAAATAAAGCTTTACAATCCTTATCACATCGTCTTTCGATTTGATCTCTTTGTTCGTTGCAAGCATCATAGGCTGGTCAGTAATGCCGTAAACAAGGACTAAATAAATATCTTTTCTGGATGCGGTGATCTGTACTTTTACATGGGAAAGATAAGCCTCATGCCGCTTTCCTTTGTAGAACAGAGGCAGTTTTACCTTGCCTTTCCTGCGGTTGCGCAGTTCAGTGGCAAATACCCATTTATTATGATACAGGAGCTTCCGCTTTGCAGTCAGACGAATCACATAGTCCTGCTTCATGGAATCCAGTTTGAGAAACATCTTGTTATCATCATATCCGCGATCCATGACAAAAGTTGCTTTTTCAAAGATAGCAGCTGCACGTTCCATAGCAGAAAAAGTAATATGGTTGATGGATGTGAAGCCTTTTTCATTTGAAGAATGGATCTTAGAAAACAGACTGACAGGATGATTGTTGCTGGTAAGGACAGCGGCTTCCGTTACATGATACCCTTTCTTATAGACGTTTTTTGTAGAAGTACTCTCAGAGCCATCGCGTACCCAGCCAAGGGATTCGAATTTATAACCATCCGGTTTTACTACGTCACTGTCATCGATATGAATGACAGGATGAGCCGGACACCATTTCTTTATGTGGGTCAGGTAAGCACGCAAAGCATCTTTTGGTGTACCTTTTGACAAATGTCTGGAAAGGC
>URHH01000051.1 GCA_900547615.1 uncultured Blautia sp. | reverse complement strand
CAGCCGTTTCCGTTGGAACAGCAAACTTTTTTGAGCCGCGGACAACAGAAATGGTAGTAGATGGAATCCGTTCATTTATGGAAAGACAGAAAATAGAAGATATTCACGAGATCATCGGCGTTGTGAAATAATTGGAGGTAAAAAATGGAACAGTATAAACAGGAATTTATTGAATTTATGGTAGAGAGCGATGTGCTCAAATTCGGAGAATTTACTTTAAAAAGCGGAAGAAAATCTCCGTTCTTTATGAATGCAGGCGCTTATGTGACAGGTTCTCAGTTAAAAAGACTCGGGGAATACTATGCAAAAGCGATCCACGAAACATACGGAGATGATTTTGACGTACTGTTCGGACCGGCATACAAGGGAATCCCTCTTGCAGTTGTGACAGCTATGGCATACAGCGAGCTGTACGGAAAAGAAATCCGCTACTGCTCTGACCGTAAGGAAGAAAAAGACCACGGCGCAGACAAGGGAAGCTTTCTTGGAAGCAGCTTAAAAGACGGGGACAGAGTTGTCATGATCGAGGATGTTACCACATCCGGAAAATCTATGGAAGAGACAGTTCCGAAGGTAAAAGGAGCTGCGGACGTTACAATCGTAGGTCTTATGGTATCTTTAAACCGCATGGAAGTAGGAAAGAGCGGAGAAAAATGCGCGCTTGACGAGGTAAAAGAGCTTTATGGCTTTGATACAGCGGCAATCGTATCTATGGACGAGGTTGTGGAATATCTCTATAACAGAGAGTGTCAGGGACGCGTCATTATTGACGATGCGCTGAAAGCTTCCATAGACGCATATTACGAACAGTACGGTGCAAAATAGGAAACAGAAAGGAGGGCTTTGGAAATGAATGAAAAGGTCTATAAAACAATGACCGGAGCAGGTGCAGGGAATATTGCCGTGGGGATCGTAGTCCTTGTGACAGGAATTGTTTCCGGGATTCTGATGATTGTAAACGGAGCCCGGCTGCTGAAACGGAAATCGGAAATTCTGATATAGGGGAAGAAATTGAGAAATGAAACAAAAAAGCTGATCCGGCGCACAGGACTCGGACTGTTTGTGATTTACATGCTGCTTCTTCTGTATTTTCTGTTTTTTTCAGAAGAATACGGGAGAGTGGCTGAGGCGGAAAGAGAATTTCGGTATAACCTCGTTCCCTTTGTGGAGATCAGACGGTTCTGGGTTTACCGGCATCAGCTGGGACTTCTGGCACTTATGACAAATATCTGCGGAAATGTGATTGGGTTTGTCCCGTATGGATATATTCTGCCTGTTGTGGCCAGGCGTATGCAGAACGGTTTTCTGATTGTTTTGTCAGGATTCTGTTTAAGCCTTACAGTGGAAACCATTCAGCTTATTACAAAAGTGGGCTGTTTCGATGTAGATGATCTGATACTGAATACACTTGGGGCGGCGCTTGGTTATCTGCTCTTTGTCATCTGCAATATCATTAGGAGAAAATATTATGGCAAAAAGATATAGATATGCGTTTGCAAAGAAAAAAGAGGCAGGGAAAGGGAAGCTGTCGGCAGGTCTTGCCGTGGCTTCCTTTCTCCTGTTTTTGGCAGCCGTTCTTCTCTCCTTTTTTCTGGAAGGGAAATACGGGTTTATTGTGGGAAGCGTGAGCCTTTTTGCAGCGCTTCTGTCTGTCTATGGATTTATTATGGGACTTTTGAGCTTTTCTGAAGAAAACTGTAAGCATCACACAAGCATTATCGGCTCTATTGCAAACGGTTTTATTACAGTAGGGTGGATTTTTCTGTTTTTAATGGGGGTATAATATGGATAAAAGAGAGCGTCTGAAAAAACAGATGGATTTTATTATTGAGGTGGATAAAGTAAAAAATATTGTCCGCCAGACGTATCTGGCAGATGGGATGCGCAAAGAAAATGATGCGGAGCATTCCTGGCATCTCGCGCTTATGGCTGTTCTTCTAAAAGAATATGCACAGGAAGAAATCAATCTTTCCAGAGTGATTCCGATGGTTCTGATCCACGACCTGGTGGAAATTGACGCAGGAGATACGTATGCTTATGATGAGGCAGGCGTTTCCACGAAGGCTGCGCGGGAGGAAAAGGCTGCAAATCGTATTTTCGGGCTTCTTCCAGAGGATCAGGGGGCATATTTTATGGAACTCTGGAGAGAATTTGAGAAATATGAGAGCAGCGATGCAAAATTTGCCCGTATGCTGGATAACAGTCAGCCCCTCTTTTTGAATGATGCATCACAGGGGAAAAGCTGGAAAGAACACGGAGTAAAGAAAAGCCAGATTTATAAAAGAAACGCAAAGACAAAAGAAGGTTCACAGGAAATCTGGGAGTATATGCAGGAGCTTGTGGAAAAGCATATACAGCTTGGAAATGTGACAGATGATATGAATGAAACAGAGTGAAAGGAAATAAAGATTTGGACGAATGGATGATGGAGCGTTACGCTCTTGCAAAAACAAGGGTTGGAGAAATTCCGGAAGAACAGGAGGCGGCACAGCCGTATCTTGATTTTTTCCACAAAACAGCAGAATTTCTTCTGAAAACAATTCAGGTAATGGAGAAAACAGGGGAGCAGTCCCTGGAAGAACTGAAAAAAGAAAACAGGGAGTTATATGCGGATATTCTTCCGGAAAATTATAAAACTTCCTATGGAAATCCGGTATACGCAGCAGAGAAGCTGGGAGAGTACGGAAAACTGTTTTCTTTTCTTTATGCAGAGCTTCGCGGCGCTGTTGTGTACGCTTATGAAAAGCGGACAGAGGAAATGACACAGATGCTGGAGCTGTTTCTTGAGGTGTATTCTGCTTTTGCGCAGGAGGAAATTCCGGAGCCGGAAGAAATGAAGGGAATTCTTACCTCTTATGTAAATGATTACTGTCAGGATATGATGGAGAGAAGAATAAGGGAAGGCGTGGATCCTGAGCTTACATTTGCACTTGATATTATTATGAAATCTGATTTTTCAGACATTCGTTATCTGTACCAGTATGGCGAATTTATCTCTGAAAATGAGACTGGAGTGGCAGAATTTTTGAATTCTCTTTCCCAGGAAGAAATCGACGATATGGCGTCCACCTATACGGAAGGATACCGGATCGGCTTTATCATGGGAAGGAAAGATATAACGAAAAAGAAAACCGTCAATATCCGGTATAATCTGGGATTTGAACGTATGGTAAAAGCGGCTGTTCTTCAGTTTGAAAAAATGGGATTAGAGCCTGTCATTTACCGTCATGCAGTTCACGCTGTAAATAAAAAAGGACAGAATCGCGTAGGATATACAGGAGGAATTGCAAATCCACAGTATGATTACGATCACAGACAGGATGATGCCCTGTTCCTTGACAGCGATTTTGTAAAGAGGAAACTTCGGGCAATGCAGACTTCCTACGAGAAGTATAAGGATCTTGCAGAAGTACATGGAGGACCGGCAGTAATTGAGACGTTTGGAGAAGCACCCTTCTCACCGGAAAAATGTGAGCAGGCGCTTTCCTACAACGAGGCACAGCAGAAACTCCAGATTGAGCTTGACAATGAATCAGGCCAGATTGTGAACCGTTATATTAAAGGCGATGAGAGAAGTTTTACGATCATTGCTTATCCTGTTCCGGAAATCGGAGAAAAGTTCCCGGAAATTTTCCGTGAAATCGTAAAGATCAACACACTGGATTATCATCTTTATCAGAGTATCCAGCAGACCATTATTGATACTTTAGATACCTGCGAGTGGGTGGAGATCAAAGGACAGGACGGCAATGAGACAGACCTTCTCATTCATCTCCACGAACTTAAAGATCCGGAAAAAGAGACGAATTTTGAAAACTGTGTGGCAGATGTGAATATTCCGGTGGGAGAAGTCTTTACCTCCCCTGTGCTTGCGGGAACCGGCGGCGTTCTCCATGTGAAAAAAGTATATCTGAACGGTCTTCAATTTAAGAATTTAAAACTGGTATTTGACTGTGGACAGGTAATTGATTACAGCTGCACAAATTTTGAAGATGAAGAGGAAAACAGACGATATATTGAAGATAACATTCTGCATCATCACGTAAAACTGCCAATGGGAGAATTTGCCATCGGAACAAATACAACCGCTTATGTTGCAGCGGAAAAATACGGCATCGGAGATAAGCTGCCGATTTTGATCGCAGAAAAAATGGGCCCTCATTTTGCAGTGGGAGATACCTGCTACAGCTGGGCGGAGGATACTGCTGTCTTTAATCCGAACGGAAAAGAGATCATTGCAAGAGACAATGAAATTTCCATTCTCCGGAAAGAGGATTTAAGTATGGCATACTACGGCTGTCATACCGATATTACCATTCCCTATGAGGAGCTTGGCAGCATCCGTGTCATTGACGATGATGGAGAAATGGTTTCTATTATTGAGAAGGGAAGATTCGTCCTTCCGGGAACAGAAAAACTGAATGAGCCTTTTGAGGAAAAATAAAATATCTTTTATGAGAATAAAATATCTTTTGGGGTGTTTTGGGTTGACAGAAAAAGGGAATCTTAGTAGAATTTACGCGTAGAAGAGGATTTTTCGGACAGAGCGGGCTTTTGCCTGTTCTGCCCTAAAATACATATTAAAAGGAGAACAACTATGGCAAAAGTAGGAATTGTGATGGGCAGCGACTCAGATATGCCTGTTATGAGCAAGGCAGCAGATATTCTGGAAAAACTGGGAATTGAATATGAAATGAAGATCATTTCCGCACACAGAGAACCGGATGTGTTCTTTGAGTATGCAAAAAGCGCGGAAGAAAAAGGTTTTAAAGTGATCATTGCAGGAGCAGGAATGGCAGCACATCTTCCGGGAATGTGCGCGGCTATTTTCCCAATGCCTGTTATTGGTATTCCTATGCACACAACTTCTCTGGGAGGAAGAGATTCTCTTTACTCTATTGTACAGATGCCTTCCGGTATTCCGGTTGCTACCGTGGCAATTAACGGCGGTGCAAACGCAGGACTTCTTGCAGCAAAAATCCTTGCAACCTCAGACGAAGAGCTTCTGGGACGCTTAAAAGCTTACAGCCAGGAATTAAAAGAGCAGGTTGAGGCAAAAGACGCAAGACTTCAGCAGGTTGGATATAAAGAGTATTAAGATGCAGCAGGTATTTTTACGATAACATCACAGAAAAGAATATAGGGAGGAACATTATGGATTACAAGAACGCAGGGGTAGATATTGAAGCCGGATATAAATCAGTGGAGCTTATGAAGGAGCATATCAAAAAGACAATGCGCCCGGAGGTATTAGGCGGTATCGGAGGTTTTTCCGGTGCATTTTCCATGAGCGCATTTAAGGACATGGAAGAACCGACGCTTGTTTCCGGAACAGATGGCTGCGGAACAAAAGTAAAACTTGCTATGGTCATGGATAAACATGATACGATCGGTATTGACGCGGTAGCTATGTGCGTGAACGATATTGCATGTGCAGGCGCAGAACCTCTGTTTTTCCTGGATTATATTGCCTGCGGCAAAAACTACCCGGAAAAAATCGCAGAGATCGTAAAAGGCGTTGCAGAAGGGTGTTGCCAGTCTGACGCGGCTCTTATTGGAGGAGAGACAGCAGAACACCCGGGACTTATGCAGGAGGACGAGTACGATCTTGCCGGTTTTGCAGTAGGCGTAGTAGACAAAAAAGATCTTCTCACAGGAGAAGAACTGGAGGCGGGAGACGTTCTCATTGGTATGGCATCCACCGGTGTACACAGCAATGGTTTTTCCCTTGTACGTAAAGTATTCGATATGACAAAAGAATCCCTTGATACTTATTATGAGGAGCTTGGAACAACTCTTGGAGAGGCTCTTCTTGCACCTACAAGAATCTATGTAAAAGCATTAAAGAGCATCAAAAACGCAGGTGTGCGCATTCACGCATGCAGCCATATTACAGGCGGCGGCTTCTATGTTAAAAGATGGAACAAGAGCCGTAATCGAAAAAGACAGCTATCCTGTTCTTCCTATTTTCAAGCTTCTTGCAGAAAAAGGCGATATTGAAGAAACAATGATGTACAACACTTATAATATGGGGCTTGGAATGGTCCTTGCCGTAAATCCGGCAGATGTGGAAAAAACAATGGAAGCCATTCAGGCGGCAGGAGATAAGGCATACGTGGTAGGCCGTATCGAAGAAGGAGAAAAGGGAGTGACCTTATGTTAAAGGTTGGTGTTCTTGTTTCCGGAGGAGGAACAAACCTTCAGGCAATTCTGGACGCAATGGATTCCGGGGAGATTACAAATGCAGAAGTAAGCCTTGTGATCAGCAATAACCCCAATGCGTATGCTCTTGAGCGTGCAAAAAAACACGGGATCGAAGGCGTATGTATTTCTCCGAAAACTTTTGAGACAAGAGAGGAATTTCACAAAGCTCTTCTTAAAAAGTTAAAAGAAAGCGGTGTGGAGCTTGTTGTCCTTGCAGGCTGTCTCGTTGCTATCCCTCCGATGATCGTGGAGGCATTTCCAAACCGCATTATCAATATTCACCCGTCTCTCATTCCGTCTTTCTGTGGAGTGGGATACTACGGGCTCCGCGTTCATGAGGCAGCTTTAAAAAGAGGTGTGAAGGTAACCGGGGCAACGGTTCATTTTGTAGATACAGGGACAGACACAGGTCCTATTATCATGCAGAAGGCAGTGAAGGTAGAAGAAGGAGATACTCCGGAAATTCTTCAGAAACGTGTGATGGAAAAGGCAGAGTGGAAAATCCTGCCTCTTGCCATTGACCTTATTGCAAATGACAAAATTGAAGTTGTAAACGGAAAAGTTTCGGTGAAGGAGTAAGACATGAAGGTACTGATCGTAGGAAGCGGCGGAAGAGAACATGCTATTGCATGGAGCGTCTCCAAAAGCCCGAAGGTGGAAAAAATTTACTGCGCTCCTGGAAATGCAGGAATTGCAGAGCTGGCAGAGTGCGTACAGATCGGCGCAATGGAATTTGAAAAACTGGCAGATTTCGCAGAAGAGAATAAAATTGACCTGACCATTATCGGTATGGACGACCCGCTTGTAGGCGGAGTGGTGGATGTATTTGAAGCGCGTGGTCTGAAAGTATTCGGACCGAGAAAAAATGCGGCGATCCTGGAAGGGTCCAAAGCCTTTTCAAAAGATCTGATGAAAAAATACAATATTCCAACTGCAGCGTATGAAAACTTTGACGATCCGGAGAAAGCTCTTGCGTATCTCCGCACAGAAGCAAAGTTTCCGATCGTGCTGAAAGCAGACGGACTTGCCCTTGGAAAAGGGGTGCTGATCTGCGCCGACCTTTCAGAGGCGGAAGCGGGCGTACGGGAGATCATGGAGGACAAAAAATTCGGCAGCGCGGGAAACACAATGGTCGTAGAGGAATTTATGACAGGAAGAGAAGTTTCCGTGTTGTCTTTTGTGGACGGAAAAACAATTAAGACTATGACTTCTGCCCAGGATCACAAGCGCGCTCTGGACGGTGATAAGGGTCTGAACACAGGCGGAATGGGAACCTTTTCTCCAAGCCCGTTCTACACAGAGGAAGTAGATGAGTTCTGTAAGAAATATATTTATCAGGCTACAGTGGACGCTATGGCAGCAGAGGGACGTCCGTTTAAGGGAATTATCTTCTTTGGACTTATGCTGACGCCGGAAGGACCGAAGGTGCTGGAATATAATGCCCGTTTCGGTGATCCGGAGGCGCAGGTTGTACTTCCGAGAATGAAAAACGACATTGTGGAAGTGATGGAAGCCTGTGTGGAGGGAACACTTGATAATGTGGACCTCCAGTTTGAAGACAATGCGGCAGTCTGCGTAGTACTTGCAAGCGACGGTTATCCTGTTCATTATGAAAAAGAGATTCCGATGTACGGATTTGAAAATTTCAAAGACAAAGAAGGATATTACTGTTTCCATGCAGGAACAAAGGAGAAAGACGGACAGATTGTCACAAATGGCGGACGTGTTGTGGGAATCACCGCAAAGGGAGAAAATTTAAAAGAAGCAAGAAAAAATGCTTATGAAGCGACAGAGTGGATTACATTTGCCAACAAATATATGAGACATGATATTGGAAAGGCAATAGATGAAGCAGAATAAGGAGATTTTGATATGTATTGTGTAAAAAAAGTGACAGAGGACACTTTTTGGATTGGAGCAAGCGACAGAAGACTGGCACTGTTTGAGAATATTTATCCCATTCCAAGAGGCGTATCTTATAATGCCTATGTGATCATGGACGAAAAAACAGTTCTTCTGGACACAGTAGACAAATCCGTAAGCGGACAGTTTTTTGAAAATCTGGAGCATGTTTTAGGCGGAAGAAAGCTGGATTATCTTATTGTAAACCATATGGAACCGGATCACGGCGCTACCATTGCGGAAGTGGCAATGCGCTATCCTGAAGTGAAGATTGTGGGAAATGCCAAAACCTTCACAATGATGAAACAGTTTTTTGATTTTGATGTGGATGCCCATGCAGTAGTCATCAAAGAGGGAGATACCTTAAGTACAGGAAACCATACCCTTGCATTTGCCATGATTCCGATGGTTCACTGGCCGGAGGCGATGGTGACATACGATGCGTACGATAAGGTGCTGTTCAGTGCAGATGCGTTCGGAACTTTCGGCGCTCTAAACGGAAATATTTTCGCAGATGAAGTGGATTTTGAGAATGCATGGCTGGACGATGCGAGAAGATACCTTACAAATATTGTTGGAAAATACGGTGTACAGGTACAGGCAGCTCTTAAAAAAGCCCTGGCTCTTGACATTCAGATGATCTGCCCTCTTCATGGACCTGTATGGAGAGAAAATCTGGGATGGTTTATTGACAAGTACCAGAAATGGAGCACTTATACGCCGGAAGATCACAATGTACTGATTTTATATGCTTCTATTTACGGAAATACAGAAAATGCTATGGATGTGCTGGCAAATAAGCTTTCCGAGGCAGGAGAAAAGAATATCGCTGTCTATGATGTGTCTGTGACAGATCCGTCCTATCTCCTGGCAGAAGCATTCCGCTGTGACAGGATTATTTTTGCTTCCCCGACTTATAATGCGGGAATGTTCCCGAAGATGGAAACACTTCTCCTGGAACTGAAGGCGCATAATTTCCAGAACCGTAAAGTGGCAGTTGTGGAAAACGGAACATGGGCATGTACTGCAGGAAAACAGATGAAAGATATTCTCTCTCAGATGAAGAATATGGAAATCTACGAGGGAGCAGCAGCCGTAAAATCTTCTTTAAAAGAAGAAAATTTAAGTCAGCTTGACGGTATTGTGGAGTTTATGACAAAATAAAATGGAAAAAGAAAAAGTAACATCTCAGAAGGTGCGCAGCAGGTTAAAAGAGCTGGAAGATAAAAAATACAGGGATTTCCATTCCGGGCTTTTGCCGGGAGTTGAAGATATTCTCGGCGTCCGTCTTCCGGCGCTTCGAAGTCTTGCAAAAGAAATTGCAAAGAAGGACTGGGAGGAGTGGTTTTTTCAGAAAGACGATGTTTATTATGAAGAAACTATGCTGCGAGGCCTTGTGACTGCTTATGTAAAAATGGACTGTGATACCAGGCTTTCTTATATCCGGGCATTTGTGCCGGATATAAATAACTGGGCAGTGTGTGACTGTGTTTCCAACACTTATAAAGACGCGGAAAAATTTCCGGAAAAATACTGGGAATTTATTGCTCCTTATTTTTTGTCGGACAAAGAGTATGAGGCAAGATTTGGGGCAGTGATGCTTTTGAGCCATTTTGTAAAGGAAGAGTATGTGGAGGAGGGGCTTTTACGTCTGGAAGAAATCCATCAGGAAGGCTATTATGCAAAAATGGCGGCTGCCTGGGCAGTTTCCGTATATTTTGCGGCTTTTCCGGAGAGAATGTTAAAATATCTTCAGGAGGAGTGCCGGCTTGATGAATTTACTTACCGCAAGTCTCTGCAGAAAATTCTGGAATCCTACAGAGTGACGAAGGAAGATAAAGCAGTTATCAGAGAAATGAGACAGAGAGGATAGAAAGATGGGAATCAGCAAAGAAGAGGCAGTGAAAGCGCTGCAGACAAGGGATAAAGTATACGTGGCATACGCGCAGGCAACAAAACTGCCTTATGTAACATGTGATGAAGAAACTTTTAACGATCAGGCATGGATTTTTGCAACAGAAGAAGAAATCAAAGAGTTTGGAAAGAAATGCCTGGAAGATAAAATTCTTCTGCTGGGAATGCGTTATGAGAAGAAAGATTTCCCGAGATTATACGGAACCTTTTATGCGATCGGAGTAAATTCCATTGTATGGACAGAAGGGGAAGAGAAAATCGAAGTAGAGCTTTCTGACGTGGCAAAGCAGGCAGATATGAGCAAGATTGAGGAGAACAAACGTCCTCTGTTTAATCCGGCTCTTCAGCTTTCCGGTATTTATTTTATGCAGGAGCTTCGTCGTCCTGTAAAAAAAGAAGAGCGGAAAAATATGAGAGAAATGGAAGAGGAAGTTCTTGCCAATATTGTAAAATCAAGTTTTCTCGTTGCTATGGCGGCAGATGAAAATGACCCGAAGAAGGTAAATATTCCGTACCTGAAAACAAAGGATGAGAAAATTCTTCAGCCGGTGTTCACAGATGTGATGGAATTTGAGAAATTTGCAAAAGGAAAAAAGATGAGAGTGGCAAAAGTGCCGTTTGCCAAGCTTTTGGATCTGATGATCGAACAGGCGCATGCATACGTGATCAATCCTCAGGGATTCAATCTTGTGCTTGACAGAGAACAGTTAAAGCGTATTGCAGGAGTCATTAATAAATAAAGAGTTTCGGGTATCTGTATTATACAGATGCCCGTTTTTGATTGAGGAAAAGGAATATGCGCAGCTCTTTCTCCCGCTGATATTTTTAAAATAAATATTTTCAAAAGTGGTATTTTGTGCTAGTATAAGTATAACATACAAAGGAGATGTTAATATGATAATCGAAATAGATTTTAACAGCGATGAAGCGATTTATGTGCAGCTTACAAATCAGATTATTATGGGCATTGCCACTTCAAGACTGAGAGAGGGAGATCCCCTTCCTTCTGTGAGGCAGCTTGCAGATACGGTAGGTATCAATATGCACACGGTCAATAAGGCGTATTCCCTTTTGCGTCAGGAGGGCTTTGTGTCCATAGACAGAAGAAAGGGCGCGTTTATTTCCATAGATGTGGATAAAATAAAAGCGCTGGAAGAGATGAAGCAGAATCTTAAGGTTGCCCTGGCAAAAGGCTGCTGTAAAAATGTCACAAGAGAAGAGGCACATGAGCTGATAGATGAAATTTTTGACGAATACAGCGTAGACAGACAGGAGGGTATATGAAGGAAAAATTTACAAAGCAGGCATTAAACGCGCTGTCTCTTGCAGAAAAGGCAGCCAGAACCTATGGTCACAGCTATGTTGGGACAGAACATATGCTTCTCGGTTTAATGAGAGAAAAAGAAGGAACAGCAGGTCTGATCCTGGAGGAGTTTGCCGCAGAAGAGGACAGACTCTGCAAAATGATAGATAAATTTGTTGCGCCTATAGACATGGGAGCATCGAAAAAAGAAAAACCGGAATACAGCCCGAGGGCAAGAAAAATTATGGAAGAGGCTGTTCAGGAATGTGAAGAAAAAGCAGGAACAGAGCATCTTCTTCTTGTAATGCTGAAAGAGACGGACTGTGTGGCAACAAGACTTCTGCATACAATGGGGATTAATGTGCAGAAGCTTTACAGCGCAGTTCTTTCGGCAATGGGAAAAGAAGGAGAGAGTTTTTCAGAGGAACTTCAGGCAGAAAAGGCAAAGAGCGCCACAACGCCTACTCTTGACCAGTACAGCAGGGATCTTACTGCACTTGCAGCGGAAGGCAAACTGGATCCTGTGATCGGAAGAGAAAAGGAGATTATCCGCCTGATACAGATTTTAAGCAGAAGAACGAAAAATAACCCCTGTCTTGTAGGAGAGCCGGGTGTTGGAAAAACGGCAATCGCAGAAGGGCTTGCGCAGAGAATCGTGGCAGATCTTGTCCCGGATACTGTAAAAAATAAAAGAGTCGTTGTTCTGGATCTTTCTTCTATGGTGGCAGGAAGTAAATACAGAGGAGAATTTGAAGAACGTATCCGAAACGTATTAAGTGAGGTCAAAGAAAACAGAGGGATCCTGCTCTTTATCGATGAGCTTCATACCATCATCGGTGCAGGCGGAGCAGAAGGGGCTCTTGATGCCTCCAACATTTTAAAGCCTTCTCTGTCCAGAGGAGAGATTCAGCTTATCGGCGCTACGACTCTGGAAGAATACAGAAAGTACATTGAAAAAGATGCGGCGCTTGAGAGAAGGTTTCAGCCGATTACTGTGGAGGAGCCTACGGAAGAGGAAACTCTTGAGATTTTAAAAGGACTCCGTCCCTATTACGAACGCCATCATAAGGTGGAGATTCAGGACGAGGCGCTGGAAGCCGCTGTGAAAATGTCCGTGCGGTATATTAACGACCGTTTTCTTCCGGACAAAGCGATTGATATTATCGACGAGGCAGCTTCCAAGGTACAGCTTTGCGGATACAGAAAGATGCCGGAACTGGAACAGTTTGAACTGGAGTTAAAGAGCCTTTCCGGGGAAAAAGAAGAGGCATTAAAAACGGCGGATCTTTTAAGGGCAAAGGCGGCGCAGAAGCGCCAGGAAGAAGTGGAACAGCAGATAGAGAAGCTTCGCCAGAAAGAAAAAAGGAGAGCAAAAAGGAGCGGGGCAGCAGTGACGGAAGCTTCCGTTGCGGAAATCGTGTCAGACTGGACGAAAATTCCGGTACAGCGTCTGACAGAAGGAGAGACAAAGCGCCTTGCCAGTCTGGAAAAAGAGCTCCATAAGCGTGTGATCGGACAGGACGAGGCTGTAAAGGCAGTTTCTCAGGCTGTAAAACGGGGCAGAGTCGGCTTAAAAGATCCCAATCGTCCAATCGGCTCCTTTTTATTCCTGGGACCTACAGGCGTTGGAAAAACAGAGCTTTCCAAGGCTCTGGCAGAGACGGTATTTGGGAGCGAGCAGGCGATGATCCGGGTAGATATGTCGGAATATATGGAAAAGCACAGCGTTTCCAAAATGATCGGTTCTCCTCCGGGATATGTAGGGTATGAGGAAGGCGGACAGCTCAGTGAGAAGGTGCGCCGCAACCCGTACAGCGTCATTCTGTTTGATGAGATCGAAAAAGCGCACCCGGACGTATTTAATATCCTTCTTCAGGTACTGGATGACGGACATATCACAGACGCTCAGGGAAGAAAGATAGATTTTAAACAGACGATCATCATTATGACTTCAAATGCAGGAGCACAGGCGATCATAGAGCCGAAGCGTCTCGGATTTGTCTCCGGCACTGACGAAAAAAGGGATTATGAGAGAATGAGAGCAGGGGTGATGGAAGAAGTCAGAAGGCTGTTTAAACCGGAATTTTTAAACAGAATCGATGAAATTATGGTTTTCCATACTCTTAATAAGGAGCATATTAAAAAAATCGTAAATATTCTTCTTGCTACTTTGGAAAAACGTTGTAAAGAACAGATGGAAATCACCTTGAAAGTTACAAATTCAGCAAAAGAGCATCTGGCGGAATCCGGTTTTGACAGCAAGTACGGCGCAAGGCCTTTGAGAAGAGCGATTCAGAATCAGATAGAGGATGCTCTTGCAAATGAGATTCTGGAAGGGAAAATCAAGAGAGGCGACATTGTACAGGTACAGCAGAAAAATAAAAAACTCTGTTTTCATGTAAAACAGGAGAAATTATCAGAAAGTTAAAAAGATATGAAATTTTTATGAGAGACTGGTAAAGAAAAGAGATTTATTATATAATAGATTTAAGCGAAAGATGTCGCGTAAATAAAACAAATGAGCCGTGGGAGGACATAAGATATGGCAGTGATTAAAGAACTGATTCGTACAGAAGATAACGGAACCATCAGTTTTGGAGACTATGAACTGGGACAGAAATCAAAATTATCTGATTATCAGTACCAGGGCGACGTATACAAAGTAAAAACATTCAAAGAAATTACAAAATTAGAGAGAAATGGAATGTTTGTATACGAGTCTGTACCGGGAACTGCTGTTTTTCATCTGAAACAAGATGGGAGTAAAATGGAATTTGCAGTAGAGGGAACAGAAGACGCTCAGATTACAGTTGAAATGGAAGCGGACACAGAGTACGAAGTGTTTATTAATGATATGAGCACAGGTACTATGAAAACGAATCTTGGCGGAAAGCTGTCCTTCAGTGTGGAACTTGGAAACTGCGCAGATGTGGAAGTAAGAATTGTAAAATGCTAAAAAACAAAAAAACAGTGTATTTCTGTCAGGAGTGCGGGTATGAATCAGCCAAGTGGATGGGACAGTGTCCTGGCTGTCGGGCATGGAATACCTTTGTAGAAGAGACGGTGTCACCAAAAAAGACTTCTTCTGCAGCGGGAGGCAAGCTTCCCGGAAATAAAAGACCGGAGCCGGTTGTGTTAAAGGATATAAGTCTGAAAGAAGATGAGAGGCGCACAAGCGGAATCGGAGAACTTGACAGAGTGCTTGGGGGCGGAATTGTCCCCGGTTCTCTCGTTCTTGTGGGTGGAGACCCCGGTATCGGGAAATCCACCCTTCTTTTACAGGTGTGCAGAAATCTTGCGCATATGGACGCCTCCGTGCTTTATATTTCAGGTGAGGAATCTCTGCGCCAGATTAAGCTCCGTGCAAACCGCATCGGAGAATTTAACGAGAAACTGACGCTTTTGTGTGAGACAAATCTCGAGACGATCCGGGAAGTGATGGAGCGGAAAAAACCGGATGTTGCGGTGATTGACTCCATTCAGACCATGTTTGATGAAGAAATCAGCTCTGCACCGGGAAGTGTCTCCCAGGTGAGGGAATCCACAAACGTCCTGATGCAGATTGCAAAAGGCCTGGGGATCTCTATTTTTATTGTGGGGCACGTGACGAAAGAGGGAAATGTGGCAGGACCGAGAGTTCTGGAGCATATGGTAGATACAGTACTCTATTTTGAGGGAGACCGCCATGCTTCATACCGGATTTTGCGGGCAGTAAAAAACCGTTTTGGCTCCACGAATGAGATTGGTGTGTTCGAGATGCGCGATACAGGACTTGAGGAGGTAAAAAATCCTTCGGAGTTTCTTCTTGACGGACACCCGGAAAATGCGTCCGGTTCTGTTGTTGCCTGCTCTATGGAAGGAACGCGTCCTATTCTTGTGGAAATCCAGGCGCTTGTATGCCAGAGTAATTTTGGGATTCCCAGAAGAACGACAGTGGGAACAGATTTTAACAGGGTAAATCTTCTTATGGCTGTTCTGGAGCGGAAGGCGGGAGTACAGCTTGCGTCTTTTGATGCGTATGTAAATATCGCGGGCGGAATGAAAATGACAGAGCCTGCGCTTGACCTTGGCATCTGCCTTGCGATTTTTTCCAGCTATAAGGATATTGTGATTCCGGATAATACGATGGCATTTGGCGAAGTGGGTCTTTCCGGAGAGGTGCGCGCTGTGAGCATGGCAGGACAGCGTGTACAGGAGGCGCGAAAGCTGGGATTTGAGAGAGTGATCCTTCCGGAAGTGTGTAAAAGCACAGTGGGAGAGGTGAAGGGAATCGAGCTGGTGTATGTATCTCAGATAAAAGACGCACTTATGTATATCAGAAAAAGTTAATAAAGAGTGAAAGAATAGAAGAAAGAAGCAGCAGCTTAAAAACGATCGTAAAATCGGGAAGCGGCGGCTTCTTTTTTTGCTGTAGGAAATTACTCCGTAATGTTCCATAACATAGCGCAGCCAATGGCTGCAATCAAATAAAAAGAATCATCCATTCGTAGATGC
>URHH01000050.1 GCA_900547615.1 uncultured Blautia sp. | reverse complement strand
ATTCGTGATATAGAGTGGACGGCGCGAACCTCGGACGACTCCGTAAAGATCCCGGAAAATGCGGTAGTTGAGATTGAAGAGATACAGGGTGTGAAACTGATTGTAAAAGAGGTTAAGGAGGGATAACTTATGGGTACTATACTTTTTTGGGTGATTTTTATTCTTTTGTTATTGTGTGTTCTGGCATCTTGCATTCGTATTGTACCGCAGGCATATGCCATTGTTCTGGAGCGTCTCGGCGCTTACCGTGCAACATGGGGAACAGGCGTCCATTTGAAAGTGCCGTTTATTGAGCGTGTAGCAAGAAAAGTAAATTTAAAAGAGCAGGTTGTGGATTTTCCGCCGCAGCCGGTTATCACAAAAGATAACGTAACGATCCAGATTGATACGGTTGTATTTTTCCAGATCACAGATCCTAAGCTTTACGCGTACGGAGTGGACAACCCCATTATGGCGATCGAGAATCTTTCCGCAACAACGCTTCGTAACATCATCGGTGATATGGAACTTGACGAAACCCTTACTTCCCGCGAGGTGATCAACACAAAAATGAGAGCGTCTCTTGACGAAGCGACAGACCAGTGGGGAATTAAGGTAAACCGTGTGGAGCTGAAAAACATTATGCCTCCGGCTGCTATCCAGGACGCAATGGAAAAACAGATGAAGGCAGAACGAGAACGCCGCGAGGCGATCCTGATCGCAGAAGGCGAGAAGCGCTCTACGATTCTTGTAGCGGAAGGTAAAAAACAGTCTGCGATTCTTGATGCAGAGGCAGAAAAACAGGCGGCGATCCTCCGTGCAGAAGCGCAGAAGGAGCGTATGATCAAGGAGGCGGAAGGTCAGGCGGAAGCTGTGCTCAAAGTTCAGAGCGCCACAGCGGAAGGTCTCCGCATGATCAAAGAAGCCGGCGTAGATAACGCAGTTCTTACTTTGAAGAGTCTTGAGGCGTTCGGAAAAGCAGCAGACGGCAGAGCCACAAAAATTATTATTCCGTCTGATATTCAGGGAATTGCAGGGCTTGCCGCTTCTTTAAAAGAAATCGTAGTAGACAAAGATATAAAAGCAGAAAAAGCTCTGGAAAAAATCACAGAGACAGATAATACAAAATAATGACTTGCAGGGAGGATAAGGATATGAACTTAAAAGGCAGAAATTTTCTTACTTTAAAAGATTTTACACCGGAAGAAATCATGTATCTGCTTGATTTAGCAGCAGAATTAAAGGCAAAGAAAAAAGCGGGGGAGCTTCACGAATATTATAAAGGCAAAAATATTGCCCTGATTTTTGAGAAGACAAGCACAAGAACCCGATGTGCCTTTGAGGTGGCTGCCCATGATCTTGGAATGGGCAGTACATATCTTGATCCCACAGGTTCTCAGATTGGAAAAAAAGAGAGCATTGCAGATACAGCGCGTGTTTTGGGACGCATGTATGATGGAATTGAGTATAGAGGTTTTGGACAGGAAATTGTGGAGGAGCTTGCAGCTCATGCTGGCGTTCCGGTGTGGAATGGTCTTACAAATGAGTATCATCCCACACAGATGCTGGCAGATATGCTTACCATCAGAGAGCATTTTGGCGGCTTAAAGGGAATCCGTCTTGTATACATGGGAGATGCCCGTTATAATATGGGAAATTCTCTTATGGTTGCCTGCTCTAAGCTTGGTATGCACTTTACTGCCTGCACAAATAAAAAATATTTCCCGAATGAGGAACTGGTAGCGCAATGCCGCCAGTATGCAGAAGCTTCCGGAGGAACCATTACTCTTACGGAAGACGTGGAAGAGGGAAGCAAAAATGCAGACGTTATTTATACAGATGTATGGGTTTCTATGGGAGAGCCGGACGAAGTATGGGAGGAAAGAATCCATGACCTTACACCGTATAAGGTGACAAAACAGGTGATGAGAAACGCAGGCACAAACGCGATCTTCCTTCACTGCCTTCCTGCTTTCCACGACCTGAAGACAAAAATTGGAAAAGAGATGGGCGAGCGTTTCAACCTTACAGATATGGAAGTGACAGACGAGGTATTTGAGTCTTCTCAGTCGAAAGTATTTGATGAGGCGGAAAACCGTATGCACACCATTAAGGCAGTGATGGCTGCGACTCTGGGAGTACCGGAGAAATGACGGATATTTTATACACAAAAGACACAATTTCAAAAGCAATACATACAAAATGGGCGGGCAAAACCGTCCATTTTGCAAAAGAAACAGATTCTACGAATTTATGGATAAAAGATCTTGAAAGAGACGGAGCAGAACACGGAACTCTGGCTGTGGCGGAGTTCCAGAGCGCCGGAAGAGGACGGTTTACAAGAGCCTGGAAAGCGGAGGAGGGAACGTCTGTTATGATGACGCTTCTTCTCCGTCCTTCTTTTTCCCCGGAATATGCGCCCATGCTGACGCTCGTCATGGGACTTTCCGTGGCGCAGGCAGTACAGAAACTTGGATTTTCCCCGGAGATCAAGTGGCCCAATGATGTGGTAATTTCCAAAAAGAAAATCTGCGGGATTCTGACAGAAATGGGACTTAACGGTTCGAAAATCCGATATGTGGGAATTGGAACCGGTATTAATGTAAACATACCGGAATTTCCCCCGGAGCTTTCGGATAAGGCAACTTCTCTTTTTCTGGAATCCGGAAAAAGGACAGACAGAAATCAGGTAGTTGCACTTGTCATGGAAGCGTTTGAGAAAAATTATGAGATATTCGAGAAAACACACGACCTTTCTTTTCTGAAAAAGGAGTATGAAGAGAGACTGGCAAATTACGGACAGCCTGTACGGATTCTCGATAAAAACAATCCCTGTGAGGGCGTATGCAAAGGAATCAATAACAAAGGAGAACTGCTTGTAAGGCTTTCGGACGGAACAGAAACGGAGGTAAGCGCAGGGGAGGTATCTGTCCGGGGCTTATATAGTTACGTATAGAAAGGGGTACTTTATGTATCAGGAAAATATCGTATTATGCGGCGCAAGCGCATACGAACAGAAATATTATTTTAATCAGGATTTTAATTCTCTGCCGGATCATGTGAAGCAGGAGCTTCAGATCATGTGCGTCCTTTTTACAGAAGATGTGGGAGGAATCCTCACTCTGGAATTTGACGGGGACGGCAGACTTCAGTTTAAAACAGAAGCGCTGGAGGCAGATGCCTGCTTTGACGAGATCGGAAGCGCATTAAAAATCAAACAGCTTCAGACAGAGAAGAGAGATCTTCTGGAATCTCTGGAAATGTATTATAAAGTATTTTTCCTCGGAGATATTCCGGAGGAAGAATTAAAAAAGAAAGCGGACGGCGAAGAATGAAGATGAAGTGGAAAATCGGAGACGTTCAGATTGACAACCCCTTTGTTCTTGCGCCTATGGCAGGCGTTACAGATCTTCCTTTTCGAAAACTCTGCAAGGAGCAAGGAGCCGGTTTTATCTGCATGGAAATGGTCAGCGCAAAAGCGATTTCCTTCCATAATAAAAATACAGAGGCTATGATGGAAATTGATAAATGTGAAAATCCGGTATCCATGCAGCTTTTCGGAAGCGAGCCGGAGCTTATGGCAAGGGTGGCAGCAGAAATTGAGGAGAGACCTTTTGATATTCTGGACATCAACATGGGCTGTCCCGTTCCGAAGGTAGTAAATAACGGGGAGGGCTCAGCCCTCTTGAAAAATCCGGAGCTGATCGTGAAAATCGTAAAAAGTGTTTCTTCCGCAATAAAAAAACCGCTTACTGTAAAGGTCCGCATTGGATTTGAAAACGAGCCGGTAGATATTGTAGAGATTGCAAAGCGTGTGGAGGATGCAGGAGCGGCGGCGATTGCGGTTCACGGCAGAACGCGGCAGCAGTATTATTCAGGGACAGCAGACTGGGATACAATACGCAGAGTAAAAGAAGCGGTAACTATTCCTGTAATCGGAAACGGAGATGTGGATTCTCCGGAAAAAGCAGAGGCGCTTATAAAAGAAACAGGATGTGACGGTGTGATGATAGGAAGAGCGGTAAGAGGGAATCCGTGGCTTTTCCGGGAATTGAACCATTATTTTGAAACAGGGGAAAAACTTCCCCGCCCTTCTGCAGAGGAAGTAAGGGAAATGATACTTCACCATGCCAGAATGCAGATTGATTTAAAAGGCGAATTTACAGGCATTCGGGAGATGCGAAAGCATGTGGCATGGTATACGGCAGGTATGCGCCACAGCGCAGCTCTTCGAAGGGAAACAAACCTTGTGAGCAGCTATGAAGAGCTGGAAAAGCTCCTGGGGAGAATGGAGTAAAAACCTTGACAATAGCTGAGGTTTTGGGTATAATACTGAAATTGTGAATATCCTAGAGTATCTCTAACCTTTTTTAGAAAAAGAGTGGAAAAGGAGTAAGGAAAATGGAAGAAAAGAAAAACTTACTTACTTATGCAGGTCTTAAAAAATTAGAAGAAGAGCTGCATGATTTAAAAGTAGTAAAAAGAAAAGAAGTAGCAGAAAAAATCAAAGAAGCCAGAGAACAGGGCGACTTATCCGAGAACGCAGAGTATGATGCAGCAAAAGATGAGCAGAGAGATATAGAAGCACGTATTGAGGAAATCGAAAAAATCCTGAAAAACGCAGAGGTTGTAGTAGAAGACGAAGTAGACCTTGACAAGATCAGCGTAGGCTGCAAGGTCAAAGTTCATGATTTTGAGTTTGAAGAAGATATTGAACTGAAAATCGTAGGTTCTACAGAGGCAAACAGCCTGGAAGGAAAAATTTCCAACGAATCTCCTGTAGGAAAAGCGCTGATCGGCGCTCATAAAGGAGACGTTGTAGAAGTGGAAATGCCTACAGGCGTAATGCAGTACAAGGTACTGGAAATCCAGCGAAACGTGTAGCGAGGAAGGAATGTGAGCACGAGCGAAGCGAGTATTCACATTCACCCGAGCGTACAACGACGAAATAGGAAGCCCTGAAAGGGCGGTTCTGCGAAGCAGAGATTTCGGAGTTGAGAGGAAGAATAAAACAGGAGGAAACAAAATGGCAGAGCAGAAGAAGCAGGAACAGGACTTAAATCAGCTCCTTAAAGTGCGCCGTGAAAAACTGGCGGACTTACAGGCAAATGAGAAAGATCCGTTTAAAATCGTAAAATTTGATGTAACACACCACAGCCAGGAAGTAAAAGACAGTTTTGAGGAACTGGAAGGAAAAACTGTAGTGATTGCAGGACGTATGATGTCCAAACGTGTCATGGGAAAGGCATCTTTTTGCCATGTACAGGATTTACAGGGAACCATTCAGTCTTATGTTGCAAGAGACAGCATAGGAGAAGAGTCCTACAAAGATTTCAAAAAACTTGACGTAGGCGATATTATCGGTATTAAGGGTGAAGTTTTCAAAACAAAAACAGGAGAAACTTCCATTCATGCTTCTGAGGTAACTCTGTTATCAAAGAGCCTTCAGGTTCTTCCGGAGAAATTCCACGGTCTTACAAATACAGACCTTCGTTACCGTCAGAGATATGTAGACCTTATCATGAACCCGGAAGTAAAGGATACCTTTATTAAGCGCTCCAAAATTTTAAGCGCGATCAGAAGATACCTGGATACTCAGGGATTTATGGAAGTGGAGACACCGATCCTTGTTGCAAACGCAGGCGGCGCTGCAGCAAGACCGTTCGAGACACATTTTAATGCTCTTGACGAGGACTTCAAGCTTCGTATTTCTCTTGAGCTTTACTTAAAGAGACTGATCGTAGGCGGTCTTGAAAGAGTATATGAAATCGGACGTGTATTCCGTAATGAGGGTCTTGATACACGTCATAATCCTGAGTTTACTCTTATGGAGCTTTACCAGGCATATACAGATTATCACGGCATGATGGATCTTACAGAAAATCTTTACCGTTACGTTGCCCAGGAAGTCCTCGGCACAACAAAAATTGTTTACAACGGCGTGGAAATGGATCTTGGAAAGCCGTTCGAGAGAATCACAATGGTAGATGCCGTTAAGAAATATGCAGGCGTTGATTTCAATGAAATCCACACACTGGAAGAGGCAAGAGCCATTGCAAGAGAGCATCATGTAGAATTTGAAGAGCGTCACAAAAAAGGCGATATTTTAAGTCTCTTCTTTGAAGAGTTTGTAGAAGAGCATCTGATCCAGCCTACATTTGTTATGGATCACCCGATCGAGATTTCTCCGCTTACAAAGAAGAAACCGGAGAATCCGGAATATACAGAACGTTTCGAGTTCTTTATGAACGGCTGGGAGATGGCAAATGCTTACTCCGAGCTGAACGACCCGATCGATCAGAGAGAGCGTTTCAAAGCCCAGGAAGAGCTTCTTGCTCAGGGCGATGAGGAAGCAAATACAACAGACGAAGACTTTATGAATGCACTTGAAGTTGGTATGCCGCCTACAGGTGGAATTGGTTTTGGTATTGACCGTATGTGTATGCTTCTTACAGATTCCGCAGCGATCAGAGACGTGCTTCTGTTCCCGACGATGCGAACAGTCGATTAAAAAAGCCAGTGTTTATGCGGGTTTGCGGACTTTGAAACAGTATGGTACGACAAGAGTACGACAAAATAAACTCTCTTAAAGGGTTAAAATAAACGATTTTAAATTAAACTCGTGTCAGTTCAAGTTAATATTTTGTACTATAAGGACATTTTTCTAAAAGAAATTTTAGGGAAGTGTCCTTTTTTGTTATGGTCAGCAAAGCAAAATAAGAAATGGAGGAAAAAAGAATGAGCAGTACAGCGTTAGGAGCAGAGAAAGCGATTATTTTTATCAGCGAAGCACATGAGAAGTTCTACTATGAGAAATTGAAAGAGGTCAGGTATCAGGACGTGTACCACAAGGCGCTTGTCTATTGTCTTGGTATCAGCAATGACACAAGAAGGAACATTAAAAGCATTTATGATTTTAAGACAGGCTGTGTAAAAACAGAATGCCTGCATGAAGGCTGGCAGACCAGCGGAAGCGTAAAGGTGGTCAGAATGGCGTTCAACCTATACTGCAATGGTACGCCAAGCGTTCTTGATTACGATGATGCGGAGAAACAGGTGGACGAGTGCAGGAATTACACAGTGGAGGAACTGTTCTGCTGTGCCTACGCACCTTATTTTTGGCAGGCGGTACAGATACGGTATCCGGAGTACGCAACGTATAACCACAATCTGTATGCCATGTTTGGAGGACAGGATTAATGTTAAAAGTCAGGCTTATGGGAACAAAGAACGATATTAAGTGGTTTGGGAAGATTTTACAGAGAAATTCCAAAATCGAAGTGACGGAGTTTTCTGATTTGTTCCCGAACAAAGGGACAAAGAAATATTACAGGGCTTATGTGGAAGTCAAAAAAAGCAACATAAAAGAATCATAGCAGAAGCAAAGGAGAGTTTAATCATGTGTAAAATAATCGCAATCGCAAACCAGAAAGGCGGAGTGGGCAAGACCACCACAACAAGCAATTTAGGAATCGGACTGGCAAAACAGGGTAAAAAAGTCCTGCTGATAGACGCAGACGCACAGGGCAGTTTGACAGCGAGTTTAGGATATACAGAACCGGATACTTTGGAAGTCACGCTTGCAACCATTATGGGGGATTTAATCAATGACGAGGAAGTAGAGCCGACGGAGGGTATCCTGCACCATGAGGAAGGGATAGACCTTATGCCGGGGAATATCGAATTATCCGGTCTGGAGGTTTCCCTTGTGAATGTCATGAGCCGGGAAACAATACTGAGGTCATACATGGAGATAGTCAGGGGGAATTACGATTATATCCTGATAGACTGTATGCCTTCACTCGGCATGATTACCATAAATGCCCTTGCCTGTGCCGACAGCATACTGATACCCGTACAGGCGGCATACCTGCCCGTCAAAGGCTTGCAGCAGCTCATTAAGACGGTTGGCAAGGTAAAGCGGCAGATTAACCCGAAGCTGGAGATTGAGGGCATATTGTTGACAATGGTGGACAGCCGGACGAACTATGCAAAGGACATCAGTGCCATGCTGAAGGAAGCCTATGGGGGCAGTGTAAGGATATTTACGAACAGTATCCCTATTTCGGTAAGGGCGGCGGAGATTTCTGCGGAAGGTGTCAGCATTTACAGGCATGATCCAAAAGGGAAGGTAGCGGCAGCTTATGATTCTCTGACAAAGGAGGTGCTTGGAAATGGGCAGTAATGCAAAAGCAGGAAGCGCATCAAAAGTTAAGATAGAGAAATTTGAGGATTTATTCGGCGGTTCTGCGGGGCAGGAAAGCTCCGTAGAACAGATTATCAATGCGCCGCTTGCAGACCTTCATACATTCAAAGACCACCCTTTCCGGGTGGTGGATGATGAGAAGATGGAGGAAACAACGGAGAGTATCCGCCAGTACGGTGTGCTGGTTCCGGGCATTGCAAGACCGAGGGCAGGCGGCGGCTATGAAATCATAGCCGGACACCGCAGGAAAAGGGGTTCAGAGCTTGCCGGAAAAACGGAGATGCCAGTGATTGTCCGCAATTACACCGATGATGAAGCGACAATTATCATGGTGGACTCCAATATTCAGAGGGAGGATATTTTACCAAGCGAAAAGGCGAGAGCCTACAAAATGAAGTATGAAGCCATGAAACATCAGGGAAAAAAGTCAGGGAAGAACACCCTTGATGAAGTCGGGGAAGCTGCCGGGGAGAATGCGAAAAAGGTTCAGCGGTATATATGGCTTTCACGCCTGTCGGAAGAACTTCTTATTATGGTGGACAGTAAAAAGCTCGGTTTTTCACAGGGCGTGGATATATCTTTTCTGACAGAGGAAGCACAGCAGTGGGTACAGGCTGTCATTGAAGAACAGGGATGCAGTGTCAGCATGGTGCAGTCCGGAAAACTTAAAGAATATGGCAAAAGTGGCGAACTTACCTTTGCAATGGTGCGTCTGATACTGACAGAGGAAAAGCCGAAGGAAAGAAAAATCACAATAAAATCAGACAAGATTGGCGAATACTTTTCAGACAGCTATTCCAATGAGGAGATTGAAAACATTATTATTTCGCTTCTTGATAAATGGAAAGAGGAAGGGGCTGTTTGATAATGGGATACTTAACAAGCGGAAACATAATTGTTGACGCAATGGGTTCCATAAATATTACCGGAAACATTATTCCTGCTGTCTGGTACAGGACAATCACAAAGGAGAATGGGAAACCATATCTCCTTGCGATTGTTATTCTGGCAGATATTGTTTACTGGTATCGCCCTTCTGAGGTGCGGGATCAGGGAACCGGACATATCCTCGGCTGGAAAAAGAAATTTTCTGAGGATATTCTAAGGCAGAGCTATCAGTATTATGCGGATTTATTTGGAGAATCTAAGAAAACAATTAAAACCGCAATGGATAAATTGGAAAAATTACAGGTAATCAGGAGGGAGTTCCGGACAGTCAGTTATGGAGATGGGCTTGTCTGTAATAATGTGATGTATGTGGAACTGAAACCGGATATGCTGTACCAACTGACATTTCCAGAGGAAATCCCTGCAATGGACGGATTGGACGATTCAGGTGCAGGTGCGTCTGATGATAAAACGGGAGGGAGACTCCCTACAAAATCGGATGCCCCTATGGAAATTTTGGGAGGGAGGGGTATCCGGAACGGGACACAGGTATCGACAAACTTGGATACAGGTCATGACGAAATGGGAAATACCCTCCTGCCGAAAACAGATACAGGTCTGCACCAAAACGGGGGGACAAATACAAATACTTCTGCAAATATTTCTGGCGGAGAATCCTATCCAATCAATCAATCTGCACAGGAGATAAAAGAAAAACAGGGCAAGCCGGATAATGATATGATTGATGTGATGGATGATGCCAACGCCTACATGGAAATCATCAAAGAAAATATTGAGTATGAGCATCACATGAAATACAGTGACTGGAGCGAAAAGGGGCTGTATGAGGAACTTTATGAGGTGATCTGCGAGATTGTGTGCGTGAAGCGAAGGATGGTAAAGGTTAATGGGGAGGATTACCCTTATGAGCTTGTGAAGTCAAAATTCCTGAAGCTGAACAGCGCCCATTTGGAGTATGTGATTGGCTGCATGAAGGAAACCACAACCAAGATAACTAACATCAGGGCGTACATGGTGACTGCCCTCTACAATGCGCCGAATACCATGAACCACTATTACCAGCAGTTGGTACAGTATGATATGTATGGTGGAGGGTGGCAGGAAAAGGGATTATTTAATCCCGAACCGGAAGGAGATAGATAAATGGAGTCAATGCGTGATGTTGACCGGGTAATGGAACGGGAGGTTGCAAAGGGAAGCTGCCCATTAAGGTTTGTGAAAATAGATTTCAGCGATTCCCCTTATCAGGAGATTGCATCAAGGGAAAAGCTGTTAGAGGTACTGTCCTACCTGTTGCGGACAGGCGATTATGGCAGGTTTGCCGGGAAAGGGACGGGGAATAATGTTTACATGGATATGAAAGGCAAAAAAGCAGCTTTCAAGCGTACCCGTTCTTTTATTGACCGGAATAACATATTTTCCGCAATCCGCAGGTATGGGAAGAAAATAAAGCCGGATTTTGACGGGCATACTTATCTGGAAACAGTGCGGTGCTGCTTTGAACTGCCGGAAGGGGAACAGGAAAAGTACCGGGTAACTTATGACGGGCAGGAAACATTCGCTTTCCCTATGTCAGATAAATATATCCTCGGACTTTACACGCACTGTATCTCGGCAAGGCGGGCAGTATCGGCGGATATGGATATTTCAGGCACAGACTTTTCAGATAAAGAACAGGGCATTGCCAGTCTGGAGGGAGTGCGTAACGTGCTGTTCCAGTGCCTTTTGTTTGACACGATAAAATGCGGGGAAGCTATGTTATATGCTGACCTCTGCACGATTTACTGTTTAAAATGAAATAGGTAACTTTTGGACTTTTTGTCCAGAAGTGGGAAGGAGCATATATGGCAGAAAAATATATTACGGAAGAACAACGGGCAAGATGCCGGACGGTTGCGGATGCGTTCGCAGAACTGTATGACCTGACCGATGTGGTGGTAGCGGATGCCGGACGGTTCGGGTTTGTCCGTCTGCAATGGTTCAGCGAGGGAGAAGGTTTTGATTCGGCAATGGTTTTTTCGGACGGTGGAGAACTGTTTGAGGAACTGTGGCGGATATGGTATGAACATGAAGTTTTAACACCTGTGTTGGGAACGCCGCTTGCGGAGCTTGATTATGACGAGATATTCCAGACGCTTTCCAAAGACAGGCAGGAGGAAATATCGGAGAAAAAGAAGTATTTCCTTGACCAATGCAAAGATGCTTTCGGTTAATCAGCAGATATGTTTCTCCCAAGTTGTGTTCCCGCTAAAAACAAGTTATAATGGTGCTGACAAATCGGGATTCGAGGAGGACAAAAATGGAATATACAAAGGATGATTTAATTGAAGCAAAAAGGCAAATTTTGGGAGGGGGAGAGAACATGGGAACAGAGGAAAGTAAAAAAATCTGGGAGAAAAACGCACAATTTTGGGATAATGCAATGGGTGACAAATCTAATGAATTTCACAGAGAGGTAGTACGTCCCAAAGTAACGGAACTTCTATCTCCTAATCCTGCGGATTACATTTTGGATATTGCGTGTGGCAATGGAAATTATTCTTCGTATCTTGCACAAAGAGGCGCTTCGATTGTCGCTTTTGATTACAGCAAAAAAATGATAGAATTGGCTAAAAGACGGCAATCACAATATGCAAAACAAATTGAATTTTGTGTAGCGGATGCGACCAATAGAGAAAGTATATTAGAATTAAAAAGAAATCGAGCCTTTACGAAAGCAGTTTCTAATATGGCAATTATGGATATTACGGATATTGAACCACTTCTTATGGCTGTTTATGAACTGTTGGAGGAAAGCGGAATTTTTGTCTTTGCAACGCAACACCCTTGTTTTATCACGTTGACTGAAAAATATATGACACCGCACAGTTACTATGGTATAGCGATTGAAGGGCAACCGGAGGAGCAGATTTATTATCATCGTTCCATACAAGATATTTTTAACCTTTGTTTTAGAGCTGGATTTGTCATTGATGGATTTTATGAAGAATGTTTCAAAAACAACAAAGAAATTCCTATGGTAATGATAGTAAGGCTTAAAAAGGTAAAACGTGATAGCTTAAAATAAATTTCAGTTTATAGAGTAATTAATGGGAACGCTTTTCCGAAAAGGGAGATATTTTACAATCCCAGAGCGTTTTCTGTTAAAATAGACCGTATCAGGATAAAGGCAGGAGTGGTGTATTTGGGAAACAGGAAGCGGCTGAAAAGGGTGGACAGGACATATAAAGATTTAAAGCAGAAACAGAAAGCAAAGATAGCGGACGGTATGTTTGAAAAGACCTGTGACTATTACAGGAAGCATGGCAAGATGCCGGAAGGAGAGGACTGTGAAAAAATTGCGAGACAAATCTACCAGAGGGTAAAGGGGTTAGCGGAAAAGGCTTCCTTTGATGAAATATACAGTCTGTATCTTTACCGATTGCCGCGTTATGAAACAAGGATAGCGGAGAATGGGCTTCCGGAAAAGGCAGAGGAAAAGAAAGACGATACAGACAAGCCAAAAACCAAGAAAAAGGGTATGAGCAGAAAGGTATGCCCGAACTGCGGCAGGAAGATGAAACAACAGTTTATCGGCTTGCAGCACTGTAAATGCGGCATGAGCTGGAAGAAAGATATAGGATATTTTGAGCGTACCGGGGATATGGTCTTTGCTCTGGAACGCAGGAAAGTCGGGAAAAAGACGAAGCAGTGTCCAGTGATCCGGTACAGGTAAATTGAATATGGTAAACAGCGTAAGGGCAGTTATAGACCGGAAACAGCGGTTTGTAGCTGCCCTTTTTGTATTTATGGAACTTTTGGACTTTTTGACCAGAAGTGGAAAGGAGAGTTTATGAAATATCTGCTTTACAGGCTGTATGTCCCACCCTGACAGGAGTACAGCAATAAAGAAGAAGGAGGGAAACCATGCAGGAGGAAGTGACACAGAAAACGATTGCCCTTGTGTTTAAATCTTCCCGGCTGACTGCCGATGTGCTGAAAAAAGCAATGAAGATGTATCTGGAACACCGGAAACAGGGAAAACAGGCATCACATGGGAAAATGTCAGTGAAAGATCTGGTCGGTCAGGGTATGGGTGCTTCGGGCATTGAGGTAACGGATAACAACATCAAGTCTTTTGAGAGAGTGGCGAGGAAATACAATGTAGACTTTGCTGTGAAGAAGGATAAGACGGTTGCACCGCCGAAGTATATGGTATTTTTCAAGGGCAAGGATGCCGATGTGATTACGCAGGCATTTAAGGAATTTGTAAAGGTTAATGAGAAAAAGCATAACCGCATCTCTGTAAAGGAGAAGCTGGCAGAGTTCCGGGAGCAGTTGGGGAAGGACAAAAACCGGGAGCGGGCAAGGGAACACCAGAAGGACAGGGGGCAGTCATTATGAGTAAAATCGTAGAAGGCATTGCCAAAGACCTAAAATCCATTCCCGAAAAGTTCAAGGCAAAGACGGGGAATGTTGATAAAAAGAAACTTCTCCTTATGAATCTTCCCTATGTGCTTGCCGGGTATTTCTGCGACAAAATAGCGTGGCTGTGGCGGGTATCGCCGGGGCAGGACGCTTCTGCAAAGATGATGGCGGTCATGTCGGGGATGGAGGACTTATTTTCTAACCCGTTACCGAGTTTTTTCCCAAAAGATTTGCTGATAGGGGCAGGGTGCGGCATTGCGCTCCGACTTGTGGTGTATTTTAAAGCCAAGAACGCCAAGAAATTCCGGCATGGAATGGAGTACGGTTCTGCAAGGTGGGGAAACGCAAAAGATATTGAGCCTTATATTGATCCGGTTTTTGAGAATAATGTTCTGCTCACAGAAACGGAAAGGCTGATGATGTCAGGCAGACCAAGACAGCCAAAGTATGCGAGGAATAAAAATATCCTCGTCATTGGTGGTTCCGGTTCCGGCAAGACGAGGTTTTTTGTAAAACCAAACCTTATGCAGATGCACTCAAGCTATGTGGTCACTGATCCGAAGGGAACAGTGCTGGTCGAGTGCGGAAAAATGCTTTTAAAGAACGGGTACAAGGTAAAAGTGCTGAACACCATTAACTTCAAAAAATCAATGCACTACAACCCTATCGCTTATATCCGGAGCGAGAAGGACATTCTGAAACTTGTAAACACAATTATATTAAACACCAAAGGGGAGGGGCAGCAATCCGGCGAGGATTTTTGGGTGAAAGCCGAAAAGCTCTACTACACCGCACTGATCGGCTATATCTGGTATGAGTGCGTGGAGGAAGAACAGAATTTTACCACCCTGCTTGACATGATAAATGCAAGTGAAGCGAGGGAGGATGATGAGGAATTTAAAAATCCTGTCGATTTGATGTTCGATGAGCTGGAGGAAAGAGAGCCGGAACACTTTGCAGTTAAGCAGTATAAAAAATATAAACTGGCGGCGGGCAAGACAGCAAAAAGCATTTTAATTAGCTGTGGCGCACGTTTAGCGCCTTTTGACATCAAGGAACTGCGTGACCTGACAAGCTATGACGAGTTGGGGCTTGATATGTTAGGGGATGAAAAGACAGCACTGTTTGTCATTATCTCCGATACCGACGATACGTTCAATTTTATCGTGTCAATCATGTATACGCAGCTTTTTAACCTGCTCTGTGACAGGGCAGACGATGTGTATCATGGAAGGCTGCCTGTCCATGTGCGCTGCTTACTCGATGAGTTTGCGAACATCGGGCAGATACCAAAGTTTGAGAAGCTGATCGCTACAATCCGAAGCCGGGAAATATCAGCTTCCATTATTTTGCAGTCAAAGTCGCAGCTTAAAGCGATTTATAAGGATAACGCCGACACCATTGAAGGGAATTGTGATACCACCTTATTCCTCGGAGGGAAGGAAAAGACCACTTTAAAAGAGATGGCGGAAATTTTGGGTAAAGAAACGATTGACCTTTACAATACCTCTGACACAAGGGGTACGTCGCAGTCCTACGGGCTTAATTACCAAAAGACCGGAAAAGAGCTTATGAGCCAAGATGAGATTGCAGTCATGGACGGAGGGAAGTGCATCATGCAGCTTAGAGGGGTAAGACCGTTCTTCTCCAATAAGTTTGACATTACCAAACATAAGCAGTACCGACTTTTATCCGACTATGACGAAAAGAATGCCTTTGACATCGAAAAATATGTGAAGAACCTGTGCAAAGCTAAAGTCAGGGACAATGACACCGTTGATGAGGTGGAGGATGCGGGCGTGATTGAAGCATAGCTTCAAAAACAATACAACTGAATATGGAACCTGTAAACAAGCAGCAGAACTTTTGGACAAAAAGTCCAGAAGTTAAAAAACGGAGTTTTGTATGTGCTTTGGAATGGGCAAAACAAGACACCCGGCACAGCCTATCGCCAAACAGAATGTACCGGATGCCCGCAGGGTTCACCCAAAGGATTTCCCTGCCCTTATTTTAACATACAGGGCAGGGAATTTACATATCAAAGCTCTTTCTTTATCAAAAAATCAAATTTCAGGAAAGAAAGAGGTAATCAAAATGGCATTTTTTACAACAGCAGTAACAGGATTAAAGACAGTCGTAACAGCAATCGGCGCAGGCGTGGGTGTATGGGGCGTCATCAATCTGCTTGAGGGATATGGAAATGATAATCCGGGCGCAAAATCACAGGGGATTAAACAGTTCATGGCTAATTAAAGGGAACAAAAAGAAAGGAAAAGCCAATCCAGACGGTATCAGCGGCAGGCTACAAGAATAAATTGTGATTTCACAAGAT
>URHH01000049.1 GCA_900547615.1 uncultured Blautia sp. | reverse complement strand
CTGCCGCCGCAATCGGTCTTGTGATGGCAGATACGGCGATGAAAGCCTCTTCTGTGCGCATCATCAGCTACATGACGCCAGACCGGGGAACAAGTCATTCCAACGAGGTCATTCTCGCCCTGTCAGGAGATGCCAGCGCCGTAAAAGAAGCTGTTTTACAGGCTCGTCAGGTTGGGCTTGAGCTTTTGATCTCTATGGGAAGCTACCCGGAAATCCCGGGCGAGCCCTACCTGTAATACAGATAATTTTCATATATGTTTTTTACTTTTCATACTCATTTTAGAAAAGGCGCTTCGGAATCCTAAAATTCCAAAACGCCTTTTTTAATTGCACGTTATAACTGATATACCTCTGCTGACTGCAGCCCGAAACTTAACGCTTCCGCGTGGCTGTCAAAGTAAATGTCCACATGTCCGTAAGGTGTTCCGAGATCCTCTACTGTATACACAGTTCCGTTAATTAAAAGCTGTGTTCCAAACGGCACTCCCGCCATTGCCACGGTATGTCCTGATGTGGGAACTGTTCCGCTTGCTGTAAGATTGCCGGCTGTTCCGCAGCACTGCGCACAGTTACAGTACGCTGTAAGCGTAAAGTTTCCAAGATAAGTTCCCTGGCCGGAAGAAGAACCTGTATCTTCAACCGGTGCTTCCTCTTCTGTATAAGTTTCCTGAGAAGGTTCTTCATAAGACTCTTCCTCAACTTCTTCCACTACCACATCGCTGCTTGTGGAACTGCTGGAAGAATCGGTTGTGTCTTCCTCCGGATCATATCCGTAATCTTCTTCGCTGCTTTCCTGGCTTTCTTCCTCTGCTGCCTGCTGAGCTGCTGCCGCTTCTTCTGCCTGACGCTCTGCCTCTGCCTGCTGTACAAGAACGGCAATGCTGTTGTCCGCACTGCTGATCTGGTTCATAAGCGCCTGTGCTTCCTCCTGGGTTGCACTGATCTGGCTCACGTAAGAAGCGATGTTATCTTTTGTTCCGGAAACAAGCGTCTGTACTTCCTGCTGTTTCGAGGAGCGCTCTGCCATCAGCGTGTTAATAGACGCTGCTTCCTCTTCTGCCTTCTGCTCCTGCTCTTTAATAGAAGCCTGGAGGTTTTCATATTTTTCCAGCATATTTCTGTCATAATCAGAAATCTGTATAATGTTGTTTGCTCTGTTAAGGAAATCTGCAAAGTTTTCTGCGGAGAGGAGCATTTCCAGAGCTGAAGTTCCTCCGTTTTCATACATATACGCGATTCGTATTTTCATCGCCTCATACTGCTTCTCAGAAGCTGCCTTTGCCTTTTCCAGATCTTTTTTTAACTGTTTTAATTCGTTTTCTTTTTCTCCTGCCTCTACGCTGAGTCTTGAAATCTCATTTGTCAAAGAATCATACTGTGCGCTCAGTTCTGCAAGATAGCCTTCCAGTTCCTGTTTCTGTCCTTCCAGACTGCTGATATTATTCTGTGCCTGGGCAAGCTCTGCCTCTGCTGCGTTACGTTCTGCCTCTATATTTGCAATTTCCACCTCTGTTCCTGAAGCATATGCAGATGTGCTCATGGAAAATACAAGCGCGCCCGCAAGCATCAGCGGAATAAACTTTCTGTTTTTCATTATGTATACACCTCGTAATTTTAATGTAGGTCAAGTATAACATATTTTTCACAGAAATCAATACTTTTATTTTATTTTTGTAACAAATACGTAATATTTCCATTTTTACCATGCGCAAGCAGGAAATATAAATGCATAGAAAAACGCCCCAGGAGTTTTCTCTCCTGTGGGGCGCCTTCTTAATTAAGCCAACTCTCCATTCCCTTCATGATAAGAAATGATTGCCTTTTGTTTACTTTTGTTTACTTTTGTTTACTTTTATTTACTCTTCCGCTCCCGTTTCTTCTTCCGGCTCTGCAGCCATTACTTCTTCATATTTTTCCAGGATAATGTTCTGGATTCTGTCTCTTGTGGCGGAATTGATAGGATGGGCAATATCGCGGTATTCTCCATCTGTGGTCTTTCTGCTTGGCATCGCAATAAAAAGCCCTTTTTCGCCTTCGATCACCTTAATATCATGTACCACAAATTCTTCATCGATTGTGATAGACACTACCGCCTTCATCTTTCCTTCTTTTGCAACTTTTCTCACACGTACATCTGTTATGTTCATTTTTGCTTCCCCTTTCGTCTCGCCCGTATTCTGTCAGCCTGTAGTCTTATAATACGTAACGCTCATTTTTTTCCACAACGATTTTTACTTCTCCCTCGCCGCAGTAATAGGAATTTGCCCGAATAGTATCCCGACTCTCCACAATACAATTCTCAATATGCGTATTATCCCCCAGATATACATCATTGAGAATCACCGAGTTTTTGATCACACAGTTGTTTCCAACAAAAACATCGCGGAACAGTACGGAGTTTTCCACTGTACCATTGATGATACATCCGCTGGAAATCAGACTGTTTTTCACATTCGCTCCCGGATTGTATTTTGCAGGAGGCAAGTCATCAATTTTTGTCTTAATAGAAGGTTCCTGTTTGAAGAAATAATTACGGATTTCCGGATCGAGGAACGCCATATTTGTTCTGTAATAGGAATCTGCTGTGGAAATATTGCTCCAGTATGTATCAATCTTATATCCGTAGATCCTCTTCAGATTTTTGTAACGGATCAGAATATCAGATACAAAATCTGTTCTTCCCTCGGAAGTCGCTTTCTCGATCAGCTCAATAAGCTGTCTTCTTCTGATAATATAAATACCGGTAGACACCGTATTATAAGAAGAAACAATCGGTTTTTCCTCAAATTCTTCGATTCTGCAGTCTTCATTCATGCGGAGAACACCAAATCTCTCCACCTCAGACTGGTCGCGGCATGTTGTACATACAACGGTAATATCCGCTCTCTTTGCAATGTGATATTCCAGAACTTTGTTGTAATCCAGTTTGTAAATACCATCACCGGAAGCAATAACAACGTATGGTTCATGGCTGTTTTTCAGGAAATTCAGATTCTGGTAAATCGCATCTGCTGTTCCCTGATACCACAGACTGTTGTCTTTTGTGATTGTAGGAGTGAAAACAAAAAGTCCTCCCTGCTTACGTCCGAAGTCCCACCATTTGGAAGAGCTTAAATGTTCATTCAGAGAACGGGCATTATACTGTGTCAGAACAGCAACCTTCTGAATGTGGGAATTTGCCATATTACTCAAAGCAAAGTCAATACTTCTGTAGCTTCCGCCAACAGGCATTGCTGCGATTGCCCTCTTATTTGATAATTCTCTCATGCGGTTGTTGTTACCGCCAGCCAAAATAATACCGATTGCTCTCATGCCTTGTCACCTTCCTTTGCTGCAATTACCTGTCCGCTTTCCAGTAAACCGTCCGGATAATCTTCCGGAACTGTAACACCGGAAATTGCTGTATTCTTTCCAATACGTACATTATCCGGAATTACACTGTGCTCACCTACAGTTGCAATTCCAAAGGCATAAACACCCGGTTTCAGCACATTCGGCGCTTCCTCGCCACATCCCAGAACTACATTGTTTCCAATGACAACATCTTCTGCAATGATCGATTTATCCATTACTACATTCTCGCCAACAGTAGAATTTCTCATAATAATGGAATCTCTGATCACAGAGCCCTTACCGATCACTACATTCGGTCCAATGACAGAATTATGTACTTCTCCGTAAATCTCCGCACCCTCTCCAATGAGACAGCGGTCTACAACTGCATCTCCGGAAATATACTGAGGAGGAATAATATCTCCCTTGGTATAAATTCTCCAGAATTCTTCATAAAGATTAAATTCCGGAATAATATCAATGAGCTCCATGTTTGCTTCCCAGTAAGAACCAAGAGTTCCAACATCTTTCCAGTATCCATTGTATTCATAAGCGAAAAGGCGCTGTCCTTTTTCTTTACAGTATGGAAGAATATGTTTTCCAAAGTCACAGCTCTGCTGGTCTTTTAATGCGATCAGCGCATCTTTAAGTACCTTCCAACTGAAAATATAAATTCCCATAGAAGCAAGATTACTGCTTGGATGCTCCGGTTTTTCCTCAAACTCTGTAATACGGCTCGTTTCATCTGTTACCATAATACCGAAACGGCTTGCCTCCTCAATGGGAACCGGCATACATGCAATCGTAATATCCGCCTTATTTGCCTTATGGAAATCAAGCATAACTTCATAATCCATTTTGTAAATATGGTCGCCTGATAAAATCAGAACATAATCTGGATTGTACTGTTCCATATAATCCAAGTTCTGGAAAATTGCATTTGCTGTTCCTGTGTACCATTCGCTGTTAGAGCTTTTTTCGTATGGGGGAAGAACGGTTACGCCGCCCTCATTTCTGTCCAGATCCCACGGAATGCCGATTCCGATATGGGTATGCAGACGCAACGGCTGATACTGAGTAAGAACACCTACTGTATCAATGCCGGAATTAATGCAGTTGCTTAAAGGAAAATCAATAATACGGTATTTCCCACCAAATGAAACTGCCGGTTTCGCTACTTTCTTTGTCAGTACTCCAAGTCGGCTTCCCTGTCCACCAGCTAAGAGCATGGCAATCATCTCTTTCTTAATCATGCAATCACCTCTTGTTGTTATGATTTTATTATTATACCACATTTCCTATTAATAGTGAACATTTTTTACAATTATTTTGCTCAGATTTTATTTTTTTTATTGCTATTTACTATCTTTTTCGACAAAATCAATTACTATTTCGAGCTTATTTGTCTATTTCCTATACTTTTATATAGACTTTTCTTCATTTTCATGTCTTTTTCTGCTTTTTTAGGTCAAAAGAAGTTCTTCCCATTTGATATATTTAGGGTTATAATCATGTTAACTTCAATTATTATAAGGAGATTTTTATTATGTATCAGATAGACTTTCAGAAACCTCTTCACATTCACTTTATCGGGATCGGCGGAATCAGCATGAGCGGTCTTGCTGAAATTCTGATGGGAGAAGGCTTTACCGTGTCCGGCTCCGATGCAAAAGAAAGCCCTCTCACAAAATCCCTGGAAGAAAAAGGAGCAAAAATTTTCTACGGTCAGAGAGCTTCCAATATTATGGACACTACAGAAGCTGTTGTGTATACTGCCGCAATCCACCCGGACAACCCGGAATTTGCAAAGGCAAAAGAAAAAAATCTTCCCATGCTTACACGCGCCCAGCTTCTTGGACAGATTATGCGAAATTATGACACTCCCATTGCCATTTCCGGAACACATGGAAAGACAACGACAACCTCTATGGTCTCCCATATTCTTTTGGAGGGCAAATGCGACCCAACCATCAGTGTCGGCGGCATTCTCCCTGCCATCGGCGGAAATATCCGCGTGGGAGAATCTGAGACATTTGTCACAGAAGCCTGCGAGTACACAAACAGTTTTTTAAGCTTTTTCCCGAAAATCAGCATCATCTTAAATATTGATGCTGACCACCTTGATTTCTTTAAGGACCTTGACGACATCCGCCATTCTTTCCGCCGTTTTGCAGATCTTCTTCCCTCTGACGGAACTCTGATTATCAACGCGGACATACCGGATTATCAGGAAATCACAAAGGAGCTTCCCTGCCGGGTGGTAACTTACGGTCTGGAACAGGAAGCCGATTATCAGGCAAAAGATATTACGTTTGATAAATACGGTCACGCTTCCTTTACCGTTTATAAAAACGGCAGAAAAACAGGAAGCTATTATTTGAGAGTTCCGGGTATGCACAATGTATCAAACGCTCTTGCATCCATTGCTCTTGGTCATCTCCTGGGTCTTACCGAAGAGGTGATTATCAAAGGGCTCGGAAGCTTTACAGGAACAGACCGCCGCTTCCAGTATAAGGGAGAAGTTGCAGGTGTGACAGTTATTGACGATTATGCACATCACCCCACAGAAATTGAAGCAACTCTCTACGCTGCCGGCAATTATCCACATCAGAAAATCTGGTGTGTATTCCAGCCGCACACATATACACGTACAAAGGCTCTGCTTCCTGAATTTGCAAAAGCGCTTACCCTTGCCGACCACGTTGTCCTTGCCGACATTTATGCGGCAAGAGAAACTGACACCCTGGGAATTTCTTCAGAAGACCTGCAGAAATGTATTCAGGAACTTGGCACACCATGTGAATACTTCCCAACCTTTGATGAAATTGAAAACTTCCTTCTGGAGAACTGCTCCAGAGGCGACCTTCTTATTACAATGGGAGCAGGAGATGTTGTAAATATCGGCGAACATCTTCTTGGAAAATAAGTTATCCACATTATCCACATGTTTATACACATTTTCCCTGTGTATGGCATGTGGATTTTTTTGTGCATAAGTGACTTGACATAATTCAACATACAATTTCGACAATTCCCACGTTTTCTCTACAATTCCAACGGTTACAGCAGTTTCCCATAATAAGTTATCCAGATACTTATCCACATTATCCACATTTTCCACAGATGTAAATAGAAGACTCTTCAACATTTTTCCTGGTTTTTCCACCTTTTTTCCCCACATATTTGCTTTTTATGGGGAAAAATGCCTATTCTCTTTTAAAATATCTTGTGCTATAATCCTATGGAACAACTATATTGTAACTGTCCACAGGAAGGGAAAATTCATGAGCGAAATTATTTTAGAAAATTCCTCTCAGGAAGGAATTACCATACTTTCCAATATTTTTATTGACCAGTATATGCCCCGTGCAAACGGAGAGTTTGTAAAAGTTTATATCTATCTTCTGCGTCTTTTAAGAGAAAGCCGTGCCTCTCTTGACCTGGCAAAAATGGCGGATACCCTTCTCTGTACAGAAAGGGATATTGCCCGCGCCCTGAAATATTGGGAAAAAGAAAAACTTATGGTTTTTCATTATACATCTGCCGGAAAACTTTCAGGAATTTCCCTGATACCTCCCAAGGCAGAACAGGAAGAACAAGAGCAGCCTGCTTCCACTCCTGTTTCCCGAAACACCCCGAGACTTACGCCTGACCGCGTGCGGGAACTGAAACAGAATGAAGCGATCGTGCAGCTTCTTTACATTACGGAGCAGTATCTCGGCAAGACCCTGAGCCCTTCTGAAATGCAGAAAGTTCTCTATTTTTATGACGAAATGAAAATGTCCCCTGAACTTATTGAGTATCTCATTGAATACTGCGTAAGCCGCAACCACAAAAGTATGCGCTATATTGAAACGGTTGCATGTGCCTGGTCACAGGAGGGAATTACCACTGTGGAGATGGCAAAGGAGGCTTCCTCCCGTTTCCGCAAAGAATATTACACGATTTTAAAGGCTATGGGAATCAATAACCGCAATCCGGTTGATACAGAAATTTCCTATATGGATACCTGGATGAAAGATTACGGCTTTGACACAGATTTAATCCTGGAGGCATGCAGCCGCACAGTGATCCAGACAGGGCAACCAAGCTTCCAGTATGCAGATAAGATCCTGGAGGGCTGGAAATCCAAAAATGTACACACACTTTCCGATGTCCGGCTTCTCGATGCAGAACATAAAAAACGCAAGCTTGCAAAATCGGCGCAAAAACAGCCGGCAGCACAGCCAAAAAACCAGAACCGTTTTAATAACTTTCACCAGAGAGATTACGATTTTGACGAATATGAAAAACGTCTTCTTAATCAATAACCGTAATCGCAAAAAGGAGGAGTTACGTGCCTTTACAGAATTATCAATATGATACCATTATGAGAGAATACAGCAGGCGGCAGAATGAAAATCGCCGGATCCTCGAAGAACATCAGAAAGAAGCCTACGGCAGATTTCCCCGGCTCAGGGAGATCGACCAGGAGGTTGCCTCTTTAAGCGCAGAAAAAGTACGCTCCCTTCTTTCCGGAAATGAAACAGGAACAGAAGATCTTCGTACCTCCATCGCAGCCCTTGCACTGGAAAGACGCGCCATTCTCACAGATAACGGATATGCTCCCAACTATCTGGAACTTCCCTACACCTGTCCTCTCTGCCAGGATACCGGCTATGTAGGAAGCCAAAAATGCTCCTGTTTTAAGAAGGCAGAAATTGAATTACTGTATACCCAGTCCAATCTGTCTGAAATTTTAAAAAAAGAAAACTTTGAGCACTTTTCTTTTGACTATTATTCTGATACAATAAAGAATGAAGCGACTGGTCTAACTGCCAGAGAAACAGCCCGCAGAGCATACGATATGGCTCAGGGCTTTGTGCGGAACTTCGACAAAAATTTTGAAAATCTCTTTTTATACGGAGATACGGGAGTCGGAAAAACTTTTCTCTCCCACTGTATCGCACATGAGCTTCTGAAATCCGCCCACTGTGTTCTTTACTTTTCTGCTTTTGATCTTTTTGATCTTCTTGCAGGAAATACCTTTTCCAAAAAGGACAAAAGCACAGAGGACGAACTGATTTATGACTGCGATCTTCTGATCATTGACGACCTGGGAACCGAACTTACAAACAGTTTTGTATCATCCCAGTTGTTTTTGTGCATCAATGAACGGATCATGCGCAGAAAATCAACGATAATTTCTACAAACCTGAAACTGGAAAACTTTTCGGAAACTTACTCCGAAAGGACGTTTTCCCGAATTGCCAGCAATTACCAGATGGTAAAGCTAATCGGAAAAGACATCCGTATACAGAAAATTTTTTTAGGAGGAAAATAAAACATGGCACAGGCAACTACAAAAGAGCTGACTACCCTTCCGGTAGGAAGACTTGGACTGGTTTCACTGGAAAGCAGCAGAGATTTGGGGAATAAGGTGGACAACTGGCTTGTTCAGTGGCGTCAGGAACGCAACTATCCACAGATGGATTCCTTCGCATTTGAAGGCTATCAGAGAGATTCCTTCCAGGTTAAGGTTCAGAATCCACGATTTGGTTCCGGAGAAGGGAAATGTGTCATTTCCGAATCTGTCCGCGGAGATGATATTTACGTTCTCCTTGATGTGTGTAACTACAGCATGTCATATTCTATGGGAAGATTTACAAACCTTATGTCTCCGGACGACCATTTTCAGGATCTGAAACGCGTCATTGCAGCCATCGGAGGCAAAGCGCGAAGAGTAAATGTAATTATGCCTTATCTTTATGAGGGACGCCAGAGCAAACGTGTGGGACGTGAATCTCTTGACTGCGCAAACGCACTTCATGAGCTGATTGATATGGGTGTGGAAAACATCATCACCTTCGACGCACACGATGCCCGCATTCAGAATGCAACGCCGCTTCACGGCTTTGAAACTGTGCAGCCGTCCTATCAGTTTATTAAGGCTCTTCTTCGAAACGAAGAGGGACTTCGCATTGATAACGAACATTTTGCAATTATAAGCCCGGACGAGGGAAGCATGAGCCGCGCGATCTACCTTGCAAATATCCTCGGCGTAGACATGGGTATGTACTACAAACGTCTCGATTATTCCACATTTGTAAACGGACGTCACCCGATTGCAGCGTATGAATTCCTTGGTTCCAGCTTAAAAGGAAAAGATGTGATCCTTGTGGACGATATGATCTCCTCCGGAAACACCGTCCTGAAAATTTCATCTCTTCTGAAAGAAAGAGGAGCCGGCCGTATTTACATCTGCTCCACTTTCGGTCTTTTCACAGACGGACTTGCAAAATTTGACGAAGCTCACAAAAACGGAGTATTTGATAAAATGCTTACAACAAACCTTGTATATCAGTCTCCTGAGCTTCTGGAAAAAGACTACTATATCACCTGTGATATGAGCAAATACATCGCTCTCATCATTGATACTTTAAATCACGATATGTCTGTCAGCCACCTTTTGAATCCGGTAGACAGAATCAAGAAATGTGTCAACACTTATATGGAGCAGTACAAATAAAACTTCTTCATCAATGTCAAATACCCGCGGAGCAGAACCGCGGGTATTTTATATTTTCTTCTGTACTTTCTTTTTCAGGAAAGCAAAAGCTTCTGATAGGGGATTCCTTCACGTTCCAGAAGTTCCATTTCCCGTTTATGGCATGTGCTTATAATAATCTGCTTCTGTTCTTTGTGAAGCCATTTCAGGACGGCACAGAGGCGTTCCTCATCATACATTCCAAATACATCATCAAGAATCACAGGAAAGGATTCCTGCCCGCAGAGAAGCTCTCCCGCCGCCATTCGAAGGGCAAAATAAATCTGCTCCAGAGTTCCCCGGCTCAGCCGTTCCAGAGCCACAACGCGCGCTCCTGTATCTACAGACATCTTAAAGTTTTCGTCCATAAGAACTTCTGTATATTTTCCTCCTGTAATTTCGCTTAATATCTGCGAGGTTCTCTTTCTCAGTCTTTCTCCCACCTGATGATTAATGCTTCCGGAAAGCAGCTCGATCGTTTCCAGCGCCATATTCAACGCCTGTATTTCCACATCTTCTGCCGCCGGAAGGTAAAGCTGGGCATCGCATTCTCTGTACTCCTCCTCAAGATTGCAGTACGCCATCTCTTTCTCTTTACTGGAAGCTTCAATTCCATCTCTGTTCCATTGAAGCTTTTCCTGTCTGGAAAGCCACCGTTCTTTCATACGGATTCTCTTATTCAGCTCTCTTCCAAGAGTAAGGCTTTTTCCAAGACACCCAAGACCGAGAAGAATTCCCGCTGCAAGAGAAATGGCAAGGACAATGCCGTTCGGCGCAAATACCGCTCCCAAAGCCCCCAGAACCGGAAAAACTGCCATAAAGATCCAGGCATACACCCGTTTCCGGCTCGCCTTTTGTATTCTCTGATCAAGAAGCTCGCCTCCGTTTTCCTCTCCCAATCCGTATGCCGCCTTTTTGGCGGCAACAGAATCAAGCCGCTCCTCAAGCTCGTTTAATTCCTGGCGGAGATATTCCATATTTGCCGCTACTTTTTCTTTTTCTTTCAGAATATCCCGCTTTCTTTTATCTGCCTGAGTCAGAAAACCTTTTCTTGACATTTTAAGCATCTGCGCGGCTCTTCCCAGATCAATGGAGCTGTCTCCCGTCCCCTGGTAGCTTGCCATATAATTCTGAAGTTCTCTTACAAGATCCTGGCCTGTGACACTTTTTAACTGTCCTACAGAAACGGTATTGTCATAAACAGCCTCACTCACACCGCCTAGAACAGCCTCCATTGCGCCTTTCTCCGCATTTACAAGCGCACCGCTGCTCTCGCAGAGAAGTTCGTGAAAAGGGGCGTTTTTGCAGAAATTCCGTGTGAGACGATAATTTTTTCCACCGCACTCAAACCACAGGATTCCTCCATATTCCCCCGGATTCTCCCAGGGTTCATATGTAGTGTAGGCATCATTTCTCGCAGCCTTTCCTCTCTGTCTTGTAATCCCGTAAAACATACTCTTTATGAAAGTATGAATCGTTGTTTTTCCGCTTTCGTTTTCTCCGTACAGCACATTAATGCCAGGAGAAAGTTCCAGCGTCCTGTTATGGATTTTTCCGAAATTTTTTATTGTCAGACGTTTAATAATCATAAATTTCCCCTTATTCCCAGATTATCTGCCTGTTTCCAGAAGCGCCTGAAGCCCGTAATAAAGCGCTTTTTCCTCCACGGCGCTCCTGTCCTTTTTGTCCATGAAATACTGAATATAATCCCCGATGAGCGTCCCGTTATATCGGCACAGAAGCTCCTCCAGATCATACGCCGGCTTTGACTCGTCCTGCACCTCAATGATATTTCCCATTGTCTTTAATTTTTCCGGAAGGAGAAGAAGCTCCGGCGCCCGAAAACCTCTTAAAATCACGCGGTAAATATTAAGACCGCCTCTTCTGTAAATTTCCTCTTTCAGCATCTCCTCAAGGGAAAGCTGCGTGGTATCCTCATGGAGTGTGAGAATAATCTGCTCATACGCTCTGGAAGCGAAAGGAACAAAACGTGTACGGAGCCTTCCGTTTTCGATATGCCCTTCTATATATCCGTGCGCTCCCATCTCATTTCTGTCAACAGGCTCGAGAGAGCCGCTGTACGCCGCTGTGTCGCGTATTAAAATTGCCGGCTTATGAATATGCCCCAGAGCAATATAATCAAAACCTACTGCTGATAAAAGACTTATATTCATGGGAAGATGGCTCTCGTCTCCACCGTGAGCAAGAAGAATATGAAGCCCCTCTCCTTCTCCCGGCTGTGCGTTTTCAAGAAGAGGCTGCGTGATCTCCCTGCGGCAGTAACTTAAACCATATACATAAACATCAAGCTTTCTGTCCTTCACGCACACAAGGCGTTCTTCCTTAAAAAAGATTACGTTTTCCGCCCATTCAAACTCCTCTGCCGGGGAATCCCCGCCCAGGTAATCGTGATTGCCCGCAATCATATAAACCCGTGTGCCCGGGATGGTGGAAAACAGATAATTTACTTCCTTTAATTCACGAAGAAGAGGTCTTCTGTGAAATAAATCTCCTGCTATAAACAAGAAATCCACCGGATTCTCGCGGATACCCGCAATAACCCGGCGGAATGTTTCCCAGATTTCCTCCTCCCGCTGACTGCTCCAGGGACAGCCCTTATCAGGAACTGCCCCGAGATGTACATCTGCAAGATGAATAAATCGCAATGGTGATACCTCCATTATTATAAATCGCAGTTACCTACTGTTCTTGGGAACGGAATCGCGTCACGAATGTTTCCGATACCTGTCAGGTACATTACGCAGCGCTCAAATCCAAGTCCAAAACCGGAATGGCGTGTAGAGCCGTATTTACGTAAATCAAGATAAAAGCTGTAATCTTCTGCTTTCAGTCCCAGCTCGTTCATACGGTTCATAAGTTTGTCGTAATCGTCCTCTCTCTGACTTCCTCCAATGATTTCTCCGATTCCCGGAACAAGGCAGTCCATAGCGGCAACTGTTTTGCCATCCTCGTTCTGTTTCATATAAAATGCCTTGATTTCCTTCGGATAATCTGTAACAAATACCGGTTTCTTAAAGATTTCCTCTGTAAGATAACGCTCATGCTCTGTCTGCAGGTCGCAGCCCCAGAACACCTTATAGTCAAACTTATCGTTGTTTTTCTCAAGAATCTCCACTGCCTCTGTGTATGTCACATGACCGAACTCAGAATTCATAACGTGGTTGAGACGGTCAAGAAGTCCTTTATCTACAAAAGAGTTGAGGAAGTTCATTTCTTCCGGCGCATTCTCAAGAACATAGCGTATCACGTATTTCAGCATGGCTTCTGCAAGGTCCATGTTGTCGTTTAAGTCTGCAAATGCACACTCCGGCTCAATCATCCAGAACTCTGCAGCATGACGTGTTGTGTTGGAATTCTCTGCACGGAATGTCGGTCCGAATGTATAAATATTGCGGAAAGCCTGCGCATATGTCTCGCCGTTTAACTGGCCGCTTACTGTAAGGTTTGTCTCTTTTCCGAAGAAATCCTGAGAGTAATCAATATTTCCCTCTTCTGTCAGCGGCGGATTTTTCATATCAAGTGTTGTAACGCGGAACATCTCTCCTGCGCCCTCACAGTCACTTCCTGTAATCAGAGGAGTGTGCACGTACACAAAACCCTGCTCCTGGAAGAATTTATGAATAGCATAAGCGCAGAGGGAACGGATACGAAATACTGCCTGGAATGTATTCGTTCTCGGACGAAGATGCGTCATTGTTCTTAAATATTCAAGGCTGTGTCGCTTCTTCTGCAACGGATAATCCGGTGCGGACGCTCCTTCTACAATAATTTCTTCTGCCTGAATCTCAAACGGCTGCTTTGCCTGTGGAGTTGCCACAAGTGTTCCCTTTACAATAATGGCAGCACCTACATTCAGCTTGGAGATTTCCGCAAAATTCTCCATGCTGTCATGGTATACAATCTGTAATGTCTCAAAGAAGGAACCGTCGTGGAGTACGATAAATCCAAAAGTTTTGGAATCGCGGACGCTGCGCACCCAGCCACCTACAGTCACTTCCTTATCCAGGAATTTCTCCCGTTCTCTGTAAATCTCTTTTACTGTTGTAAGCTTCATATCTAATTCCTCTTTCTCCAAACATTCATTATTATGTTAGTATAAACGATTCCTCTTCTTCGCGCAAGGCGTAATCCTGAGTTTTTAAAAAAAGAATCCCGTTATTTCCGGGATTCTCTCTTTTCTGTTTCTTAATGAGCATTAACATAGCGCAGACAATAGTCGTAAATTCTCTTATATGTTTTCACTGTATAGTGAAGACCATCGTCTTCTGAGCTGTCTTTTCCGTTTACTCCGTTGCTTGTTCCAAAGCCGTTCTGCATCAGCCAGGAATATGAATCGATATATGTATAATCATCAAGGCCTGTCTTAATTCTGTCATTAAATTCTCTTACATCTGCTTCCTTGCGAAGGGAAAGACGTCCTGTCTTCTCAATCATTACGCCGTTAATAGGATTGACAGACATATAATAAAGCTTACAGTTCATTTTCTCAAGCTCCGGCGCAAGCTCATTCATATACGCAACGTAGTCGGAAATCCGGTACAAATCGTTTACACCCAGATTAAATACGACTGCGACAGGCTTTGAGGAAGAAACGCGGATATGCTTGATCTGATTGATCAAATGACGGTATCCCTCGTCTTTAAACCACTTAAGTCCCTGTCCTGAAGCGCTCACAAAACGCACTCCGTTCATATTGGCTCCGCAGTTCTGTGCAGCAAGCGCCTGACGCATACGCACTGTTCTGGAATCCCCTACCATGATCACACCGCCATAACGGTTCAGATCCGGCTTCGCCATCTGACTGGAAATCAGATTTTTTTCTGTACTTCTCTGATACATAACCTGATAAAGATGTATCGTTGAATTTACGGAAGGAATCACCTCTCCTGTCTCATACTGGACTTTGCCCGGCTTGCTTCCTGTAATGACCACATTCGGCTTTGTGGACCAGCCCATAAACGTGTAGCCTTCCGGATTCTCGGCTCCCGGAAGCGTAAAGGAATCTCCCTTTTTTACATAAATGGTTTTATACTCTGCTCCTCTTGTCTTATGAAGCACAACAGAAGCTGCCTGTTCCTGAACTGCATAAAATTTGCAGTTTCCATATACTTTAACCTTATCCCCTTCATCATAATGCTGTGTTTTCTGGCTCGTTTTCAGAAGCCAGCCATCATTGACATAGCCTTTTCTGGACGGAACTGCCGGAAGGGTAATTGTTGATTTTTCTGTTACAGACTTATTCAGCGCAGTGTATGAGGAATCGGAAGAACCGTCGCTCTTACAGAAGGCTACCTTGCATTTCTTAGCCTTCCTGTATACTGCATAAAACTTTGTCTTTTTTGTAATTTTAACCTTCTGTCCCTCTTTATACTGAGCCTTTGTCTGTTTTGTCTTTGTCGCCCAGCCAAGCGCCGTATAGCCTTTCTGTTCCGGAACCTTGGGAAGGGTAATATACTCATTCTTTCCGGCTCTTACATAAAGGTCCTTAAACGCATTGTCTTTGCTTGTTCCGGTATTATTATTAAAAGTAACTGCATACGGGAGATATTGTCTCGCAGCGTAGAAGGTTTCACTTTCTTTTACCGTTACTTTTGTCCGGCTTCCATAGACAGCGGAAGAAGCATTTTTTGTGAGCGCCCAGCCCTTATTTTTGTAATTTGAAATCTGCGGCACACACGGAAGAGCAAACTCGCTTCCCTTCTTTACAATCTTGTCCATCTTCTTGTAGGTACTGTTTGTAGAACCGTTGGAGTCTTTGAATGTCATTTTCGCATATTCTACAAGATACAGGCTTCTGTCCTCGTCCATAATATAGGACTTTCCGAAACCTGCCCATACTCCGGTTCCTTTTTTATATTTGCTCCAGCCTCTGTACAGCTCGTTGTCCGGATCCGGGGATCCGTAAAATTTAATTTCCGTTCCCTCGTAAGCAGAGAAATCTTCCCCTATCTGTTTTGATCCGTCATTTGTAAAATAACGGAAGGTACATACCTTTGTTCCGTAAAGAGTCAAAACATTTCCGCCGCCCTGCTCTGCGATCCAGTCTTTTGCAGTCTCGCAGGACATTTCCTCTCCCGGCTCAAAATACTGCGTCTCTTCCGATACATGAAGCGTTGTCTTCCAGGAAGGCGTTCCCTGTACTGCTCTTTTCTTTTCAGCAGGCACGTCAGGAAGAACTATCGTTTCTCCCTCTTCTATTACCATATCCGGTATACCGGCTGCCGGATTTCCGTTACCGTCCCGGAACTGTACTGTTACCCGATCCTGCGA
>URHH01000048.1 GCA_900547615.1 uncultured Blautia sp. | reverse complement strand
ATATCGGAACGGTTTACAAAGGTCTGGAACGGCACGTCTGCCTTCTTGCAGATTTCTTTAAAATATGCGGCGGAAACAGCATCTGTGCAGTATTTCTGATTTCCGTTATATTTAATTACAATACCACCGTTAATTACAGGCCGGTTTACCGGGTCTGTTTTATCTGTAAAATTCGGATGAAGCGCGTGTGCGTTATCTGCGGAAATCATGAAGCTTTTTGCAAGCGCCATAAGATATTCCTCATAATCATGTCCAAGTCCCATATAAATGCGCATCAGCGTATCTTTTAAAAAGGTAGATGCAGCCCCCTGTCTTGTGCCGCTTCCCACTTCCTCATTATCAAGAACACAGTGAACGGCAATCGAATTTTCTCTCTTTGCCTTGAGAAGTCCCTGCATGGAACAAAACGCGCACTGCAGATCGTCAAGACGGGGTGCCGAAACAAATTCGTCCTTTTCTCCCCACACGCTTCCCTCTGTTCTGTGATATAAAAACAGGTCGTGGCTTAAAATCTCTTCTTTGGAGACACCTGCCTCTTTTGCGAGCATTTCCATAAAATCGCCCTCGCTGCAGCTATATAATGGAAGCATATCCTTCTGTGCATTATACGCGTAACCGTCGTTTGCCTCCCGGTTCATATGAACGGCAAGATTCGGGATCAGAAGAATATCCCTGTCAACAGATACCAGCTTTTCTCTGATTTCTCCATCTTCCAGTACCATCACACGCCCGGCAACAGAAAGGGGACGATCCAGCCAGGAAGACATCAGCATTCCTCCGTATTTTTCCACATTCAGTTTAATGTATGCGTTTTCCACCTTCATTTCCGGATTTTCCTTTACTTTAAAGGAAGGAGAATCGCTGTGGCTCGCCATGATATGAAATTTATCCGCTCCTTTTTCCGGAATGGAAAAGGCAATAAACGCAGAATGATTTCTCATAACAAAGTAACTGCCGCCTTTTTTCAATTTCCACTTCTCTTCCTCAACAAGCTCTGTAAAGCCATGTTCTGTAAATCTGCGGCGCATCTCCTCTGCCGCCTGGAAAGAAGCCGGGCTTTTCCTTATAAATTCCAGTAATTCTTTTGCTGTCTCTTTACTCATAATGTTGTCCCTTCGTTATTTTCTGTTTTATTTATGTTGAAAGAAAAAGGAAGCCCTGCAAATCTGCTGCTTCCTTTCTGTTCTCAGTCGAGAATAATCAGCGCCATGAAAACCAGGTCTGCATTTCCTGTATTGGCAAGTCCATGTCCCTTTCCATCTGGTGTAAAGGTAATATCTCCTGCCTGTACCGGGCGGTATTCTCCATTGTCATTATATTCTCCCTGTCCGGAAAGAATATAGTAGGTCTCGCTTTCTCCGTGATGTTCATGATACCCAAGAGAGCAGCCCGGCTCCAGTGTTACCTCTGCATACATTCTGCATTTTCCGTTTAACTGAGGCGCGTCTAAAATCTCTTTAATAATCACGTGTCCGTTTCCTTCACACATATGTTCAATTCTGCTGATTTTCATAAAGCCATCCTCTTTTCTGAAATATTATAGTAATTCTGTCCGAATATCTTCCCCTCTATCTTTCCACATTTTATGCTTTCTGTCAATAAGGTACAGGAAATTTTTGCCCCTGGCATAAAAAAACAGATATTTCTGCACATATGGTACGCCCAAAATCACTCTGTACAAAAATATCTGTTCTACCTGTTATACGGTATATTCTGTTTTATGCTACTGCAAATTTCTGAATCGCCTGATTAAATTCCTGGCTCTCTCCATGACAATGCACCGTCAGGATACGTGTCAGATCCATACTGAAAATCCCCAAAATGGATTTTGCATCAACAAGAACCCTGTTATAGGAAATATCAATGTCAAAATCACACTTATTTGCTGCTTTTACAAACTCCTTAACATCCTCGGGCGCGCTTAATTTAATTTTCTGAGACATAATCCTCATCCTTTCTATCATACACTTTCCTTGGATTCATGCCATTATGCTCCTGTTTCTTCATTTTGTCAACTTGCCCGTTTTTCTTCTCTTTTTTATAAAATTCGTTTTTTTATTGTAATTTTCAATATATTCCCTTTTATTTTTCGATTATTTTTATGTAAATCACACAATATTATTTTCGAGTTATTTCGAGCCATCTCTTTGCATGTGAAATTTTCACAAATATTTTACATAGTCTTAAAAATCTTTCTACTTTTTAAAGTTTCGTTTCCTCTTCCTCCTCCAGTTTAAGCTTCGGAAGATTCCAGCGGTAATGGGCAGCCAGATACCGGATAATGATCACTACCGCAGAAGCAACTACCATAGCCTCCACTGCTCCGAAGAGACGATACATATAAACACATACAAGCGCTCCCACAATAGAAGCACAAGCATATATATGGCGCACAAAAATGTACGGCGGCACGCCTGCCATCATATCGCGGAGAAGCCCGCCTCCCACTCCGGTTATGGTTCCCAGAAACACAAGAAGGAAGGTATGGTCAATGTAACCCTGGCGGATTCCTGTATTCACTCCCACTACCGTAAAGATACCCAGCCCTACAGAGTCCATTACCAGCATGATTTTGTCGTAATGCACACGAAATTCCCCCTGAAGCAGTTCTTTTTTCTGATGCAGAACAAGAAACACAATACAGGAAGTGATCGTCGCCACAACTGCATATACAGAATGCTGAAATACACTGGGCGGAATAATGCCAAGCACAATGTCGCGGATCATTCCTCCAGAAGTCACAACGCCAAGCACGCTGATCCCGAATATGTCCATTTTCCTTCCCACTCCAACCATAGCGCCAGACGCGGCAAACGCTACGGTTCCTATCATTTCCATTATAAAGGTAATTATCCCCTGATAATCCATTTTCTCCTCTCCTTATTTCATTTCTTTCTTTATTATCTTAATTATACCAAAAAACAGAAATTTTGAAAATATTTTTCCGGCGAATCTTGTCCAAAAATATTGAATCCCCAGAAAGAATTTGTTATAGTGTCATATTGAAAGAACGATACGATTTTACGGGAGGAAATGAAATGAAAGCATCTGCTGATCTGGGAAGGGACTCGGTTTCTTCCCTTGTTTTACGACTGGCGATCCCCGCCATGATCGCCCAGTTTGTAAATGTACTGTACAGCATTATTGACAGAATGTATATCGGACACATTCCGTCTATCGGAGCACAGGCGCTTGCAGGCGTAGGCGTGTGCGGACCGATCGTCACCCTTCTGACTTCCTTTGGAACGCTTGTAGGGCTTGGCGGTTCTATTTTACTGGGAATCCGTATGGGAGAAAAAAATTACAAAAAAGCAAAACAGATTTTATCAAACTCATTCCTGCTTTTATGTGTTTTTTCCCTGATCCTTACCATCGCTTTTCTGCTTTTAAAGGACCAGCTCCTTATGTGGTTCGGGGCAAGCGAGCTTACCTTTCCCTATGCCAATACGTATATGACCATTTATACAGCGGGTACTTTTTTTGCCCTGATGGCGGCGGGACTGAACTACTTCATAAACTGTCAGGGTTTTCCCATGATCGGAATGGCAACTGTACTCATCGGAGCTGTCTCCAATATTATTCTTGACCCCGTGTTTATTTTTGTATTTCACATGGACGTAGCGGGAGCGGCGATCGCCACTGTTATTTCCCAGTTTGCTTCCTTTGCTTTTGCCCTCTGTTTTTTACTTGGCAAAAAAATCCATGTAAAAATCTCTTTTGGAAATTATTCTTCCAGAGTGATGGGCAGAATCCTGTATCTGGGATTTTCCCCGTTCCTCATTCTGGCAACGGACAGCATTATCCTCATTGCCATGAATACGGTCCTTCAGAAATACGGCGGTCCCTCAGAGGGAGATATGCTGATCACCTGTGCCACCATTGCCCAGAGTTATCTTCTTATGATCACCTCTCCCATGATTGGGATAAGCGGCGGCACACAGGCAATTTTAAGCTACAATTACGGGGCAAAACAGACAAAGCGTGTAAAACAGGCAGAAAAACATATCCTTATATTAATGCTTTGCTTTACCACATTTATGTTTCTTGTGTCCCAGTTTGCACCGCAGTATTTTGTAAAACTTTTCACATCGGAGGCAGCATACATGGAATGCTCTGTGTGGGCAATCCGCATCTACACTCTGATGATCATTCCACTGAGCTTTCAGTATGTATTTGTTGACGGACTTACAGCAATGGAGCGGACAAAGACAGCCCTTGCGCTCTCCGTATTTCGAAAAGGGCTCTTTGTGATCTGTACCTTTGTGCTTCCTGCACTTTTTACTGCGAGAGCTGCCTTCTATGCGGAGCCCATTGCAGATATTACAAGCTCCATTTTATCTACGACAGTGTTTCTTCTTATCATTAATAAGCATCTTACAAAAAGAGAACAGACTGTGGTTTCTTAATGTTTCTGTTCCGACAAAAAGGACGTTTCTGCTCACTCTCAGCAAACGGAAACGTCCTTTTATTTTTACATCATCGTATGTATCTCTTTTCTGTAAACATGGCGGATAAAAATAAAACTTATCACTCCGGCAAAGATTTCCGCAATGGGAAATGCCCACCAGATAACAGAAAGCCCGCCTGTTCTGGAAAGAATAAATGCTGCCGGAAGAAGTACGACCAGCTGTCTCAGGACAGAGACAATGAGGCTTAACATTCCGTGTCCCAAAGCCTGAAAAACAGAGGAGCACACAATTCCAAAGCCGGCAAGCAGGAAGCTTAAGCTGATGATCCGAAGAGCCGGCACTCCGATTTCCAGCATGGAATCGGAAGCATTAAATATTCCCAGAAGACCTGCGCTGCAAAACTGGAATATCAACACTCCCACAAACATAATGGATTCTGCATAAATAATACTTAATTTTATGGATTTCATAATCCTTTTCGGCTTCCTTGCCCCGTAATTGTATGCCGCAATAGGAACAAGACCATTATTTAAGCCGAACACCGGCATGAAAATAAAGCTCTGAAGCTTAAAATACACTCCGAAAACAGCCGTTGCTGTGGAAGTAAACGCCATTAAAATTTTGTTCATGCCAAATGTCATAACAGAACCGATGGACGCCATAATAATGGAAGGAATCCCCACACTGTAAATCTGTTTTACTACAATACCGGAAAGACGGTATTTTGTAATGGAAATATGAAGCTCCTTATTTTTCTTTACGTTAAACCAAAATGCCAGCAAAGCAGCCACAATCTGTCCCACAACTGTAGCAAGAGCAGCTCCTGCTACTTCCATTCTCGGAAATCCGAACAGTCCGAATATCATGATCGGATCCAGGATAATGTTAATGATCGCTCCCAGGGACTGGGTAACCATCGTATACATGGTTTTTCCTGTGGACTGCAGAAGTCTCTCAAAAATAAACTGAAAGAAAATTCCAAAAGACATAATTCCCACGATTCTCACATAAGCAGCTCCATAGGAAATAATCTGCGCGTCTTCTGTCTGCACCTGGAAAAAGAATTTTCCGAAAAATCCGGTGAGAAGTGCAAATGCCAGAAAGCTGAATAAAGACAGGTATACGCCGTTATTTGCCGCCTTATTTGCATGTTCTGTATTTTTTTCTCCGAGAGATCTTGATACAAGGGCATTGACCCCGACTCCCGTACCGGTTCCTACAGCGATCATAAGGTTCTGTACCGGAAAGGCAAGAGATACTGCTGTGAGCGCATTCTCGTTAAGCTGTGCCACAAACATACTGTCCACAATGTTATACAATGCCTGAACAAGCATGGAAATCATCATGGGGACAGACATACTTAAAAGAAGCTTTCCCACAGGCATAACGCCCATTTTGTTTTCTGCTGCGACTGAATCCTGTTTCACAAAACGTTCCCCCTTCTCTTTTGTCGTATTTTTCATCATAACACTTTTTAAAAAGAAAGGCAAATTTTATTCATGGACATTCCAGTACTCAAGTCCCAGGATACTCTCCTTCTCGCAAATCTGCACAAGACTTCCCTCGTCCACACTCTTAAAAAGACTTTTTGATACGCTCATATCCATATTTTCTCCCTTATAATTTCCTGAAATGTAGTAATCCGTTCCGCCTCTTGAAGAACTGCTCTCCCTTTTTCCTGTTACGATCATGGGCACATGACTGGCTTTTCCTGTAGTAAGAAGATAATTTACAGGAAGAGTAATGGTAAATCCTATTGCCAGACCTGCAAGGATAACAAAAACAATTCTTCCCTTTGAGCTTTCTTTTGCAAAGAAAAGAATTTTTATAAAATAGGGAATCAGAAGAATTGCTCCCAAAATCCCTGCATAAGTAAAAAATTCTCCGTCTGTCACATTAAACATATCCGTAACAATAAGACATGCCAGAAGAGCCAGCACAGCGCCTCCCCAGGGAATCACAAGGGTGTAAGCGTCATTTTTCTTTTTTCCCGATTTTTCTATGTATGCTCTCGGGTAGAGATAAATATAAAGAAACCATACAAAAAGAAGAACAGACACCCAGCCTGCCACCATATATTTTACACCTGCAAAATATACAAGAATTACAATGGCAAATAAAATCCAGCCTAAAATTTTAAGTCGTTTCTGCTGCCTTTTTACATCTTCTTCCGTACAGACCTTTTTTGTTCTCTCTGCTTCTTTCTCTCTGTTCCAATTTGTAAGATAAGCAGATTTTTCATACCATTTTAAAGCCTTTCGCGTTTTTTCATCACAGGATTCCTCTCCCACAAAATCCTTCTCGGAAAGAGAGATGCCTTTCTTTTCCAGAAATAAAAGCGCTTCCTCCGCCCCGACCATATTGTTTTCAAAAGATGCCAGTCTTTCTCCTTCTTTTCCAAGAATCGCGATCCGGATCTCCCCTGCCCGTTCTATGAAAAGCAGCCGCCGAATTTCCGTATATGGATATACCTTTTTCTTTCCGAGAACAGAATACACTGTAAACTCTTTGGAAGAAAATTCCAGACGTCTTTTAAAGTAAGACAGGAACACATACAATCCCAGTCCCACAAAAGGCAGGATAAAAACTGAAAGGGCTGCAATAGCCACTGCTCCCGAATGATCCGACACTGCCGAAAAAAGCGCTGCAAGATACATGATTCCAAAGAACAATATGCACACGCCTCCAACTCTCAGCACAAGTTTTCGCTCCCGCACTACTACCTTCTCCATATAAGCCCCTCGCTTTCTCTGTTTCGTATAGTCCGATTTTACCATTTTTGCATAAATGAGGCAAGAATTATATTCTGTTTTTATCATTTTTGCACAAATATAAAAAGATGCAAAAAGCCCGGTCAAAGCATAAGCTCCAACCGGGCTTTCCACATCTTTTAACGATTATCCCAAGGAAAATATTACCATATTTTCTTTTATTTTTCACGGTTTTTCGTTCGTGAAAATTCGAGATTTTTCGCAATGTTTACATCTGCCGTTTCCCCCGCTTCACATACTCTCCTGTCTTTTCTTCTACGACTTTTCCGCCTTCCACTACAAGATTTCCTCTTAAAAAAACTTTATCAATGTCTCCGTGAAGGGCAAAGCCTTCAAACGGGTTATTGTCTGTATTGTACGCATGTGTCTTTGCGGAAATCACGCTCTCCTTCTCCGGGTCAAAAACTACAATATCTCCGTCGCTTCCCTCTAAAAGCGCGCCTTTTTTCGGATATACTCCATAAAGCTTCGCCGGATTCTCGCTTAAAAGGCGGCACATCTGTTCCACGGTAATTTTTCCCTCACGAACACCGTAAGTATAAAGAAGGGTTCCTCTTGTCTGTACGCCCGGAAGACCTCCCGGAATTTTTGTAAAATCTTCTTTTCCCATTGCCTTCTGCTCCAGCGTAAAGCTACACTGATCTGTTGCCACAGTCTGAATTTGTCCATTTGCCAGAGCTTTCCACAGGCAGTCCTGATCCTCTTTTTTTCGAAGCGGCGGCGCGCAGACATAGACAGCTCCGCCAAAATCCGGTTTGCTGTACGCGCTGTCGTCAAGAAGAAGATACTGGGGGCATGTCTCCGCAAACACAGTCTGTCCGTTTTCTCTTGCCTTTACGATTTCCTCATATGCTTTTTTGTTTGTGAGATGAACCACCATGACGGGCGCTCCCGCCTCTTTTGCGATTACAAGAAGACGGTGGACTGCCTCTGCCTCCATAGTATCCGGACGTACCAGAGGGTGATTTTCCGGTCCGAGACGTCCTTCTTTTTTCGCCTCTTCAATGAGAGCGTCGATCACTCCTGCATTCTCACAGTGTACCCCTGCAAAACAGCCGCATTCATTGAGTTTTTTGAGGATCTTATATAAATCTCTGTCCTCTACCATCATGGCAGGATATGTCATATAAAGCTTAAAGCTGGTAATGCCTTCCTCTATCATATCCTGAATTTCTTTTTCCGTCTCCTCGTTCCATTCCACAATCGACATATGGAAGGAATAATCACAGGAACATTTCCCGTCTGCTTTTTTATGCCATTTCTCAAGGCCTTCTTTTAAGGTGTGCCCGCCTTTATCCTGAGATGCAAAATCAATGACAAGCGTTGTTCCTCCCGAGATGGCAGCTTTCGTTCCCGTCTCGAAATCATCTGCCGTTACCGTTCCCGCGACCTCCAGGTCAAAGTGGGTATGTCCGTCAATAAATCCCGGAAACAGAAGCTTTCCCTCCACGTTGATCTCTTCTGCGTCTCCGTCCTCAATGTGCGGCGCAATTTTTACGATTTTTTCCCCTTCTATAAGAATATCCTTTTGTTCTGTTCCCTCTCCCGATACAAGAGTTCCGTTTTTCAGTAAATATTTCACAAAAAATCCCTCCCAACATATCCGTTTTTTCAAATATATCACTTTTTAAAGCATACATCAAGAAGACCTTTCCGCATATTCACAAATTTTATAAGGTTTCGTCAATTTTTTTGTAAAACATCTTTTTATTTTCTTTTTGGTATGATATAGTGAAGGAAGAAAGAAATACGGAGGTGTAAGAATGGGACGACTTACCATGCTGAAACAGCTTGCAAGGGGAATTGCCTCCCAGTTTGGTCCGGACTGCGAAATCGTGATTCACGATCTGAAAACAAAAGAGCCGGAGCATTCCATTGTTTTTATTATAAACGGAGAAGTAACAAACCGAAATGTAGGAGACGGTCCTTCCAACGCTGTTTTTGACGCAATTCGGGGAAAAGAAAAAAACGAAGAACTGAAAGACCATACCGGGTATCTGATGAAGACATCTGACGGAAAAATTTTAAAGTGCAGCACCTTCTATATCCATGACGACGACGGAAGCCTTCACTATGTATTCGGTATCAATTATGACATTACAAGACTTACCATGATCGACACAGCTCTTCACGCTCTTGTGACCCCGGAAAACAAAGAAGAAAAGCCGAGAGAGATCACCCACAATGTAAATGACCTTCTTGATCATCTCATTGAGGAATCTGTTGCCCTTGTGGGCAAACCGGTAGCCCTTATGAATAAGGACGATAAAGTAACTGCCATTCAGTTTTTAAATGACGCAGGCGCTTTTCTTATCACAAAATCCGGAGACAAGGTTGCCAGCTACTTTGGAATTTCCAAGTACACACTTTACAGCTATATTGATGTAAACAAATAGAAGGGAGATTTTATTATGAATCAGGAATTATACAACGAGGCAGTGCGCTCCAATATTCTCTCCAGACGCCTGATCGAGCAGCTTCTGGAAAGCATGAACTACAGCTCCATTTCTTTTATCAACTGGACCGTGGAAGTTTTGAAAGTAATCCGCACCCGTCTGGAACGCGGGGACAAAATCACAGATGAAGTCTCTTCTGTCACTTATACCATTGATTCCTTCCACGATTTTGTTAAAAAGAATTTTTCTTCTTACATTGAAAGCCAGGTTTTTGCAGAGCCTTCCAAAGCGGAAAAAATCTACTTCTCTCTGGAGCCCTGCGAGGACGGATACAGCCTTGTGATGGCAGATTCCTCCAAAAATAAAACATACGAATGGATTTCCAGTTTAAGCGAAAGATTTTCACTTGTGCAGATGATCGCTACGGGAATTGTGTACTTAAAAGACGTAAAAACAAATACATACCAGCCGTTCATTTCTGAAAACGGCAGATACTGCAGATACAATAAGGAAACCGGGCATATTACGGAGATTTGCTGAAAAATGAGGAGGGTGCTCCCTCCTCTTGCTTTTACTTATTCTGCTCTGCGTATGCTTCGTTCAGGTTTTCCTTCTGATAAACATATTTATTGGAAAAAGCATTCACATACTGATTGAAATCCGAATACACCACTCCATCTATGGTATCCGTTCCTTCCATATATTCGATTCGCCGCTGTTCTCCAAAACGCTGCTCCACCATGATCCTTACCAGAAAATCATTCTGACTGTGCAGCAGTTCTTCCAGCTCATATCCTGCAAACTCACACGCTTTTGCCCGTTCCTTATATTCCGGAGATTTTCGATATTCCGAAAGATACCGTTCCATCTCTTCTGCAATCTCTTCTTCCGTTGGATAAAAGCCTTCCTTTTTCGCATATGCAGCAAGCTTCTCTGCTTTATCTGTCTGTATCATGCGAAGCAGCCCTTCTTCTGTGATGCTCAAACCGGTATAACCGGAAGGAACTGTTTCTCCGGAAGCAGCTTCTTCCACATGGATAATGTCTGTAATAAAATCAGCATTTTCATAAAGCTCCCCGTCGCCTGTCTGCATATACCATTTTTCATTTTCCTGGAAAAAATGGAAAATATCTTTCTGCCCGTCCTCATGTATCAGAAGAATTGCAAGAAAATCATCTCCCCGTGTAAGGGATTTCTGACTTTTCTCATCTGCCAAAGTTACGGTTTCCAATCCGTTTAAAATCTCGTCAAGCTGCTCCTGCTGCACATCCATTCGCATGGTTCCCAGCTGATACTGTACAATGTCCTCTGGATTTTCAATGGCAATCCCCTCTGCTTTTACGTTCTCAATTTTTGCCCCTGTGAATAAGCAAAGACTCAAACATAAGGCGGCAGTTGTTATTATTTTTTTTCTTCTTCATCTATTTTACCTCCTGCTGTCTGCAAGCTCCTATGAAGTTTTTCTCTGTAAATTTCCCACTGGAATCACCGCCCTTTTCTTTTTATTTTCTTTATTTTCCTTATTTTAATTTATGCACAAACAGCCCGCTTCGAAGCTTCGGCTCAAACCAGGTGGATTTTGGAGGCATCAGCTTTCCCTCGTCCGCAATCTTCATAATGTCTTCCATCTCTACCGGGAACATGACAAATGCCACGCCGCCTGTCTCGTCCGCCATTTCCTGAAGCTGCCGGAGTTTCATATTTCCCCCTGCAAAGCGAAGACGCTTATCTGTTGTCGGTTCTTCAATCCCAAGCACAGGACGCAGAACCTTATCCTGTAGAATAGATACGTCAAGCTGTGAGATCTCGTCTTTCTTTTCGTAAACGTCCTTCCATGCTTTTAAATGATACCACTGTCCTCCTGTGTACATACCCATACAGTGCTTCTCTACCGGCTTACATGGAAAGCCCGGCATCAGCATCAGTTCAAAATTAAATTTCAGGCTGCCGATAAAGGCTTTTTCTGTAATTCCGTTTAAATCTGTCACAATGCGGTGATAAGGAAGAATAGTAAGCTGCTCGCATGGAAATACAACAGAAAGAAAGTAGTTAAATTCCTCTTCTCCTGTATAATCGGGATTTTCCTCCCGGTATTTTAATCCTGTCTTTACAGCGGAAGCCGCTCTGTGATGTCCGTCTGCAATATAAAGGGACGGGATTTTTCCAAATTCCTCTTCTGCTATTTTTATTTCCTCTTCTTCATCGACCACCCATACTCTGTGAGTAATCTCATCTTCCGCCGTAAAATCATAAACCGGTCTGTGCGTCTGCTTAAAGCTCTCAAGAAGCATAAGAAGCTTCTCCGTATAGCGGCAGGTAAGAAATACAGGACTTGTATTGGCACAGCACACTTCCATATGCCGGATCCTGTCTTTTTCTTTTTCTGTTCTTGTAAGTTCATGACGCCTGATCACACCGTTCTGATAATCGTCAATGGAACTGCAGCCCACAAAGCCAGTCTGGGATTTCCCCTTTCGGATCAGTTCATATATATAGAAGCATCTTTTTTTATCTTCCACCAGAGTTCCCTCTTTTATCATTTTCTGAAGATTTTCCTCTGCTTTTCTGTATACAGCCTCGTCATACATATCCATCTCTTTTGGACAGTCGATCTCTGCCCTCTCCACATGCAGAAAAGAATCCGGATTGGATTTTCCCAGTGCATACGCCTCCTCACGACTCACTACGTCATATGGAAGAGACGCCACACAGGACGCCTTTTCCGGTGTTGGTCTCAATGCCTGAAATCCACGAAATACTGCCATAATAACCCCTCCTCGTCCTTTAAAAAACTTCCTTAAATTTCTTTTCAGTATACCACAGATTCCCCTTTACATCAACGAATTATCGACTCCCTAATTATTTTTTGAAAAACCTAAAAGATTTTGTATTTTCTTATTGCAAAATGATTTTTTTATGGTATGATAGAGATAAGAAATGAAATTTTTCTGAGAGAAGGAGGTTCCCATTTATCATGACAGAAGGGTTAAAATGGATTACAAATGAGGTGCCAAAATCAGAGGATTCTTATCTGGAGCTGATGTCTGAAGAGAACGTAAAAAAAGCAAATGAGTTTCATAAAAGCTTTCCGCAGTACAGCGTCACTCCTCTGAAAAAACTGGGCGCGCTTGCAGAATACCTTGGGGTAAAAAGCATTTACTGTAAAGACGAATCTTACCGGTTCGGGCTGAATGCTTTTAAGGTTCTCGGCGGTTCTTACGCAATGGGCCGTTACATAGCAAAGGAGCTTGGAAAAGACATAAGCGAGCTTCCATATAATGTACTTTCTTCCGATAAACTCCGTGAAGAATTTGGTCAGGCAACATTCTTTACCGCAACCGACGGCAATCACGGAAGAGGCGTTGCCTGGGCAGCAAACCGACTGGGACAGAAAGCCGTTGTGCGTATGCCAAAGGGCACTACAAAGACACGTTTTGACAATATTGCAAAAGAAGGCGCAGTAGTTACCATTGAAGATATGAATTACGATGACTGCGTAAGAATGGCGGCTGCAGAAGCGGCAAAAACAGAGCACGGCATTATCGTGCAGGATACTGCATGGGACGGATATGAGGAAATCCCGTCATGGATCATGCAGGGCTACGGCACACTTGTAAGAGAAGCTGACCAGCAGTTAAAAGAAGACGGCGTGGAGCGCCCCACTCACGTATTCGTGCAGGTAGGCTCACTGGCAGGCGCAGTCGTTGGATATTTCGCAAACAAATACAGGGAAAATCCACCTGTTATGGCTGTGTGTGAGGCAAGCGCAGCAGATTGTCTCTACCGCTCTGCCGAAGCAAAAACAGGAAATCTTGTAAATGTGACAGGCGACCTTCAGACGATCATGGCAGGTCTTGCCTGCGGCGAGGGAAATACCATCGGCTGGGATATTCTGAAAAACCACGTCACTGTATTTGCCTCCTGTCCTGACTGGATGAGCGCAAAAGCAACTCGTATTTATGCAAATCCTCTTCCGGGCGACCCGCATATCGTATCCGGAGAATCCGGTTCCGTGCCGCTTGGACTCTGCTACACCGCTCTTCACGATGAAGACGCAAAAGATTTAAAAGAGGCATTAAAGCTTGACGAAAATTCTGTCGTTCTCGTAATTTCCACAGAGGGAGATACCGATCCTGTCCGTTATAAAGAAATCGTGTGGGACGGTCTTTACGGAACAGACGAATCATTGAGCAAATAGTATTTTATATTTTTCAGGGAGGTTTTTATTATGGATTACGCAAAAATTAACGAAGCTGCAAAAAATTATGAGGCAGATATGACAAAATTCCTTCGGGATCTCGTGAAAATCCCGGGAGAAAGCTGCGGGGAAAAAGGTCACATCATGCGCATTAAAGAAGAAATGGAGAAACTGGAATTTGACAAAGTGGAGATCGACCCGATGGGAAATGTTTTAGGATACATGGGAACAGGCAAAACACTCATCGGCTTTGACGCACATATTGATACCGTAGGAATCGGAAACAGAGATAACTGGAACTTCGATCCGTACGAAGGCTTTGAGACAGAGGAAGAAATCGGCGGACGCGGAACTTCCGATCAGATGGGCGGCATTGTTTCCGCTGTATACGGCGCTAAAATTATGAAAGACTTAAATCTTCTCAATGATAAATTCCAGGTTCTTGTAACCGGTACGGTTCAGGAAGAGGACTGTGACGGTCTTTGCTGGCAGTACATTATCAACGAGGATAAGGTCCGTCCGGAATTTGTTGTATCTACAGAACCTACTGACGGCGGTATCTACAGAGGACAGCGCGGACGTATGGAAATCCGTGTGGACGTAAAAGGTGTTTCCTGCCACGGCTCTGCTCCGGAACGCGGCGACAACGCCATCTACAAAATGGCTGACATTCTTCAGGACGTGCGCTCATTAAATGAAAATGACGCAGCAGACGACAAAGAAGTAAAAGGTCTTGTAAAAATGCTGGACGAAAAATACAACCCTCAGTGGGAAGAGGCACGTTTCCTGGGAAGAGGAACCGTTACTACTTCCGAAATTTTCTATACTTCCCCGAGCCGCTGCGCAGTTGCAGACTCCTGCTCCGTATCTCTTGACAGACGTATGACAGCAGGGGAAACATGGGAAAGCTGCCTGGACGAGATCCGTGCTCTTCCGTCTGTACAGAAATACGGGGACGACGTTACAGTATCCATGTACGAATACTCCCGTCCGTCCTGGACAGAGCTTGTATATCCGATCGAGTGCTACTTCCCTACCTGGGTAATCCCGAAAGACCACAAGGTTACAAAGGCTCTGGAAGAAGCATACACAGGACTTTACGGAACAGAACGTGTTGGAAACAAAGAGACAGAGAGCATGAGAAAAGCACGTCCTCTCACAGATAAATGGACCTTCTCCACAAACGGCGTTTCCATCATGGGAAGAAACGGCATTCCATGTATCGGCTTCGGTCCCGGCGCAGAGGCACAGGCTCACGCTCCAAACGAAAAAACATGGAAAATCGACCTGGTAAGATGTGCGGCTGTTTACGCTGCTCTTCCGGGCGCTTACTGCAAATAAATATAGCACAGAAAGGATATAAAAATATGAAAACATTACAGGACTACATTGACAAACTGAACAGCCTGAATTTTAAGGAAATGTACAACAACGACTTCTTCTGGACCTGGGACAAAACAGACGAAGAACTGGAAGCAGTCTTTACTGTAGCGGACGCTCTCCGCTTCATGAGAGAAAACAATATCTCCACAAAAGTATTTGAAAGCGGTCTCGGAATTTCCATCTTCCGCGACAACTCCACACGTACCCGCTTCTCTTTCGCTTCCGCCTGCAACCTTCTGGGACTTGAGGTACAGGATCTTGACGAAAAGAAATCCCAGATCGCACACGGAGAAACGGTTCGCGAGACAGCAAACATGGTTTCCTTCATGGCAGATGTGATCGGTATCCGCGACGATATGTATATTGGAAAAGGTCACGCTTATCAGAAAGAATTTATGGAAGCCGTTACAGAGGGAAATAAGGACGGCATCTTAGAGCAGCGTCCTACTCTTGTAAACCTCCAGTGCGACGTAGACCACCCAACACAGTGTATGGCAGATATGCTTCACATCATTCATGAATTTGGCGGTGTGGAAAACTTAAAAGGCAAAAAACTTGCCATGACATGGGCTTACTCTCCTTCTTACGGAAAACCGCTTTCTGTTCCGCAGGGTGTGATCGGTCTTATGACACGTTTCGGCATGGACGTGGTTCTTGCTCACCCGGAAGGATACGATGTAATGCCTGAGGTAGAAGAAATCGCAAGAAAGAACGCAGCAGCAAGCGGCGGCTCTTTCACAAAAACAAACAGCATGGAGGAAGCCTTCAAGGATGCGGATATTGTGTATCCGAAGAGCTGGGCTCCATTCGCAGCTATGGAAACACGTACCAGCCTTTACGGCGAGGGAGATTTCGACGGCATCGACAAACTGGAAAAAGAACTTCTTGCACAGAATGCACAGCACAAAGACTGGGCTTGTACAGAAGAGCTTATGAAGACAACAAAAGACGGAAAAGCTCTGTATCTCCACTGCCTCCCTGCTGACATTACAGGCGTGAGCTGCGAGACAGGTGAAGTAGACGCAAGCGTATTTGACCGCTACCGCATTCCGCTTTACAAAGAAGCAAGCTTTAAACCATACATCATTGCTTCTATGATCCTTCTTTCCAAATTTGAAAATCCGCAGGAGCTTCTCAAAAAACTTGAAGTAAAAGCTGCTCCGAGAATTCTGAAATAATTCCGGCATAATACAAAGGGGCTGTAGCAATACAGCCTTGTTTTTTCTTTGGGAGGTTTTTATTATGTATAAAAGAAAACGAATTGTCATCGCTCTTGGCGGAAACGCACTTGGGGATACGCTTCCGGAGCAGATGAAAGCAGTAAAAACAACGGCAAAAGCTCTCTGCGACCTGATCGAGGAAGGTCATCAGGTCGTGGTTGTCCACGGAAACGGACCGCAGGTCGGCATGATCAATAATGCCATGTCCGCTCTTTCCAGAGAGGACGCCTCACAGCCAAACACGCCTCTCTCCGTATGCGTTGCCATGAGTCAGGCATACATCGGCTATGATCTTCAGAACGCACTTCGGGAAGAGCTTCGCAAACGAGGCTTTATGCGTACGCCTGTTGTTACAGTTGTCACACAGGTACGTGTGGATCCGGACGATCCGGCATTTGAAAATCCAAGCAAGCCCATCGGTCATTTCCTCTCAAAAGAGGAAGCCGAGCATCAGGCAGCCGCATACGGCCACATTATGAAAGAAGACGCAGGAAGAGGCTAACCCCCCGGTGTGGGGCCACCGTAAG
>URHH01000047.1 GCA_900547615.1 uncultured Blautia sp. | reverse complement strand
AAAATGGCAGGAAACGGAGACAAGCGAGCTGCCAGACTTTTGAAACTGACAAAACAGCCGGCGCGTTTTCTGGCAACAATCCAGATCGCGATTACACTTTCCGGATTTCTGGGAAGCGCGTTTGCAGCGGAAAACTTTTCCGGTATTCTTGTGGACTGGCTTGTAGGGCTGGGCATACCGGTACCGGCGAACGTTCTTGATTCTGTTGTAGTTATTTTTATCACGGTAGTTCTTTCTTATTTTACACTTGTATTTGGAGAGCTTGTTCCAAAACAGATTGCAATGAGAAAGGCAGAGCCTCTGGCTCTTGGAATTTCAGGAATGCTTACCGTGATTGCGCGTTTCTTTGCGCCTCTTGTGAATTTCCTGACGTTTTCCACAAATTCTGTGCTGCGTCTTTGCGGCATAGATCCGGACGTAGAAGATGAAAATATCAGCGAAGAGGAAATCCGTATGATGGTAGATGCGGGAAGCGAAAAGGGAACCATTGACCATCAGGAGAGAGACTTTATACAGAACGTATTTGAGTTTGACGACATTTCTGCGGAAGAAATCCTCACACACAGAACAGAGGTGGTAATGCTGGATATGGAAGATTCTATGGAGGAGTGGAAGGATATTATTTTCCGGACAAGACATACCTTCTATCCGGTGAGCGACGGTTCTGCCGATAAAATCATTGGAATTTTAAATGCAAAAGATTATTTCCGTCTGGAAAATAAGGACAGAGAGCAGGTGATGAAGTATGCGGTAAGCGCCGCGTATTTTGTGCCGGACACTATAAAAGCGGACGATTTATTCCGAAATATGAAAAAGGAGAAGAAAGTATTTGCAGTCGTACTGGACGAATACGGCGGCGTTGCCGGAATTATCACCATTAACGACCTTGTGGAGCAGCTTGTAGGAGATCTGGAGACGGAAGAAGAGGAAGAGCGGATAGAAAAACTGGAAGACGGTTTATGGAAAATACCGGGAAGCGCGGAACTGGAAGAGGTTTCCAAGACCCTGGGTATCCCTCTGCCGTGGGACGAATACGAAACATTTAACGGACTTGTTTTCCATACTCTGCAGCGCATACCGGAACAGGGAAATAACCTGGAGCTGGAGGCAGGCGGACTTTTGATCCGGGAAATAGAAATGGAAGAGAATAAAATAAAAGCGGCGGTAGTGAAAATAAAACATTAAAAAAAAATTGCTTTATACAATTATTTTTAGGAAACATTTTCTTGCCAAATACAACCTCTTGTGATACAATTTTGAAGATTTAGGATAAAATAATATAGGAAAAGATGCCTGACGAATTGTTTCGCACTTTGTGCTCTCACAATTCTGCCTGGCATCATAAAATTTAAAGAGAAAGGGAGATTGTATGAAAGCATTTCTGATATTAGAAGACGGCCATGTATTTACCGGAAAAAGCATTGGTTCAACAAGAGAAGCCATCAGTGAAATTGTCTTTAATACTTCCATGACCGGTTATCTGGAAGTAATGACAGACCCTTCTTATGCAGGACAGGCAGTCTGCATGACATATCCTTTAATAGGAAATTACGGAATCTGCTATGATGACCAGGAGTCCGGGAAACCGTGGATCGACGCTTTTATTGTGCGGGAACTTTCACGTGTTCCGAGCAACTTCAGAAGCGTAGATACCATTCAGCATTTTCTGACAAAGCATGACATTCCCGGAATTGCAGGGATTGACACAAGAGCGCTTACCAGAATCCTTCGGGAGAAGGGAACCATGAACGGTATGATCACAGTCAATGAAGATTACGATTTAGATGCGATTCTCCCCAGATTAAAAGCATATACAACAGGAAAAGTGGTAGAGAAGGTAACCTGCCGGGAAAAAGAAATCTTAAAAGGAAACGGTCCGAAGGTTGCGCTTATGGACTTCGGGGCAAAGAGAAATATTGCCCGCTCTTTAAATGAGAGAGGCTGCCAGGTAACCATTTATCCGGCGCTTACAACAGCAGAGGAAATTTTAAAGGACAATCCGGACGGCATTATGTTGAGCAACGGCCCCGGAGACCCGAAGGAATGTACTTCTATTATAAAGGAAGTAAAAAAACTTTACGATTCCGATGTGCCGATTTTTGCGATCTGTCTTGGGCATCAGCTTATGGCTCTTGCAACAGGCGGAGATACTTATAAAATGAAATACGGACACAGAGGCGGAAACCACCCGGTAAAAGACCTGGAGACAGGAAGAGTTTATATTTCCTCCCAGAACCACGGCTATGTGGTGGACGCAAAAGGACTTGAGGAAAAACACATTGCCCGCCCTGCTTTTGTGAATGTAAACGATGGAACAAACGAGGGAATGGCTTACGAGGGCAAGAACATTTTTACCGTGCAGTTCCACCCGGAAGCGTGTCCCGGACCGCTTGATTCTGGATACTTATTTGACCGCTTTATGAAAATGATGGGAGGGGAAAAATAATGCCGAGAAATAAAGACATAAAAAAGGTACTTGTAATTGGTTCCGGTCCGATTATCATCGGACAGGCTGCAGAGTTTGACTATGCAGGAACACAGGCATGCCGTTCCCTGAAAGAAGAGGGACTCGAGGTCGTTCTTTTAAACTCAAACCCTGCCACCATTATGACTGATAAAGACATTGCAGACCGCGTTTATATTGAGCCTCTTACAGTTGAAGTGGTAGAACAGCTTATTTTAAAGGAAAAACCGGACAGCGTTCTTCCCACACTTGGCGGACAGGCAGGCTTAAACCTTGCGATGGAGCTTGAGGAAAAAGGCTTCTTAAAAGAACATAATGTGCGTCTTATTGGTACAACAGCAGAGACAATTAAAAAGGCGGAGGACCGTCAGGAATTTAAAGACACAATGGAAAAAATCGGGGAGCCTGTTGCAGCTTCCAAAGTCGTGACAACAGTAGAAGACGGTGTTTTATTTACAAATACCATCGGATACCCGGTTGTACTGCGTCCTGCTTACACACTTGGAGGAAGCGGCGGCGGAATCGCAAATAATGAGGTTGAGCTTCGTGAAATCCTGGAAAACGGTCTTCGCCTTTCCCGAGTGGGAGAGGTTCTCGTAGAACGCTGCATTGCAGGCTGGAAAGAAATCGAGTATGAGGTAATGCGTGACAGCGCAGGAAACTGCATCACTGTCTGCAACATGGAAAATATTGACCCTGTAGGCGTACATACAGGAGACTCTATCGTCGTAGCTCCTTCCCAGACGCTGGGGGATAAAGAATATCAGATGCTTCGTACTTCTGCGCTTAACATTATCACAGAGCTTGGAATCACAGGCGGCTGTAACGTACAGTATGCCCTTCACCCGGAGAGCTTTGAATACTGCGTCATCGAGGTAAACCCGCGAGTAAGCCGTTCTTCCGCTCTTGCAAGTAAGGCGACAGGATACCCGATCGCAAAGGTTGCGGCAAAAATCGCTTTGGGTTATACTCTGGACGAAATTCCAAACGCGATCACAGGAAAGACATACGCAAGCTTTGAGCCGATGCTCGACTACTGCGTTGTAAAAATCCCGCGTCTTCCATTTGATAAATTTATTACAGCAAAAAGAACCCTCACAACACAGATGAAAGCAACCGGAGAGGTTATGAGTATCTGTCATAACTTTGAGGGCGCGCTTATGAAGGCAATCCGTTCTCTGGAGCAGCACGTGGACAGCCTGATGTCCTATGACTTTACAGGACTTTCCGATGAGGAGCTTTTAGAAGAATTAAAGGTTGTAGACGACAGAAGGATCTGGAAAATTGCAGAGGCAGTGAGAAGAGGAATCCCGGAAGCGATCCTTCATGATATTACAAAAATCGACCTGTGGTTTATTGACAAGCTTTCCATTTTAGTGGAAATGGAAGAGGCTCTGAAAACACAGGAGCTTACAAAAGAACTTCTTCTTGAGGCAAAACGAATGGAATTTCCGGATTCCGTGATCGCTTCTCTTTCCGGAAAAACAGAAGGGGAAGTAAAAGAGCTTCGAAAAGAATTTGGCATTAAAGCAGCCTATAAAATGGTAGATACCTGCGCGGCAGAGTTTGCGGCAGAAACACCTTACTATTATTCCGTATACGGAGATGAAGAAACAGAAAACGAGGCTGTTTCCGATTCCGGCAAAAAGAAAATCCTTGTGCTTGGTTCCGGTCCGATCCGTATCGGTCAGGGTATCGAGTTCGACTTCTGCTCTGTACACTGTACATGGGCATTTGCAAAAGAAGGATACGAGACGATCATCATCAACAATAATCCGGAAACAGTAAGTACAGACTTTGATATTGCGGATAAGCTGTATTTTGAGCCGCTGACACCAGAAGATGTGGAAAATGTGGTAAATATGGAAAAACCGGACGGCGCAGTAGTACAGTTCGGCGGACAGACAGCCATTAAGCTTACAGAAGCGCTTATGAAGATGGGAGTAAAAATCCTGGGTACTTCTGCAGAGGACGTAGATGCTGCAGAGGACAGAGAGCTGTTTGATAAGATTCTGGAGCAGTGTGGGATTCCAAGACCAAAGGGACATACTGTTTTCACAGCAGAAGAAGCAAAGAAAGCGGCAGCACAGCTTGGCTATCCTGTTCTTGTGCGACCTTCTTACGTACTGGGCGGACAGGGAATGCGGATTGCAGTCAGTGATGAAGATGTGGAAGAATATATCGGCATCATCAATCAGATTGCGCAGGAACACCCGATTCTTGTAGATAAATACCTGATGGGAAAAGAAATCGAGGTGGACGCAGTATGCGACGGAGAAGAAATCCTGATCCCCGGTATTATGGAACACATTGAGCGCGCGGGAATCCATTCCGGAGACAGTATTTCCGTATATCCTGCACAGACGATCAGCGAGACAGCAAAGGAAACAATCGCAGAATATACACGCCGCCTTGCAAAAGCCCTTCATGTAGTGGGCATGATAAACATACAGTTTATTGTATGCGGAGAAGAGGTGTATGTTATTGAGGTAAATCCGCGTTCCAGCCGTACGGTTCCGTACATCAGCAAGGTAACGGGAATCCCGATCGTTCCGCTTGCAACAAAGGTGATCCTCGGATACAAATTAAAGGATATGGGATATGAGCCGGGACTTCAGCCTGAGGCAGAGCACATTGCCATCAAAATGCCGGTATTCTCCTTTGAAAAAATCAGAGGCGCAGATATAAGCCTCGGACCGGAGATGAAATCAACAGGCGAATGTCTTGGAATTGCTTCCACCTTTAATGAGGCTCTTTACAAAGCGTTCCTGGGAGCAGGAATCCGCCTGCCAAAGCATAAAAACATGATCATCACAGTAAAAGATGAGGATAAAGAGGACATTATCCCGATCGCAAAACGCTTTGAGGCACAGGGATACCGCATCTACGCCACAAGAGGAACTGCAAAAGTTCTGAAAGAAAACGGAATCCGCGTGATCCGTACAAACAAGCTGGAGCAGCCTGCACCGAACCTTATGGACCTGATCCTTGGACATAAGATCGACGTTGTCATTGACACGCCGCCGCAGGGTGTGGAGCATCAGAAGGACGGCTTCCTGATCAGAAGAAACGCCATCGAGACAGGCGTCAATGTTCTTACAAGCCTTGATACGGCAGAGGCTCTTGTGACAAGTCTGGAGAACACAGACCTTCACAATTTAAGCCTGATTGATATTGCAACAATCGCAGAAAGATAATATAATTTAGAGGACGGGGGAATTTGAAAACTCCGTCCTCAATTATATTCAGAAAGGGGAAAAAATGGATATTTTCGAATTATTAAAAGTGATTTTTCTTGGTATTGTAGAGGGAATTACAGAATGGCTTCCTATCAGCAGTACCGGACACATGATTCTGGTGGACGAATTTATCAAGCTGAATGTCTCGGCGGAATTTAAAGAATTTTTCTTTGTTGTCATTCAGCTTGGAGCCATTCTTGCGGTTATTCTTTTATACTGGAATAAACTGTGGCCGTTTTATATCCGGCCGCTTACAAAGCGTCAGAGAGCAATGGCAAATAAAATGCCGACTGTTCAGAGAGGGGCATATCTTTTTGTGGAGCAGTTCTGCGATAAGGAAAAATGGATTTTGTGGTTTAAAATCTTTGTTGCCTGTCTGCCTACAGTTATCATTGCGCTGCCGTTTAACGACATAATCGAAGAAAAGTTTAACAATTACGTGGTAGTGGCAATTGCCCTGATCGTATACGGCATTCTCTTTATTGTCATCGAAAATTATAACAAAAGAAGACGCGCCTCATGCAGAAATCTTCAGGAGCTTTCCTTTAAGACGGCTCTGATCATCGGTGCGTTCCAGGTACTTTCCGTGATTCCCGGAACTTCACGCTCCGGCTCTACAATCATCGGCGGTATTCTGGCGGGAACTTCAAGAACAGTGGCGGCAGAATTTACCTTTTTCCTGGCAATTCCTGTCATGTTTGGAGCCAGTCTTTTAAAACTGATAAAATTCGGTCTTGCCTTTACGGGAACAGAGATTATGATTCTCATTTTGGGCTGCCTTGTATCTTTTATTGTTTCTATCCTTGCCATCAAATTCCTGGTGGGTTACATAAAGAAACACGATTTCAAGGTATTCGGCTGGTATCGGATTGTTCTCGGCGTTCTTGTGCTCGGATATTTTGTGGGTAAAAATTTCCTTGCATGATCGGCAGGAATGGGATAAGAAAGCGCTCGCTGTATGCAGCAGCGGTAAATACAGAAAGGTGTTATTATGGGGAAATATATTATGGCTCTGGATCAGGGAACGACAAGTTCCCGGTGCATTCTTTTTGACAAAGCGGGGAAAATGTGCAGTGTGGCACGAAAGGAATTTGCCCAGTATTATCCGAAACCGGGCTGGGTGGAACATGATCCGCATGAAATCTGGTCCTCCCAGATGGGGGTTGCTATTGAGGCTATGAGTCTCATCGGCGCGGACGCGGAGAATATTGAAGCAATCGGCATCACAAACCAGAGAGAAACGACGATCGTGTGGGACAAAAAAACAGGAAATCCCATATATCCGGCAATCGTGTGGCAGTGCCGCAGAACAGCGGATATGATTGAGAAGCTGGAAAAAGACGGTTTCGGGGAAGTGATCCGAAAAAAAACAGGTCTGATCCCGGACGCCTATTTTTCCGGAACAAAGATTAAGTGGATCCTTGAGTATGTGAACGGTGCGAAAGAGGCGGCAGAAAAAGGTGATCTTCTGTTCGGAACAGTAGATACCTGGCTGATCTGGAAGCTCACAAAAGGCAGAGTCCATGTGACAGATTATACAAACGCTTCCAGAACTATGCTGTTCGACATTCATAAAAAGCAGTGGGATAAGGAGATTCTTTCTTATCTTGGGATTCCGGAAAATATGCTTCCCGAGGTAAAACCCAGCAGCTGCGTTTACGGATATACAAGCGCAAGCCTTATCGGAGGCAGAATCCCAATTTCCGGGGCAGCAGGCGATCAGCAGGCTGCACTTTTCGGGCAGTGCTGCTTCCAGCCGGGAGATGTAAAAAATACATATGGAACAGGCGGATTTCTCCTGATGCACACTGGAAACAGGGCAGTAGAGTCAAAGCAGGGACTTTTGACTACCATTGCCGTAAATCCGGACGGAACTCCGGGATACGCTCTTGAGGGAAGCGTTTTCGTGTGCGGAGCAGCCATTCAATGGCTTCGTGACGAGATGGAGCTGCTGGAAAAGGCTTCGGAGTCAGAAAAATACTGCCTGTCTGTGCCGGATACAAACGGCGTCTATGTTGTTCCTGCCTTTGTAGGTCTTGGAGCTCCTTACTGGGATCAGTATGCAAGAGGTGCTGTCCTGGGACTTACAAGAGGAGCAGGAAAAGCCCATCTTATCCGTGCAACAGTAGAATCTCTCGCGTATCAGGTGCACGATGTGATTCGTGCTATGGAGAAAGATGCAGGCGTACATTTAAATTCTCTCCGTGTGGACGGAGGGGCAAGCGCCAACGATTTTCTTATGCAGTTTCAGGCGGATATTCTGGGTGGAGAAGTGGTGCGACCAAGCTGTATTGAGACGACGGCGCTCGGCGCAGCCTATCTTGCAGGTATGGCAACGGGATTCTGGGAAAATGCAGAGGAAGTAAAACGTAACTGGAATATGGAGAAGACATTTGAGCCTTCCATCAGCGAAGAAAAGAGAGAGAAGCTGTTAAAAGGCTGGAAAAAAGCCGTGAAGTGTACAAGAGACTGGGCGCGGGAGGAAGAAGAGTAAAACATTTTCCGCGTCTGGAATATATAAAAGAAAAGGGACAGTGTCTGAAAGAATTTCTTTCATGAACCGTCCCTTTTTCATGCGCCGGGGCAGGAATATGTTTCGGAGAAAGATATTTCTGCCGCTGAAATTCATGGAAGTGTTTATGACAGGGTTCGTATTTCTCCAGTGTGGGAAGTGTCGTACCCTGTTTGATTTTTGAGAATCGTCCGGTATTCCTCAGAGCGGATAATTTCCAGAAGCGGCGTAAATCCAGGCTTTTCCAGAGAAGCTGTCTCCATCACAAGATACATGGGAAGCTTTTCCAGAGGAAGGAAGGAAAGAGTCTTTGTCTGGCGTATGACAAGCTCCTCTCCAAGAGCTGCGTCCGCGCTGCCGTCTAGAAGGGCGCCTGCCGTAGAAAGGTCAGATACCAGTTCTCTTTCGTATCCGGAAATGCTTTTGGGAGAAATCTGTTCTTTCATAAGAATCCGGTCAAGAAAGATCCGGCGTGTGCTTCCCTTTTCCCTGTTTGCAAACGTAATATCAGGTCTCGTCAAATCCCGGATTGCTTCAATCTGTTTGGGATTTCCCTTTTTTACATAAAGTCCGACCGGATACTCATAGAGGCAGATTGCTGTCAGCTCTGTTCCGGGAACAAGGCGGCAAATATCTTCTTCAGAAAGGCTTGCAGAGGCAATATGTGCCTTTCCGAAATACAGGGAGTAAAGCCCGTTGTAGCTGTTCATATGAGACTGAAGCACCGGAATGCCCTCCGGGTGTATGGACATCTGGCTTAAAAGCAGCTCAAGGGCAGGAGAAGCCTGTCCGCAGAGGATCAGTCCGTTTGAATGAAGAAGATAATCTCTTTTTAAAAGAGAACTTTCCGGCTGAAAGTCCGGCGCTTTGAGAGACGTTTCCTGACTGGAGCTTGCCGTTTTCAGATACAGGGAAAGCTGTTCTTCGCTTACACGAAGCTGCTTCCCAACCTTTGAGGAAGAAAGCTCGCCTCGCTTAATCAGCTCATATACCGTGTTTTTTTTGATTTTCAGCTTATCCGCAATTTCCTGGGCAGTGTAAAACTTATTCATCAATTCCTACCATAACGTTTGTAGCCTTGATCACGGCGTAAGCGTCGGATCCTACCTGTAAATTCAGTTCTTCCACGGCGCTGCAGGAGATCGTGGCTGTGATAATATTGCCTCCGCCTATGTCGATAGATACAATGGAGTTTACGGCTCCGTTATTGATGCTTACAACTTTACCTTTTAACTGATTTCTTGCACTTAATTTCATGATTTTAGTCCTCGTTTCTTTGTGATTTTGTATGATAAGTTTTCAGGGGATATGACAGGACGCGCGAAGAGAATCTGTTTTTATTCTCTTGCGCTGTACTGTCAGGATACCTGAAAAATTTATCAGAACTTTAATTTAAATATCCGCTCTGCCAGCGGATACATAACAATATTTGCCGGAAGTACCGGATAATAATTACCTGCTTGCTGAATATTAGAGTAACACTAGAATAGATATTTTACTTAATGCTTCAAGCTGTAATATCAGGAATGATTCTGCGCTTTGCTGCAAGGGCAAAAGTGCAGAGTATATTCCGTAATGTACATACTGGAATTATTGCAGAATATATCTTATCGTACAATCGCAGGAAGATAAAAAACAGATTTGCAGTGACAATAGCGAAGCTTCCGTTGGGAGGACTGTCAAGCGCCTCCACAGAGCGCATGTTTGAGCCTGTTTACAGGCGAGTTTGCGCGAATGGAGGATATAAGCGCGCAGTCCGAGCAGGAACTGGAGCGTGTCACAAAAACTGTTTTTTATAACTGTGTATTATACGATATTATATATTCCATCATAACACGCCAAAATCAAATTGACAACCCGCTCTGTTTTAAGTAAAATAAATAAAACAGAATAAAACACAACAAAAATAAACAAAAAGGAGAAGGTATCATGAAGAAAAGAATATTTGCAGCTCTTATGACAGGCGCTGTCCTGTTTTCTTCCGTTGTACCTGTTATGGCGGCTGAGGAAGAAAAAAGTGATTTAAAAGGGGAAATTTACGTTTTTATTGCGGCAAGTTTAAGCAACGCAATGGAAGAAATACAGAAAGATTTCAACGAGACGTATCCTGATGTGGAGATCCTTTATAATGCAGACAGCTCCGGTACTCTGCAGACGCAGATTGAGGAGGGGGCAAGATGCGATGTATTTTTCTCAGCAGCAGAGAAGCAGATGAACGCTCTTGTAGAAGAGAAACTGGTTCCGGAAGATTCTGTTGCAGATCTTCTGGAAAACAAGGTGGTTCTGATTAAACCGGCAGGTCAGGATACGAAAGTGACAGGATTTGAAAATATTACAGATGCGGCAAATCTTGCACTTGCAGGAGACAGCGTTCCGGTAGGTCAGTATGCCCGTGAGATTTTTGAAAATCTGGGAATTGCAGAAGATGTGGAAAAAATGGAGATCAACGAAGGGAAAAATGTGACAGAGGTGCTTGCCAATGTAAGCGAAGGCAGCAATGAGGTTGGCGTTGTATATGCAACAGACGCCGCTTCTGTGGGCGATAAAGTAGAAGTGATCGCAGAGGCTCCGGAGGGAAGCCTTGAGACACCGGTTCTCTATCCCGCAGGCCTTGTGGAAAATAAGGAGGCAACAGAGGAAGACAAGGCGGCAGCAGAAGAATTTCTTAAATATCTTCAGAGTGAGGAGGCTTTGAAGGTGTTTGAGGAATATGGATTTGCTGCTTACAAAGGGGCAGAATGACGGAATTTCTTGCGGAAATAGACTGGAGTCCGCTCTGGATTTCCCTGAAAACAGGATTTGTGGCGACTGTCATCGCCTTTTTTCTGGGAATCTTCTGTGCCAGAAAAGTCATGAAACTTTCTGTGACAGCAAGAGGGCTTCTGGACGGACTTCTCACCATGCCTCTCGTGCTTCCTCCTACAGTGGCAGGCTTCTGTCTTTTACTTTTGTTTAGTTTAAAGCGCCCTTTTGGAAGCTTTCTTTTTGAAAATTTTGATATTAAAATTGTGCAGACCTGGAAGGGGTGTGTCATTGCCGCCGCTGTGATCGCATTTCCTCTTATGTATCGAAATGCGAGAGCTGCCTTTGAGCAGGTGGATATAAATCTTCTTTATGCCGGACAGACACTTGGAATGAGCGACAGGGAAATTTTCTGGAAAGTCATTATGCCCTCTGCAGCTCCCGGAATCGCATCGGGCACAGTTCTCGCTTTTGCCAGAGCGATGGGAGAGTACGGCGCAACCTCCATGCTCGCAGGAAATATTCTTGGAAAAACAAGGACGGTTTCTGTGGCTATCGCTGCGGAGACGGCGGCGGGAAATTACGGAACAGCAGGCTTCTGGACAGTGGTGATCGTGCTGATTTCCTTTGTGATCGTCGCGCTTATTAATATTATTTCCGGGAAAGGAATGAAAGGGAGGAGGTGGCTCTGATGTCTTTATATGTGGATATTGAGAAAAATTTCAGAGATTTTTCCCTTCGGGTAAAGCTTACAGGCGCCTCCTCCTCAATGGGGATCCTGGGGGCTTCCGGAAGCGGAAAAAGCATGACGCTTCGCTGTATCGCAGGAATTGAGACGCCAGACAAGGGGAAAATCATAATTAATGGAAAAACGGTGTTCGATTCAGAAAAAGGCATAAACGAAAAACCCCAGAAGAGAAAAGCAGGATATTTATTTCAGAATTATGCGCTTTTTCCAACTATGACAGTAGAGAAAAACATAGGCTGCGGTTTTCGCGGAAAAAAGGGAGAACGAGACAGAAAGGTGGCGGAGTATATCAGGCGATACCATCTGGAAGGACTGGAAAAGCGGTATCCCCACCAGCTTTCCGGAGGGCAGCAGCAGAGAGCGGCTCTTGCCAGAATGATGATAGGAGAGCCGGACGTGATTCTTCTTGACGAGCCTTTTTCCGCTCTTGACAGTTATTTAAAAGACGTGCTCCAAAGAGATATGAAGGAGTTTTTGAAAGATTATAAGGGCGACATGGTTCTTGTGACCCACAGCCGGGAGGAGGCGTTTCAGTTTTGCCGGGAGCTGACTCTTTTAAAGGATGGAAGGATTCTTGTTTCCGGAGAGACGAAAAGTATTTTTGACGAGCCGGGTTCTGTGGAGGCAGCCCGCCTTACAGGCTGCAAAAACATTACGGAAATTCAGAGACTCGACAGTCATCATATATATGCAAAAGACTGGAAAATGACCCTTCGCACAGAAAAAGAGGTGCTTCCCTGCCACACACACGCGGCTGTCAGGGGACACTGGCTGGTGGAGGAAAAATGTATTCCTTCCTATATAAACAGGGAAGAAAATATATTTTCTGTGGAGACAGTAGAGGAGGCGGAAACGCCCTTTGAGGAACAGTATCTCATACGCTGTCAGGGAGAGGCGGAGGCTTCCCCAATCTGGCTGATGCGGGCAAAAAAAGGCACAGATTCTCATGAAAAATCTGTGCCCTGCCGCGTTTATTTTCCCCCTGAAAAAATCATGCTTCTTCAGTGAGTTCTGGAATAGTGAATATAATCGACGACCATCATGGCAAGCTTAAAGGTCAGAGCGTCCTCAAAGTTTCGAAGATCCAGACCGAATTTTTTCTGAAGTTTTTCAAAACGGTACACCAGAGTATTTCTGTGTACGTAAAGCTGCCTTGAGGTTTCCGAAAGATTCAGGTTGTTTTCAAAAAACGTGCGGATAATATTTAAAGTTTCCTGGTCAATGGAATCCAGAGTTTCATTCTGGAAAATTTCTTCAATGAACATTTCACAGATTTCAACAGGAAGCTGGTAGATCAGACGCCCGATTCCAAGGCGGCTGTATCCAAAGACATTTTTATCTGCGTAAAAAATCTTTCCTACTTCCAGAGCAGTGCGCGCTTCTTTGTAAGCCCCTGCAAGATGGTTGATGTCGTCTGCGATGTTGCTGTAGGAGACCCAGGCAGGCGTCATTGCCTCTGTGTTTAACATATCCACAAGCATACAGGCAATATTTTCCAGTTCTTTTATGCCCTCCGAGGGCTGAAGTTCCCGGATTACAATAATGCCGGAATCGTCAACAGCAGTGATAAAGTCCCTTGTGCGTGCGGAGAAAATATTCCGTATGGTTGCAAGGGCATTTTCATCTTTATGCTGGCGGGTTTCCACAAGAAAAATCCCTCTTCGTGAAGAGGTGCTGATGTGAAGTTTTTTTGCCCGGTTAAAAATCTCCATCTGCGGATAGCGTTCCAGAAGTACGTTCTGCATAAAAGTGTTTTTGTCATTTTTCTCTGCGTAGGCGGCAATCAGGCTGTTTATCTGACATACGGCAAGCTCGCCGATCGTGGGGGCAGCCTCTGATTTTCCCCATACAATAAGTACGTACAGGAGCTGTTCGTTTTCCAGGATTTTGTAAAAACCGCAGTCTGTGTTAGACAGGCACAGAGCAGAGGAATCCCGGAAATCGGAAAGACGCTGGAGCGCAGGAAGCTTTCTGTCGCAGGTTGATACATAAATTCTGTTTTCTTCATCCAGAAGGCAGAAATCCAGACCGCTTATATTTTTCCAGTCTTCCAGACATGTCTGAAGTATATGCTGCAATTTCATCAAGTTTACAAAGTTCCTTTCTTGTATTGACAGAATCAGTATATCATATCTGAATAAAAAAAGCCCGGGGAAAACTCCCCGGACCTTCTGGTTTTATTAGTTTGTGATAACAAGCTCTGTTTCTTTGTCGAAGAAATGTGCTTTTTCCATATCAAATGCGAATTTGATCGGGTCGCCTGTTTTTACTGTTGTACGTGGATCAACTCGTGCTGTTACCTGTGTTCCGTTTACGTCGAAGTACAGGAATACTTCTGCACCAAGAAGCTCGTAAACTTTAACAACAGAAGACATTGGAGCGCTTGGAGAAGCCTCGATGAACATCTGGGAATCCTGAATGTCTTCCGGACGGATACCCATAACAACTGTTTTTCCTACATAGCCGTTGTCTTTGAGAACTTTAGCTTTTGCAGCAGGAATGATTAAGTCATACTCACCGATTTTAGCGATTAAGTTGCCGCCGTTTTCTTTGATTTCAGCATCAAGGAAGTTCATCTGCGGAGATCCCATGAATCCTGCTACGAACAGGTTGCCTGGTTTCTGGTATAAGTTCTGAGGTGTGTCTACCTGCTGAACAACGCCGTCTTTCATAACAACGATTCTTGTACCAAGTGTCATAGCCTCTGTCTGGTCATGTGTTACGTAGATGATAGTTGCGCCCAGTTTCTGGTGGATTTTGGAAATCTCGATACGCATCTGTACACGAAGTTTTGCATCCAGGTTTGAAAGAGGCTCGTCCATAAGGAATACCTTAGGATCACGAACGATAGCACGTCCCATAGCAACACGCTGTCTCTGACCACCGGAAAGAGCTTTCGGTTTACGGTCAAGCAGTTTGTCAAGGTCAAGGATTCTTGCTGCCTCACGAACTTTTTTATCAATTTCATCTTTCGGAACTTTACGAAGTTTCAGACCGAAAGCCATGTTGTCATAAACTGTCATATGTGGATACAGAGCATAGTTCTGGAATACCATCGCAATGTCACGGTCTTTCGGCTCAACATCATTCATAACTTTGTCGCCGATTTTTAAAGTACCGCTTGTGATTTCCTCAAGTCCTGCAACCATACGAAGAGTTGTGGATTTACCACATCCGGAAGGACCTACGAAAATGATGAACTCTTTGTCTTCGATGTCCAGGTTGAAATCCTTAACTGCCTGGAAACCGTTTGGATAAGTTTTGTTAATGTGCTGTAAAGATAAACTTGCCATTTTGCTTTCCTCCAAAAAAATTATTATATAAACTGTTATAGTTTTCTGTGTTATTCACTGTAAACAGTATAACGAAAACAGGAAAAAAGGGCTAGAGAAGAATTGTACAAAGTTTTTTGCGGCTTCTTGTCATAATGACGAAAAAAACAGAAGGGGTTTTTCGTCATTATGTCAAAACCGTCAGAGATCAGATGGAATCCTCTTTTCGTTTACAAACATTCCCTGAAATTTTTCAGCCTGGAACATTCTCATAAACCACTCGCATTTGCATAAAAACAGGTAGTAAATATTGAGAGCACAGCCGTGAAGTGTCTCAAAATTCCCCTGTCCTTTTGATATGATTACATCGGCATTTTTAATAAGCGAGAGGCTTTCTTCGCTGATGTGGGGAAGCCATGTGCCGCCCACATCGTTTCCGTTTCCGATGACAGGCACAAGTTCTGTAAGACCGCACATGAGAGCGTCCTCCATTGTTGCGTCATTGGCTGCAGGAAAACCTCTTACAATAACCTGAATATCAAGATTCGGAAAGTGCTCCTTTAAAATACGGATCACCAGCTTATCAAGAACAATTTCGCCGCAGTTGTCTGTAAGGTAAACAAGAGAGCGGGCAGAGACAAGCTCTTCGCAGAAATGCCGGTATTCTTCTTTATCAAGAGCTTTTTTGTTTCCCTCCTCAATAAGAGACAAAAGCTCCTCTTTTTTTACATGAGAAAGGGCGGCAAAGTCAATGTAATTGCCGATTCTGGAGTAGATCAGCGCGCGCTCCAGAGGATCACTGCTTTCCTGTATGGAGCGCATCAGTTCTTCTTCCAGATCCAGCATAAGCTGATTAAATTCTTTTTTTAATTCTGTGTAATCTTTTGGTGCAATTCCCCATGTTTTTGTAAAGAGCTTCTGAAATTCTGTATAAAGGCTTGGAGAGTTGTCGTCCTCCTGAAGGTTTGTAAGCCGGGAGAGGACGTCCTGCATATAGGCAAGCTTCTTTTTTTCGTCCGGGAAGCTGCCGATCATGGAAGCCTGCTTGTTGATCTGGCAGCAGAGACAGAACGTATTAAGCCTCATAAGATTACACTCCTTTTGTATTCAGCCGACCGTACCGTTTGGCAAGAGCTCTCATTTCTGTACGAAGCTCTTTTGAAAACTGCCCTTCTGTCATTCTCCACTTCCAGTTGCAGCCGAGTGTGGACGGTTTGTTAATACGTGCTTCATTCCCAAGTCCCAGATAATCCTGCAGGGGAATGATGCAGAGATTTGCCACGCTTCTCATAACAAGACAGATAATATCCTTATAAATTTCTTTGTCGCTGTCGTGGAAGTTATTTAAGTATTCCCGAACCTGCTTCTGCTCACCGGGCGTAATGTCCTTAAACCAGCCAACGAGCGTTTCGTTGTCGTGTGTTCCTGTGTATACCACGCAGTTTCTCGGATAATTGTGAGGAAGATAATCGCTGGCATTTCCTGTGTCGCGCTCGTCAAAGGCAAATTCAATGACCTTCATATTTGGATAGCCGGAATCTTCCACAAGCTTAATAACAGAGTCTGTCATAAAGCCGAGATCCTCTGCAATAATTTCTCTTTCTCCAAGGCGGTTTGAAATGGCGCGGAATAAATCCATGCCGGGACCTTTTTCCCACCAGCCGTTTTCTGCTGTCTTATCTCCAAATGGAATGGCATAATATTCGTCAAAACCACGGAAATGGTCAATGCGCACGATGTCATACATGGAGAAGCAGTGCTCGATCCGTTTTACCCACCAGTCAAAGCCGGACTGTCTGTGAACCTCCCAGTTATAAAGAGGATTTCCCCATAACTGTCCTGTTGCGGAAAATCCGTCAGGAGGGCAGCCTGCTACCTGTGTGGGCTGATTTTTTTCATCTAATTTAAAGAGCCACGGGCTTGCCCATGTATCTGCGCTGTCCATTGCCACATAAATGGGAATGTCCCCGATAATGCGGATTCCTTTTTTATTGGCATAAGCTTTTAATTTTTTCCACTGCTCGTAGAATTTAAACTGCATATATTCCTGAAATTCAATGTCAAAGTATAATTCTCTTCTGTAATAATCCAGGGCGTTCTGCCAGCGGAAGCGAATATCCTCTGCCCACTCACTCCAGGGCTCTCCGTCAAAGCGTTCTTTTACAGCCATAAAAAGCGCGTAATCTTTAAGCCACCAGCCTTCTTTCTGCTGAAATTCAACAAAATCCGGATTTTCGCTGATCTTGCTGCGCTCATATGCCTTGCGGAGAAGAGCGGTGCGGCTCTTGTAAATTTTGGCATAATCTATGCTTGTCCTGTTTTTTCCGAAATCTGCGCGGTCGCATTCTTTTTTTGTGAGGACACCCTCTTCGATTAAATCCTCCAGGCT
>URHH01000046.1 GCA_900547615.1 uncultured Blautia sp. | reverse complement strand
GCGCCGCCTACCATAAATGCCTCGTCAATATCTACTCTGGACGCCATATGGGAAGCGCTTCTCTGTAAAGTAGAAAGCTCTACGGCACGTGTTTTGCAGCCACATTCTGCTGCCAGGAAATTCGCAAGATATGTGGCAGTACCCTGAAGCTGCTTGTGTCCGAAGGCATCCACATAATCTCCCACACTTCCAAGTTCGCATACATAACGTCCGTCTGCCAGCTTGATCCCTTCTGATACAGCAATGACAACAGAGGATTTTTTCTTCAGAAGTTCTTTTACTTTCGCAAGGAAGCGGTCAATATCAAAGGGGACTTCCGGAAGGTAAATCAGATCCGGACCTTCGCAGTCTTCTGTTTTGGCAAGCGCTGTCGCCCCTGTGAGCCACCCTGCATTTCTTCCCATAATCTCCATAATGGTGATCATGTTCTTTTTATAGGTAAGACCTTCTGCATCACGAATTACTTCCTTTGTAGATGCACCGATATATTTGGCAGCGCTTCCAAATCCCGGAGTATGATCTGTAAGGGCAAGATCATTATCGATTGTTTTTGGAACGCCGAGGAACTTCTGCTTCTGACCTGTCAAAATTGCGTAATCCGATAATTTTTTTATGGTGTCCATAGAATCATTTCCGCCGATATAGATAAATGCGTCAATATCCAGCTTATTTAAAATGCCGAAAAGTTTTTCATAAATTTCTCTGTCCTCATGGATTTCCGGAAGCTTGTAACGGCAGGAACCTAAAAACGCAGATGGGGTCCGTTTCAGAAGCTCAATATCAAGCTCTGAGTGAATCTGTGTAGAAAGATCGATATACTGCTCATCCAGAAGTCCCTGTACCCCGTGAAGCATTCCATACACTTTGTCAAATCCTCGCTCAATGGCATTTTTGTACACCCCTGCCAGACTGGAATTAATAACGGAAGTAGGACCTCCGGATTGTCCTACAATGATATTTCTTTTCTTAGCCATGATAATCATCCTCCTCTATATCGGCTTATAATAGTTAATTTTACCAATATAGAAGAATTAAGTCAAGGAATTATTGTGCGTTTTATCTCAATTAATTGTCTGGTCCACAATTTCAAAAGGTTAAAATGTCGAATTTTACTACTGCAGTGTCCTTGCTTTTCGAGGGCGCTGTTTTTTTGATATATTATTTTAAATAACATATTTTTCTGTTGCTTTTGTTTTATCCTTGTGCTATAGTGAATTTATCTTAAATGCAGAACTACAAGGCTTTATTTTGTTATTATTATTAACATATATTAAACATTCATTAGAAAGGAAATATCATATGAAAAAATTATCTATTTCTGCTCTTGCAGAAACCGTAAGTACAAAAAGAAAAGACAAATCCATGACACAGCAGGATTTATCTGATGCAACCGGAATTAACAGAGCGCTGATCTCCCGTCTGGAACAGAAGGATTTTATTCCTTCCATCCCACAGCTTGAAAAACTGGAGGAAGTTCTTGGTTTTGAGCTGGACGAAGTATTTGTAAATAACGGAGAAAGCCATAAGCTTTCTTCCCCTTCCCCTCTTAATATCGCAGTTGCAGGAACAGGATATGTGGGACTTTCCATCGCTACTCTCCTTGCACAGCACAATCATGTGACAGCCGTTGATATTATTCCGGAAAAAGTGGACATGATCAACAACCGGAAATCTCCGATCCAGGACGAATATATCGAGAAATATCTTGCCGAAAAAGAACTGGATTTAACAGCAACTCTTGATGGGGAAGCCGCTTATAAAAACGCAGACTTTGTTGTCATTGCAGCTCCCACCAATTACGACAGCCAGAGAAACTACTTTGACACTTCTGCTGTAGAGGCAGTGATCCAGCTTGTTTTAAAAGTAAATCCGAAGGCAGTTATGGTAATTAAATCTACGATTCCTGTTGGTTTTACAGAATCTGTACGAAAGAAATACGACACGGAAAATATTATTTTCAGCCCGGAATTTTTACGGGAATCAAAAGCCTTATACGACAATCTTTATCCAAGCCGTATTATTGTGTCTACTGACCCGGAAAATAAAAACCTCACAGAGGCAGCCCGCACTTTTGCCGCTCTTCTTCAGGAAGGAGCCGTAAAACCGGAAATTGATACCCTGTTCATGGGCTTTACAGAGGCTGAAGCAGTAAAGCTTTTTGCAAATACTTACCTTGCCCTTCGCGTTTCTTACTTTAATGAGCTTGACACTTATGCTGAGATCAAAGGACTGAATACACAGGATATTATTAACGGCGTATGTCTCGATCCGCGAATCGGAACCCATTACAACAACCCGTCCTTCGGATACGGCGGCTACTGTCTGCCTAAGGATACAAAACAGCTTCTTGCAAACTACAATGACGTTCCTCAGAATATGATTTCCGCTATTGTGGAGAGTAACCGCACACGTAAAGACTTCATTGCAGACCGGGTTCTTCACATGGCAGGCTATTACAATTACGCAGACAGCAACCAGTGGGAAAGCTCCAAAGAAAAAGAAGTGGTTGTAGGCGTATACCGCCTTACTATGAAATCAAATTCCGACAACTTCCGTCAGAGCAGTATCCAGGGCGTTATGAAACGAATCAAAGCGAAAGGCGCTTCTGTCATTATTTATGAGCCAACACTGGAAGACGGAACTACCTTCTTCGGAAGCAAGGTTGTAAATGACTTAAAGAAATTTAAGGAAATGAGCAACAGCATCATCGCAAACCGCTACGACAGTTGTCTGGAAGACGTAAAAGAAAAATTATATACAAGAGATTTATTCCAGAGAGATTAAATCCGTTTATGAAAAGAGGGAGTGACTCGCCAGGAGCCGCTCCCTTTTTATAGCATTACATATTTTTATTACAAACTTGCCCGGATCACCTTCGGACGGCATCCCGCTTTTTCCAGAGCTTTTACAATCTGGTTTTTGTGGTCTGTTCCATAAGCTTCCATTGTGATTTTCAGCTCCACTGCCGCATTGCGGTTGGTGCTTACAAACTGGTTATGGTCAAGTTTAATGACATTGCCCTGGTTTTCGGAAATGATGGTGGCAACGCGTACCAGCTCGCCCGGCTTATCCGGGATCAGAAGAGAAACTGTAAAGATTCTGTCTCTCTGGATCAGCCCGTGCTGAACTACGGAGGACATGGTGATCACGTCCATATTTCCGCCGCTTAATATGGAAACTACCTTTTTGTTTTTAAAATCAAGATGGCGAAGAGCCGCAACTGTGAGAAGTCCGGAATTTTCCACGATCATCTTATGATTTTCTACCATATCAAGGAAAGCCACGATGAGTTCATCATCGTCAATAGTCAGGATTTCATCAAGATTTTCCTGGATATACGGAAAGATTTTCTCTCCCGGGCGCTGTACAGCCGTACCATCCGCAATGGTATTTACACTGGAAAGGCCCACAACCTCGCCTTTTTCAAGAGAGGCTTTCATGCAGGCTGCTCCGGAAGGTTCTACTCCGATTACTTTAATATGGGGATTTAAAAGTTTTGCAAGTGTGGAGACTCCTGTTGCAAGTCCGCCTCCCCCAATGGGAACAAGAATATAATCTACAAGGGGAAGCTCCTGCACGATTTCCATTGCGATCGTTCCCTGACCTGTCGCAACTGCCGGATCGTCAAACGGGTGAATGAAGGTGTAGCCTTCTTTTTCTGCAAGCTCCAGGGCGTAAGCGCAGGCTTCGTCGTACACGTCTCCTTTCAGGATCACTTCTGCTCCGTAGCTCTTTGTACGTTCTACTTTAATAAGAGGCGTTGTGGTAGGCATGACGATCACTGCCTTTGCCCCGAATTTATGCGCTGCGTAAGCCACTCCCTGAGCGTGATTTCCCGCTGACGCAGTGATCAGTCCTTTGTTTCTTTCTTCTTCTGTAAGCGTACTGATTTTATAATAGGCGCCTCTCACCTTGTAAGCGCCTGTCCGCTGCATATTTTCCGGTTTAAAAAACACGCGGTTTCCTGTCAGTTCCGAAAAATAAGAGCTTTTGATCAGCTTTGTTTCCTGTGTTACCTCCCTGACAATTTCTGAAGCCTCTTCAAATTTTTCCAGTGTAAGCATATGGTTTCCTCCCCTTATGGTATCTTTATTCGTTTTTGTTATCTACGTCAAATAAGGCGTTTACAAAGGCATCCGCATCAAACTTCTGCAGATCATCAATGCTTTCTCCCACACCTATATATTTTACAGGAATATCCAGTTCTGACTGGATTGCCACTGCAATACCGCCTTTTGCTGTTCCGTCCAGTTTTGTAAGAATAATACCATTTACATTTGCTACCTCAGAAAACTGTTTTGCCTGGGCAAGCGCATTCTGTCCTGTTGTTCCGTCAAGCACAACAAGGGTTTCCAGATAGGCCTCAGAATATTCTTTTGCCAGAATTCTGTAAATTTTCTCAAGCTCTGCCATAAGATTTTTCTTATTGTGAAGCCGCCCTGCCGTGTCGCAGATCAGAACGTCTGCATTTCTGGCTTTTGCTGCCGCAACTGCATCGTACACAACAGATGCCGGATCTGCTCCCGACTGTCCGCCGATAATATCAACGCCTGCTCGGTTTGCCCACTGGGTGAGCTGCTCTCCCGCCGCCGCACGGAAGGTATCTGCCGCTGCAAGCACCACTTTTTTGCCCTGATCCTTTAATTTTCCTGCTAATTTTCCAACAGATGTTGTTTTTCCCACGCCGTTTACGCCAATGACAAGGATTACCGATTTTCTGTCCTCGAAAGCATATTCCGTGCTGTCTACATACATCTGTTTTTTGATGCTGTCGATCAAGAGCTGCTTACATTCCATTGGCTCTTTGATATGCTGCTCTGCAACCTGTTCCTTTAAATTTTCCAGGATAGATGTTGTGGCGTTGATCCCTATATCGCCCATGATCAGAATTTCTTCCAGCTCCTCATAGAAATCTTCATCAATACTGGAATATCCCTTAAAAATAGAATCAAACCCTGCCACAATGTTATCGCGTGTTTTTGTCAAACCACTGACAAGGCGTTTAAAAAAGCCTTTTTTCTCCTCTGCCATATTTCCTCCTCATTACTGCGTCAACTGATTTTCTACTAAATCTACAGAAACAAGTGTCGAAACACCTTTTTCCTGCATGGTGATACCATAAAGGCGGTCTGCCGCATTCATAGTACCGCGTCTATGTGTTATTATAATAAATTGTGTGTTTTTCGTCAACTTCTGAAGATACCCTGCAAACCGCCCTACATTGGAATCGTCAAGCGCCGCCTCAATTTCGTCAAGAAGACAGAACGGCGACGGCTTTAAGTTCTGAATTGCAAAAAGGAGGGCGATCGCTGTAAGCGCTTTCTCCCCACCGGAAAGCTGCATCATATTTTGAAGCTTTTTTCCCGGCGGCTGGGAAATAATACGGATTCCCGCCTCGAGAATGTCCTCATCTTCAGAAAGCTCCAGTGTTCCCTTTCCTCCGCCAAAAAGTTCTTTAAAGGCTTTGTCAAATTCTCGCTGGATTTCCCGGAATTTTTCCGAGAACTGTCTGCGCATTCCCTCATCCAGTTCTTCTATGATCTGTTCCAGAGTCTTTTCTGCCTGCTGCAGATCTTCATACTGACCAGAAAGGAAGGTGTGGCGCTCTAAAAGCTCCTTATAATCCTCGATAGCATTTACATTGACAGTTCCGAGCCGCCGGATTTCTTCTTTGATCTTTCCGATTTCCTTTTGCATTTCCTGACGGTCTGTCAGCTCTTCTTTTCTATATTGAAGGGCATTGTTCGGAGTGATTTCATACTCCTCCCACATATAGGAAATCTGCGCTTCTCTGTTTTCCTCTATTTTTTCTGCCTGACTTTTCAGGCGGAAACATTCTTTATCCAACAGGTTCATCTGACTGGAAAGCGCGTCACGCTTTTCGAAAAAGGCTTTATGGCTTTTATTTCTCTCTTCCTTTTCCTCAGTAAGCGCCTGCAGGTTCTCTTTCGAAACCTTCTCTTCTTCCTCAAAATGGGCAATGGTGTTTTTAAGACGGATAATATCCTGCCGTTTTTTCTCCATCTCCTCTTTTCCAAGCTCCAGATTTTCCTGTATCTTCCCGCGCTCCTCTGTAAAAGAAGCAATCTCGGAAGAAAGACGGGAAAGATTTTCCATTGTAAACTGTGTTTTCTGTCCCATGGAGGAAACTTCCAGACGGATATTTTCCAGTTCCTTTAAAGCCTCGCTCTCCTCGTTTTTCCAGTTATCCAATTCCTGCTGCTTTGTCTCAATAAAGGTTTCCAGTTCTTTTTCATCCTTTTGAGATTCCTCCAGCTCTTTCTTTATACGGCTGTGGTCTTCCTGAACCTCCCGTACCTGCCTCTGCATATCCATCTGGTCTCTCTGCACCTGCAGATACCCTCTCTGAATCTGCTCATTCTTTTCTTCAAGCTGATTCATGCTCATTTTTGCAGTATTCTGCTCCACATACTGAAGACGCAGTTTTTCTTTAAAATCTGCAATCGTATCTCGAATCACATTTCTTCTGCTTCTGTTCTCATCAATGGAACGCTGCATTTCTTCCATCTTTGTTTTCAGGGAAAGCACCTTTTTTTCCAGTTCTTCAATCTCTCTTTTTCTTCCAAGGAGATTGCTGTTATTTCGGAAAGCGCCGCCTGTCATAGAACCGCCGGGACTTAAAGATTCTCCCTCTATTGTTACCATTCTAAGGGTGTGCCTGTATTTTCTCCCAATGGCAATGGCATGGTCGATATGATCCACCACAAGAACTCTTCCCAGAAGATAACGAATCACTCCCTGATACCTGGGAGCTGTATTTACAAGCTCACTTGCAAGACCAATTACGCCATCTTCTTTCAACGCCTCTTTTTGAGAAAACTCACCTCTTGCATTTACGCTGCTTAGAGGAAGGAAGGTGGCGCGTCCAAAACGGTTTTTCTTTAAAAACTCAATCATCTGTTTGGCAGTCTGTTCATTGTCTGTGACAATATTCTGAATACTGCCTCCAAGAGCCGTTTCAATAGCGATTTCGTAATCCTTATTTACCTGAATTAAGTCTGCTACTACGCCTTCAATTCCTGAAACCCGTTCCTTCTGCTCCATTACCCTTCGAATACTGTTTCCGTAACCATCGTAGCGCTCTGCCATATTTTTTAAAGAATCCAGTCTGGACGCCTCTCTGTGATAAGCAGCCTGACCTGCCTCCATCTGCCCATTCTGGTTTTTTAACTGTTCCTGAATGGCAAAAACTTCTTCTTCAAGTCGTCTGCATTCTTCATTCATTTCTTCGATAAGAGCAGTAATTGCCTCATATTTTGCAGAAGCCTTTTTCATAGCACCGGACTGCTCTTCTTCTTCGCTTTTCAGCTTGAGAATTTTCTGGCTTAACTCTGCTTTGCGGATACCAATCTGCTCCATCATAGTATCAAAACGCTGGGCTTTTCCTTTTGTCGTGGCACGGGTATTTAAAATCTCAATGATTTCGTTTTTTCCCTCTTCCACTGCCGCACTGCATTCCTGTATATTTTCCTGAATGTGGGAGAGAGCTTCTTCCTTTTTCTTCATCTGCTTTTTCATTTCAGATGTTTTTTCTTTTAAAAGCTCGCCTTCTTCCTGCTGCTCTTTTTTTGCTTTCTCTTTTTTAGAAAGTTCTTCTGCAATACTCAAAAGACGGCTTTCGTAATGCTCCCGGTTCTGTTCTCCGGCAGAAAGCTGTTCTTTTAAGACATTGATCTGTCCTTCCAGCTGCTGCTTCTGAAGAGCTTTTCCCTGAGTTTCTTCCCTGAGAGACTCCATTTTCTCTTCCAGCTCTTCCAGCTCTTTTTCCAGACGGTCGTATTCTTCTTTTGTTTTTTCATAAGCTCCGTTTGTTTCCCGAAGCTGGTGTTCTGCTGTTTTTGTTTTTTCCTCCAGCGCTTTTAAAAGACTTTCCGTATGCTCGTTTTCCGCAAGAAAAAGATTCACATCCAGCTCTTTTAACGTCTCTCTTTTCCCCAGATAAATTTTCGCCGTTTCCGCCTGTTTCTCAAGAGGTGCAAGCTGTCTTGTAAGCTCGCTTAATATATCTGTTACACGGACAAGATTTTGCTGCTCTTCTTCCAGTTTTTTTATAGTTGTGTTTTTTCTTCTCTTGAACTTTACAATTCCTGCCGCCTCGTCAAAAAGCTCTCTTCTTTCCTCCGGCTTTCCGCTTAAAATCTTATCAATCTGCCCCTGACCGATAATAGAGTATCCTTCTTTTCCAATACCGGTATCATAAAACATTTCGTGAATATCTTTAAGCCTGCAAGAACTTCCGTTAATAAGGTACTCGCTTTCACCGGAACGATAGAGCCGTCTTATAACGGTCACCTCCTGAAAATCCACCGGAAGCTTGTGATCAGAATTATCAAGTGTGATTGCCACAGAAGCAAAACTTAACGGTTTTCTTGTCTCTGTCCCGGAAAAAATAACATCCTGCATATTTCCGCCGCGGAGCTGTTTTGCACTCTGTTCTCCCAGAACCCACCGGACAGCATCTCCTACATTGCTTTTTCCACTTCCATTTGGACCTACAATCCCTGTAATTCCATTATGAAATTCAAAGTTTATTTTCTGTGCAAAAGATTTAAAACCCTGCACTTCAATGTTTTTTAAATACATATTCCACCTGTTATTGTTTTATCCTGCGTATCGCCTCATAGGCAGCCGCCTGCTCCGCAGCTTTTTTTGTATGTCCTTTCCCTCTGCCCATTACTTTTCCATTTACAATTGCGCTGACGGTAAAGTTCTTATTGTGATCTGGACCTTCCTCTTTTACAAGCTGATATTCTACAGGCTGTCCTCCATTTTCCTGAACAATTTCCTGTAAGATGGTCTTGCTATCATAAAAGAGCTGCTTATGCTCTATATCATTCAGAATAAATTTCAATACGAACTCCTTTGCGCTAGCAAAACCACCGTCCAGATAAATTGCTCCGAGAAGCGCCTCTGTTGCATCTGAGACAATAGAATCTCTGTTCCTTCCTCCTGTCATGTCTTCTCCTTTTCCAAGAAGAAGAAACTCCGGAAGCCCAAATTCCCTGGCGCAATAAGCAAGACTCGGCTCACACACCAGACTGGCACGTTTTTTTGTAAGCTCGCCCTCAGGGACCTTCGGATATACAGCAAAAAGAAAATCGCTGCTGATAAGTTCCAAAACAGCATCTCCCAAAAACTCCAAACGCTCATTACAGCCCGCTTTCCCCAACTTTTTTTCATTGGCATAAGAACTGTGCGTCATTGCCTGAGAAAGCAGATGTTTATCTTTAAATATATATCCGATAATCCCTTCAAGTTTTTCCAGATTTTTCTCCATATTTACTTTGCTCCTTTCACCCTTTGATCAGACGGCAAATGAGCGAAACAGCATCTCCCACTGTCCGGATCTCCTCTGCATCTTTTTCTTCGATTTCAATATCATACGTTTCTTCCAGACAGAGAAGAATCTGGAACAGATCCAGGGAATCTGCTCCGAGATCCTCTACAAATCCAGAGGATTCTGTAATTTCTTCTCTATCGATATGAAGAATTTCTTCTATGATTTCTTTCAGCTTTTCAAATTCCAATTTCAATCTCCCTCATTAATATGTTCTGCAATTTTTTCATTGATCTGCTGCTGTTTGAAATCTACACACTGAAAAATTGCATTTTTTATTTCTACGGAGGATGCGCTTCCATGCGTTTTTACAACAAGTCCCTTAAGACCAAGAAGCGGTGCTCCGCCATGCTTTGTGGTATCAAATTCTTTTAATGTCTCCTTTAATGCCGGCTTAATAAGAAGCGCTCCCATTTTGCTTCTCGTATTTTTCATCATGCCGCCCTTGATTTTACTCATAAGAGTTGCTGCAAGTCCCTCATAAAGCTTTAAAATCACATTGCCCACAAAGGCTTCACATACGATAACGTCTGCATATCCAGAAGGAATATCTCTTGCCTCAATGCTTCCGATAAAATTAATGCCCTTGCATTCTTTTAAAAGAGGAAAGGTTTCTTTTACAAGCGCATTTCCCTTTTCTTCTTCCGCTCCGTTATTTACAATGGCAACTCTCGGATTTTTGATCCCCACAATATGTTCCATATAAATCGCGCCCATTTTTGCAAACTGCACAAGATGGGAAGGACGGGCATCTACATTCGCTCCACAGTCCACAAGAAGAGAAACGCCTTCTGCTGTTGGAATCAGCGGAGCCAGCGGAGGCCGCTCTACACCTTTGATTCTTCCTACAATTACCTGTCCTCCTACAAGAACTGCTCCTGAGCTTCCAGAAGAAACAAAAGCATCTGCCTCCTGTTTCTTTACCATATTCAGACCAACTACAATAGATGAATCTTTTTTCTTACGGATTGCCATAACAGGAGGCTCTGCTGTCTCAATCACTTCTGTTGTGGGAACAATGTGAATCCGTTCTCTTGGAGCGGAAGTATATTTTTCCAGTTCTTTTTCAATTACATCTTTATTTCCTGTAAGAATCACTTCTATATCACTGCGCTCTTCTACCGCTGCCGCCGCTGCCTTTACCGGTTCTGTCGGCGCATTGTCGCCGCCCATGACATCCACTACTACTTTTACTGTCTCTGACATGTTTTTTTCCTCCTGTTTTTTATTACAACTGCCATATATGATACTCGATTTTTATAGAAAAAGTCAATAGGAAAGCGCCTTTCCGTCAAGAACAGCCTCCGTAAGATTATCTCCTTCATAGCGAAGCTTCAAAGAGAAAAACGGAGCGTTTTCCGCCATAAGACGAAGGAAGATTTTATCGCCTGTCCACAGGTTCAGGTTCTCTATTTCTGATTTTTTCACCCATTTCAGTTTTCCTTCATCACAGTCTTTTAATTCTCCTGTAAATCCCTCTGCTGTATAGAGGCACATATACTCTGTTCCATAGCCTTTCTGTGTAAAGGTAACAAGCCCGCGAAATTTCCAGGAAGTAAGGGTAAGACCTGTCTCTTCTTTTACTTCTCTTAAAAGACATTCCTCCGGGCTTTCTCCCTCTTCAAAATGTCCGCCTACCCCAATCCACTTATCCTTATTCACATCATTTTTCTTTGATACCCGATGAAGCATAAGATAAGAATCTTCTTTTTCTATGTAACAAAGAGTTGTCATGGGACTTCTCATTCTCTCTCCTCCTTCTGAGCCTCAATACGCTCTGCAAGGTCGTTTAAATAAACCCATCTGTCCATTTTTTCTTCCAGAGCTTTTTCCGCCTCTTCTTTTTCTTCCACAATCTCCCGGAGTTTTCCGGAATTGGTGGCATTTTTCATCATCTCTTCTTCAAGAGAGGCAATCCGCTCTTCCAGCTTTTCTATATCCTCATCGATTGTCTCAAATTCCCTCTGCTCTTTAAAGGTGAATTTAAGTTTTTCCTTACGATTCTGTTTCCAGTCGTTTTTGGAAGATTTATCTTTTTTTATAAGAGAACTTTCCTCCTCAGACATATCTGCCATTTTTCTTTCCCTTGCCTCCAGATAGTCTGTGTAGCCTCCCTCATACTGCACGAGATGCCCTTCCCCCTCAAAAGCAAAAATCCGGTCTGCCATATTGTCGAGAAAATATCTGTCGTGAGAAACAGCAACTACAATTCCTGAAAAAGAATCCAGATAATCCTCAAGGATGGTAAGTGTAGGAATATCAATATCATTGCTGGGCTCATCAAGAATAAGAACATTTGGCGCTTCCATAAGAACTTTAAGAAGATACAGGCGGCGCTTTTCTCCTCCGGAAAGCTTTTCTACAGGGGTATACTGCATGGCAGAATCAAAAAGGAATCGTTCAAGCATCATAGAAGCGCTGATTTTTCCATCTTTTGTTGGAATATATTCTGCTACCTCTCGAATGTAATCGATAACCCGGAGATTTCTGTCCATATCCGGAACTTCCTGTGCAAAATATCCTATTTTAATAGTGTCTCCCCACTCAATTTCTCCCGCATCCGGTTTTAAAATCCCGGCAATCATTTTCATAAGGGTAGATTTCCCGCAGCCATTTGGACCAATAATTCCAAGACGCTGATTGCGGAGAATAATATAAGTAAAATCATCTACTACTTTCTTTTCTCCAAAAGATTTGCTTACATGATGAAGCTCAATTGTTTTCTTTCCCATACGGGTTTCGACAGAATCCATTTCCACCCTCTGATCCGTTACGGGAGCTGTTCCATTTTTTAATGCTTCTAACCTTTCCAGTCTTGCTCTTTGTTTTGTACTTCTTGCACGGCAGCCGCGTTTCGCCCATTCAAGCTCCATTCGGAGAACACTTTGACGCTTCCGCTCCCCTGCCATCTCCATTTCTTCTCTCTGAGCTTTCAGTTCCAGAAATTTCGAATAATTTGCTTCATAAGAATAAAGCTTTCCATGACTGATTTCCAGAATCTTATTTGTCACTCTGTCTAAGAAATAACGGTCGTGGGTTACCATAACTAATGCTCCCTTAAATTTTCGAAGGTAATCCTCCAGCCAGGAAGCCATCTCGTTATCAATGTGGTTTGTAGGCTCATCTAAAATCAAAACATCTGCCGGATTTACAAGAGTTCTTGCAAGCGCCACTCTTTTTTTCTGCCCTCCGGAAAGATGCTCTATTTTTTCTTCATGGTTCGTAATTCCCAGTTTATTTAACACATTGGCAGCTTCGCTTGCTGTTGCCCAGTCCTTCTGCCATTTTCCATCTGCAACATAATCAAGAATTGTGGCATTTGGAGAAAATTCAGGATTCTGGGGAAGATACGTAATACGAAGGCCATTCTGCATAATAACCTGCTCTTCATCCGGCTCCTCCAATCCTGCTATTATTTTAAGAATCGTGGTTTTTCCTGTTCCGTTAATTCCAATAATGCCGATTTTGTCTCCCTGATGAATCCCATAAGAAACATCATCAAAAATTATTTTTTCTCCAAATACCTTACTTACATGTTCTATATTTAAAATATTCATCTTCTATCCTCACTTTAATCTCTGTCCCGTTTTTACGCGATACGTTCAGTATAACATTCCTTTTCGCCATATTCTACTATTTTTCCTGGAAATATATGTTTTTTAATATTGACTTATTTTATCCAGTATTATATAATATCTCTTGACGAATACGATAATTCATATTTTTTTATATTTAAGGAGGAAATACTTATGAATCAGTGCTATGGCTGCAACACCTGCAAAAGCGCAGACAAACCCCTGGAGGATTTTATCCGCTCCCTTCCTATGGAAACTTCCCATCACAGAGTAGATACTCAGAAAACAAAATGCGGATTTGGTCTTCAGGGCGTCTGTTGCCGTCTCTGTTCCAATGGTCCATGTCGTATTACACCAAGTTCTCCAAGAGGAATCTGCGGCGCAAATGCGGATACCATTGTGACACGTAACTTTTTAAGAACTGTTGCAGCAGGAAGCGGCTGTTATATTCATATTGTTGAAAACACAGCCTTAAACCTGAAAAAAACAGCCCAGGCAAAAGGCGAATTAAAAGGTATGGAATCCTTAAATCACCTTGCTGAACTGTTTGGCATTGAAGAAGAAGACAATTATGTAAAAGCTGAAAAAATTGCAGACGCAGTTTTTGCAGATCTTTACAAACCGGAATATGTTCAGGCTGAGCTTGTAGAAAAAATCGCTTACGCTCCACGTGTGAAACGCTGGAAAGAACTTGGTATTATGCCAGGCGGAGCGAAATCTGAAGTATTCAAAGGCGTTGTAAAATGTTCTACAAACTTAAATTCCGATCCTGTAGATATGCTGACAGACTGCTTAAAACTTGGTATTTCCACCGGTATTTACGGTCTTACCCTTACAAACCTTTTAAATGATGTTCTTTTAGGACAGCCTGAGCTCCGCCCTGCACCGGTAGGTCTTCGTGTAATTGACCCGGATTACATCAATATTATGATTACAGGACATCAGCATACTATCTTTGTAGACTTACAGGAAAAACTGGTATCTCCTGAGGCAGTGAAAAAAGCACAGGCTGCAGGTGCAAAAGGCTTTAAGCTTGTTGGATGCACCTGTGTGGGACAGGATTTACAGCTTCGTGGTTCTCACTATCAGGAAGTATTTGACGGTCATGCAGGAAACAACTACACGAGCGAGGCAATTCTCGCAACTGGCGGAATTGATGCTGTTCTTTCCGAGTTTAACTGTACACTTCCAGGCATTGAGCCGATTTGCGAGGAGCTGAAAATCAAACAGATTTGTCTTGATGATGTAGCTAAGAAAGCAAACGCAGAGCTTCTTCCATATAAATTTGAAGAAAGAGAAGCACAGACAGAAGTTATTATTGACAAAATCATCGACGCTTACAAAGAACGCCGCGGAAACGTTCCAATGAACCTTCTTCCGGAGCACGGCAACTCCAATACCCTTACCGGTGTAAGCGAAGGCTCTTTAAAATCCTTCCTTGGCGGAAGCTGGAAACCACTTATTGACCTGATTGTATCTGGTGATATTAAAGGTATTGCAGGCGTTGTTGGATGTTCTAACTTAACAGCCGGCGGACACGACGTTTTAACAGTAGAACTTACAAAAGAACTGATTGCCCGTGATATTATTGTTCTCACAGCAGGATGCTCTTCAGGCGGTATTGAAAACTGCGGTCTTATGACTCCGGAAGCTGCTAAGCTTGCTGGTCCGAAACTTCGTGCAGTATGTGAAAAACTTGGTATCCCGCCAGTATTAAACTTCGGTCCGTGTCTTGCCATTGGACGTCTTGAAATCGTGGCAACAGAGATTGCAGCAGAGCTTGGTGTTGACCTTCCGCAGCTCCCTCTTGTTCTTTCCGCAGCACAGTGGCTTGAAGAGCAGGCAATTGCAGACGGATGCTTTGGTCTTTCCCTTGGTCTTCCGCTTCATCTTGGCCTTCCGCCATTTATGACAGGAAGCCCTGTTGCAGTAAAAGTTTTAACAGAAGATATGAAAGAGCTTACCGGAGGTCAGGTTATCATCAATTCTGACGCAAAAGCTTCCGCAGATATTCTGGAGAATATTATCGAAGAAAAACGCAGCGCATTACATATCTAGGAGGTGTTTCTATGAAACGTATTTTCATTGATGCCGCCAAATGTGACGGCTGCAAAAACTGTACGGTTGCCTGTATGCAGGCACACCGTGCAGATAAAGGAAATGTATATACTCTTGATTTAACAGACATTCTTAATGAATCAAGAAACCATATTGTCTGTTCCTCCGACGGCAGTTATAAGCCAATTTTCTGCCGCCACTGCGATCAGCCGGAATGCGTCATGTCCTGTATGAGCGGCGCGCTTACGAAAGATCCGGAAACAGGTCATGTTCTTTACAATGAAAACAAATGCGGTTCCTGCTTTATGTGTGTTATGAACTGCCCTTACGGCGTTTTAAAACCAGATACTGCCACACATACAAAAGTAATAAAATGTGATTTTTGCGCAGAAGATCCGGAAGGTCCTGCATGCGTGCGTGCCTGTCCAAAAAAAGCAATCTACATTGAGGAGGTGGGAGAATGAAGCATGTAATTATTGGTGCCGGAGCAGCCGGTATTCAGGCAGCAAAAACCATTCGTACTCTTATGAAAGATGCAGAAATTCTTGTGATTTCCACAGATACGCATGTACACTCCCGTTGTATGCTGCATAAATATTTAAGCCATGAAAGAGATGAAAAGACACTCTCCTTTATACCGGAAGATTTCTTTGAAACAAATCATATTTCCTGGATAAAGGATAAAACCGTTACCTCCATTGATACAGAAGCTTCTGTTGTTATTCTCCAGGATGGCAGCAAAGAGTCTTATGACCGTCTTCTCATTGCAACAGGTGCCCACAGCTTTATTCCTCCTGTCGGACAGTTCCGGGAAGCAAACAACGTATTTGGTCTGCGCGATTTAAGCGATGCACAGGCAATTCGTCCCCTTGCTGATAAGGCAGAGAATATTCTTGTAGTCGGCTCCGGTCTTGTGGGCATGGATGCAGCGTATGCTTTCCTTGAGCAGGGAAAGGCAGTTACTGTTGTAGAAATGGCAGAACGTATTCTTCCTCTACAGCTTGATGAAGCTGCAGGAGATGCTTACAGAGAAAAATTTGAATCTCATGGATGCCGCTTCCTTCTTGGCAAGAAAGCATCTGAGACAGTCATGAATGCAGATGGCGCGATCGAAGCAGTCATTCTGGATGACGGCACAAGAATTAACTGTGACCTTGTAATTGTAGCTGCAGGTGTCCGCCCTGCTATTGAATGCGTACAGGGTAGCAATATAAAAGCAGAACGTTTCATTGAAGTAAATTCCCATATGGAGACAAGCTGCCCGCATGTTTACGCAGCAGGGGATGTTGCCGGTCTTTCCGGCATCTGGCCCAATGCTATGAAACAGGGAGAAACTGCCGCTTATAATATGTGCGGAACAGAAAAAGAATATACAGATCTTTATGCCATGAAAAATACCATGAATTTTTACGGTATCACTACTCTCTCACTGGGCCGTGGAGTCGCAGAGGAGGGCGATGAGGTGATTATTCATCAGGATTCTAAAGGCTACCGCCGTGCCATATTAAGAGACGGAAAGCTGGACAGCATTCTCATCCAGGGAGACATTGATTACAGCGGCATTTACCAGTATGTCATCAAAAACAAAATTGATATTTCCTCTATGAAAGATAAAATTTTTGCATTATCCTTTTCTGATTTTTATGGAATCGACGAAAAGGGAAAATATCAGTATCAGTATTAAATAATTTATTTTCTACATAATTTCACACATTCATTCTATGGAAAAGATGGCTTCAATGCCATCTTTTCTATTCACCAGGAAAATTCCACATTCTGCGCTGACTTTTCCAGCAATACAAATACTCTCTCTATTCTTGTCAAACGAGCCCTGAGCTGTTACAATATATTAAGCGCAAATAAAAGGAATACCGCAGAAAGGATATAATTATATGGAAGCAATTTTATGGCTGTTTTTCCCGATTTTATTTTTTATCGAATTGCACAGAACGTCAGAACTGCGGAAAGAACGAAAAAAGGCAGATTGTCACTATGTAGCCTATTCCAACAATTTTTTATATTTCACATTTTTCCTGGAATTCTTCCTGCATTTTTTGGTATTACTGGATATTGTAGGAAACTTTTCTGAAAGCGGAGTGCGGATTCTTTTTATGATTTTAATTTACAGTCTATATATTATCTCCCATTTTTCATGGAAGTATATATATTATTACTATGATGAAAACGAAATCTACATATATTCTCTTTTCGGTTTAAAAAGGAAAATATCTTACAACGAAATCAGCAGCTTTAAAAAGATTCAGGGAATGGATCATCTCCATTCCCTGAACTTTTTTACATTCCCATTCCCTTTTCCGGTTTTGGGAATTTTTTTATGTAATAGATGATAAACAATACAGAGGTGATACCCCAGGACACCGGATAACTGAGCATAATGGTGTCAATACCCGGAAACGCAGGAAGCACGGCAAACATCCATACAATACGAAGAACGCATACGCCTCCACAAGTGAGAAGCATAGGAACAAGGACTTTTCCGGATCCCCTTAATGCTCCCGAAAGGATTCCTATCATAACATACAGGAAGTATGAAGGAAGCAAAAACTGCATCATATGGACTCCTATATTGATTACATTGCTGTCTGTTGTAAAAATACGATACAGAGGCTCTGCAAAAGCAAACAGGAACACACTAAGCACAACAGCAGACGCATACGACATCACCATACATACGCGTACGCTTTTTCTCATTCTGTCCTTTCGTCCTGCACCGTAATTCTGCCCTACAAATGTAGTAATGGCAATACCGAAGGCATTAATCACCATCCAGAATACTGCATCTATTTTAGCAAAAGTCCCCCATGCCGCCACCGTATCTGTTCCTAATTTATTTACAAATATCTGAATAATCAGGTTTGCAATATTGTACATTACAGATTCCAGACCGGCAGGAAGTCCGATACGAAGAATGGAGCGAAGAGCCGTTCCATAAAACGCAATTTTCTTCAAATGAAGCTGGTACATGGTATCTTTTTTCAGAAGCATTACCGTTACCATAACCGCACTGACAGCCTGAGAAAACACGGTTGCAACCGCTACTCCTGTAACGCCCATATGCACCCATACAACAAGAATAATATCAAGTATAATATTCAGTATACAAGTGACGATCAAAACGTACAGAGGGCGCTTAGAATCCCCTACAGCTCTTAA
>URHH01000045.1 GCA_900547615.1 uncultured Blautia sp. | reverse complement strand
CAATGGAGGACAGCCAGGGACCCAGAAATAAAGGGCTTCATTACAGAGAGGCACAGTTAAAGTATTACAAAGGATTCCGTAAACTTGGACTGAATGTAGACCTTGTAGATATGACATGCGACCTTTCCGGCTACAAAATTTTTGCAGCGCCTATGTGTTATATGTTCCGTGACGGATTTGAGGAAAAAGTGCGGAAATTTGTGGAAGACGGCGGTATTTTTATTGCCACCTACTGGTCCGGAATCGTAGATGATACAGATAAATGTTTCCTTGGAGGCGTGCCTCACGGACTGATGGACGTACTTGGAATCCGCAGTACAGAGATTGACGGTCTATATGACTGGGAAGAAAATTCTCTTGTGCCTGTTGAGGGAAATGCTCTGGGAATGGAGAAAACATACTCCTGCAAATATCTCTGTGACCTTGTAGAGATTCGCGGAGCAGGGACTGTTATGACATACGGAAGCGACTTTTATGCAGGTTATCCGGCTCTTACTGTAAATACTTATGGAAAAGGCAAAGCCTGGTATGTTGCGGCTGATGCAGAACAGGGATTTCAGGAAGACTTCTTAAAGAAGATTGTGAAAGAGAGTGGAATTTCCTGCGGAATTAAAGAAGATATTCCAGAGGGACTTGAAGTGACTTCAAGAGAGACAGAAAAGGAGCGTTTCTATATTTACCAGAACTGGGGAAAAGAGGAAGTAAGTCTTCCCCTCCCGGAGGGAGAGGCGGAAGCTCTCTATGGAGAGAGTATGGAAAAGCTTCCGCCATATGGAATTGCTGTTATTAAGATAAATAAACATTAATGAGTGTCAAGAATGATTTCACAGGAAGCATCAGGGAATTCCTGTGAAATCTTTTCATTTAGAGACTTATTTGCTTCCTGAATATATTTTACACATATGGAATCCATTTCAACCTGGAAGTAAATGGATACCCACATCTTTCGTCCTGTTCTGGAAATATCATAGAAAACGGGTGTAAAGGAATAGTTTTCCAGGATTTTTCCGGAGATTTCTTTGATTCTGTCAACTGTCTTCTGTTCCGGAGAAAACAGGAAAAGTTCTCTGAATGCAGATACCAGCATTTTAATGGTTTCAGGAACCATAAAAATCATAACGACAATGGCAATAATCTGGTCAAAATACGGGGAAAGAAATCCCAGGGACGTATTCTGCAGCTGTACAGCGATAAAAAACGCCAAAGACATTCCGAGACTGTATGCTACATCCAGCTTCCAGCCAAGTATTTCGGCTTTTACAGTAGGCGAGGAAATTTTGCGGCTCATCCATTTCATGATCAGAAGAATGATCAAACTGGCAAGACCAAGCATGAGCTGGAAAAGAGAAACTTGTCCTTTGTCAATTGCGTTGCCTCCAGAAAGGAGTTTTTCAATAACGCTTGTCAGGACGCTGACAGTTACAGAGGTCATCATAATGTTTTTGATTAAGATAAAAAAAGATTCTACCTGAAAAAAACCATAAGGGTGTTTTTCTGAAATAGGGCGATGAAACAGCGGCGTTAAAAATAAGAGCAGGATAATGAAAACCAGCTCAGAAGCGTCATATAGCGCGTCCATTAAGGTAGACTGGGAATGGCTGTATATAGCGTAAATTAATTCGACTATAACGAAACCGACCCCAGAGAGAAATGAAAGCAGCAAAATACGCTTTTCTAATAATTCTTCAGAACGTTCACGCGAACGAGAAGACATGAATAATCACCTTCCTTAGTATAAGTTTAAGATTAAGTGTAACACTTTTTTGGAAATACGTCAAAAACCAAAAACCACCGGATTCGGTGGTTTTTTTGAGAAAAAAGAGAATTTATCCGCTTGTGTTTTAAGGTAAAACTGCCACAAAGAAATACATGACAATAAAGTGGCAGGCGCTCCCAAGCATAATAAACACATGGAAAATTTCATGTGAGCCGAAGTTTTTGTGCGCTGCATTAAAAATAGGAAGCTTTAATGCGTAAATAATACCGCCGATGGTATAAATAATGCCGCCTGCGAGAAGCCAGCCAAAGCCTGCTCTTGGAAGGGAATGGAAAATAGGCACAAAAGCAAGGACACAAAGCCAGCCCATTCCAATATAAAGAACAGAGGAGAGCCATTTCGGACAGTTTATCCAAAGTCCTTTTAGCAGTATGCCGACAATGGCAACTGCCCAGACAAGCGCGCAGAGAACGTATCCTGTGCGGTTATGAAGGGCGATGAGGCATACAGGTGTGTAGCTTCCGGCTATCATAATAAAAATCATCATATGATCCATTTTCCGAAGTCTTCTGTTTACCTTTTCTGTGGAATCGACAGAGTGATAAAGGGTGCTTGCAGCATAAAGAAGGATCATGGTAAGGATAAAAATGCTGATTGCCACAATATGAAGGGTATCTTTGCTTCTGGCAGCTTTTACGATCAGAGGAGCAGCGCCTGCAATGGCAAGTAGCATGGCGATGCCGTGAGTGATGGCGCTTCCCGGGTCTTTTAATTTCAGTTTCATGTAAGTCGCCTCCTGGAAATATTCTCATATAGTTTTAAAAACTACATATTAAGTATATGAATACTATAACACAAAAATTCCAAAATGCAAGGGGGAATTTTTGTGAATACAGAAGGGGTTATAATAAAGAAAAAAAGAAATAATAACGGAAAGAAATACAGGTTTGTATTGACAGCGTATCTTTCAGCATATTATAATATAAGTACAGAAAATTGTACGTTTATACTTGGAGGTGAATTTTATGTTAGCAGTTAATTATACGGAATTAAGAGGAAATATGAAGGAGTGTATGGACAAAGTCACTGATGATTATGAAACGCTTATTGTCACTCGCAAAAAAAATAAAAATATCGTGATGTTATCAGAAGAGACATATAATAATATGATGGAAAATATGCATCTCATGGGAAATCAGACTAACTATAAATGGCTTATGGAATCTAAAAAACAGCTGGAAGACGGATTGTTTCAAATGAAAGAACTGGTTGAGGTTACTGCAGATGAATAAAGTTTTTACTCAAAACGCCTGGGCTGATTATATCTACTGGCAAACAGAAGATAAGAAAACATTGAAAAAAATTAATAAACTTATTGAAGATGTCTGTAGAAATGGAAATTCCGGTCTTGGAAAACCAGAACCGCTGTTAGGTGATTTATCTGGATTTTGGAGTCGAAGAATCAATGAGAAAGACAGACTGGTTTATAAAATTGACGAGAAGAACGTATATATTATTTCCTGTAAATATCATTATGCAGATCACTAAAAAAAGCGCATAAAAATTTCTCCATCTACAGATACTATTTCCATAAATGGAAAGTACAGCAAACGGAAAGTACAGTAGATGGAGGAATTTTTTTATGAAAGCAACGGGAATAGTAAGAAGGATTGACGATCTGGGAAGAGTTGTAATTCCAAAGGAAATCAGAAGGACACTGAGGATAAAGGAGGGAACGCCTCTTGAGATTTTTACAGACAGAGAGGGACAGATCATATTGAAAAAATATTCTCCTATTGGGGAACTGAGTATTTTTGCGAAAGAATACGCGGAAGCGCTGGCACAGACAACCGGTCTTGTGGCATGTATTACAGATCATGATCAGGTGGTGGCGGCAGCAGGACCGGGAAATAAGGAGTTTGCGGGAAAAGAAATCAGTAAGGAACTGGAAGGTGCGATCGGAGACAGGGAAGGCATCTGTGCAAATGGAAATGAGAAAGGAAAAATCCCTGTGGTGTCAGACCAGGCAGGGAATTTGTATTCTCAGGCTGTACAGCCAATCATATGTGCGGGAGATGCCATTGGAGCAGTGATTCTTATGGGAAGAAGCGAAAAAGATGTGATGGGAAATTCGGAACGTCTTCTTGTACAGACGGCAGCAGGATTTCTGGGACGCCAGATGGAGCAGTAAATTAAAGAGCTTCCGTAAGCGAGTGATATTCCTCAAGTGCCATTCCGGTAAGAGAGAGCCAGGCTGCCAGCGGCTTTGTCACGTACCGGATATGCCAGGGCTCGTAGGGAAATTCCGTGATATGTTCTTTGTTTTTCGGATACCGCAGGATAAAACCGTAAAGGGAGGCGTTTCTGGCAAGCCAGATGCCTTCCGGCGTCTCGGCAAATTCCTCTGAAAGCTCCATGTTGATACAGGGACAGGAAAGATCCAGAGCAAGTCCGCTTTGATGTTCGCTCGTTCCGGGAGGCGCAACATAAGGGCTTCCTGTAAAAAGCTGTTTCTGGCGAAAATAAGAACGATACCCGGAAATTCCATATAGGTTCAGTCCTTCCTGGCGGGCTGCGTGAAAAAGGGAGAGAGCTGCCCGCGCAGCTTTTGGTTCTAAAAGCCGTTTTTCATCTCCGGGCGGAGCGTCAAATGGAATGCCGGAATCAACAAGATTTGCCGGAATAAAACCGGCAGGAAGAGGATATTCTTTATTAATAAGCCGGATATAGGTGTGATTGTCCATAAAAAACCTCCTTTTCCTTTTATGTTTATGATGGGAAAAGGAGGTTTATGACTTTTAAAAGCTTATATGCCGCTTAATGATTTTTCACTCATTTCTTCCAGAAGGTCTTTTTTCATATCGTAAAGCTTCTGCGACAGGTCTACATAAACTTTCTGCGGATTTACAAAACGTCTTGATTCGTCCCAGAGAGTATTCTGCTCTTTCTGGCAGTATTCACGAAGCTCCATAACAGAAGGAGAAGTATAAACGCGTTTTCCGTCCTTGATGACAGGAACAAGAAGCTCGCGAAGTTCGTATGTTCCGCCGAGGATTTTTGTTTTTTTCCAGGTATCAACAGGATCGAAGATCACCATTGTCTCTTCCGGATCCAGTGTTTCATCTGTGAGACAGATAAGGTCCGCCTTGATTTTTCCTGTTGTTTTGCTGTAGATACGGTAAACCGTCTTATCGCCCGGATTTGTAACCTTTTCTGTGTTTTCGGAAAGCTTGATTTTAGGGACAAAGCCGCTTTCGGCGCTGTCTTTTACAGCGGCAAGCTTGTATACTCCGCCAAAGGCAGGGTTGTCATTCGCTGTGATAAGGCGTGTGCCAACGCCCCAGGAATTGATTTTTGCGTCCTGAGCCTTCAGGCTTTCGATCAGGTATTCGTCGAGGTCGCTGGAAGCAGAGATCACAGCGTCGTCAAAACCTGCGGCAGCGAGCATTTTATATGCTTCCTTGGAAAGGTAGGCCAGATCGCCGCTGTCGATGCGGATTCCGTATTTTTTCGGAACAATGCCTTCCTCGCGCATTTCCTCAAATACACGGATTGCATTTGGAACACCGGATTTCAGCACATCGTAAGTATCAACAAGAAGAGTACAGGAATCAGGATACATCTTGGCATATGTTTTAAACGCAGTATATTCGTCCGGGAAACTCATGATCCAGGAATGGGCGTGTGTTCCCAGAACCGGTACGTCAAACATCTGTCCTGTGAGAACGCAGGATGTTCCCACGCAGCCGCCGATCACAGCAGCGCGTGCACCGAAAATACCGGCGTCAGGTCCCTGGGCGCGTCGAAGTCCAAACTCCATTACACCGTCGCCTTTTGCCGCATAGCAGACGCGTGCTGCTTTTGTGGCGATCAGGCTCTGATGGTTCATGATATTTAAAATAGCAGTTTCTACGAGCTGCGCTTCCATAATGGGAGCAACTACTTTTACCATAGGCTCTCTTGGGAAAATTACGGTACCTTCCGGAATGGCGTAAATATCGCCTGTGAAACGGAAGTTGCTTAAGTATTCCAGAAAGTCTTCTTCAAAAATATGAAGGCTTCGGAGGTATTCCACATCTTCTTTTGTAAATCTTAAGTTTTCAATATAATCAATCATCTGTTCCAGACCGGCGCAGATGGCGAAACCGCCGCCGCAGGGATTGGTGCGGTAAAACATATCAAAAATAACCGTCTGGTCTGTTGGGTTTTTGAAATATCCCTGCATCATGGTCAATTCATATAAATCTGTGAGCAGGGTAAGATTATTTGCTCTCATGCTTTTTCTCCTCTGATTAAGGTTAAGATATTTGCTGTTTGGCAGCATTTGTGTTTGTTTTTCATTATACCACAATCTCTTGCAAAAAAAATCGTAAAAAAATAAAAAAAATTAAAAAAAGGGGTTGATTTTTTTATAAGGGTAGTATATAATACCATTTGTCGCGAGCGATAAGAAATAAAAAACAAAAACACATAGGGCTATCGCCAAACGGTAAGGCAACGGACTCTGACTCCGTCATTTCAAGGTTCGAATCCTTGTAGCCCTGCTTAATGAGGTATCTTCGGAAGAAGGTACCTTTTTTCGTTGTGAGGAGAAAATAAATGGGGTATAATAAAAACAGGATGGAAAAGGAGGGTTAGACAAATGAATGAAAAGCAGAGAATTTTATTGGAGTTTTCGCAGATTGTAAAAAAATTCTTGGAGAAACCTTAAAAAAAATAATAGTATATGGGTCTTATGCCCGTGGGGATTATCGGGAAAATTCAGATATAGATATTATGATTCTGACGTCGCTTTCTAATATGGAAATTGAGAAGATTGAGAATAAAATATTCGATGTCGCGTTTGAATTTGAAATGGAATATGGCATAGTTATCAATCCTGTGTTGGAAAATGAGGAACATTTTAATTATTGGCTCGGAGCGTTGCCGTTTTATGATAATGTAAAAAAGGAAGGTGTTGAAATTGGATAACAGACAAAAGGATTTGAGTGCTTATCGTCTGCAGGAAGCAAAGGATAGTTTGAAAGTAGCAGAGAATTGTTTGAATCAGCGACCATAGTTATAGAAGCAGTGAGAGAATATCTGGAAAAAATGTTATAAGGTAAAAATTAAAAGAGAAATTTAAGACAAAAGGAGACAAAAATATGAGAACAATAAAAGCAGAGCCATTAACAAGAGAAACTTTTGCACCATTTGGAAATTTTTACTCCATGACAGAGCCGCAGGGCTATTCATTAAACGGAGAAATTCACAGATTTTTCCCGGACAGAATTGCGGAGACGTATACAACAAGAATTGGATTTTCACCGATTCTTGTAAAGAAACCGGAGGAAATGAAGATTACACAGGTGGAATATCACACGACGACGCCGGAAATGATTCTTCCCTTAAATGACGATATGATTCTTCATGTTGCGCCGGCGTCAGGCGGTACGCCTGTAACGGAATATACAAAGGCATTTATTGTGCCGAGAGGAACGCTGGTAAAGATTTCTACTGCTATCTGGCATCTGGCGCCCCTTCCTGCACATGAGAAAGAACTGCAGGCAATGATTATTCTGCCGGAATGTACATATGCAAATGATTGTACAGTAATGGATTTAAAGGAAGAAGAGCAGTTTGTGATTGAACTGTGATTCGCGCCGGTTGGCTTTATATGGGGGAGTGAATGTGGAAAAATTTATATCTAAAGAAATTTTGGACGTCCTTTCTTATCAATCTCAGCTTAAAAGAAGTCTGAAACAAATATCATTAAGTCAGACACCTCTGGAGGAAATTTTAGAAGATATTGGAAGATACAGAGCCAGTTATATAGACGTTTTGGTTCAGGAAAATTTAATCGGATCACGATTTAAAAGTGAAGATTCTATTATACGAAAATATGAAAAGACATTAAAAAATAATGGAGGGTTTAAGCAGTGTTTTAATGATGTTCTGGGATTTCGACTTAAATATGAAACTTATCCAACAGAATTTCCAGAGTATTTCAGAGTGGTTGATTTGAGAAGCGGAAAGAAAATCGATGATGGTTATAGAGCAATACATTTATATTATCAAAGGGATAATAAAGCTTATCCAATAGAAATACAGTTATGGTGTGGAAAAGATTATTATTTTAATATGTGGAGTCACAGACATGTATATAAATATAAAAAACCAGAAATTGGAAAAAAGTTATACGAGATGTTTGAGACGGGAAGTATACAAAAAGAAGAGGATTTTCTGTTACAACTGAAAATTTTGGAGGAAAATAATGGGTGATAAAAAAATTTATGTGATTGCAAAGGTTTTTGATAAACAGGGTTGTCTCGCATATCAATTTAAAACAATTAATGAAGCTAGATGTCTTCCGGGAGTATTAGAAGCGCTCAGGGCAGATGGGGTACAAATTGTAATTTTGGATAGCCCGGAGATATATGCAGAGTATGAACCATATCATTACGTCAATGATTTAAAAGAATTTATAGATGAGGTAAGCAAATTAAACAGAGCGGCGTAAAAGAAGAGCAGTTTGTGATTGAACTGTGATTTACGCCGACAGGAGAGAATAAATGTCAAATATTATAGAAATAACAGATTTTATGGCGCCGGAGCTTGACGTATATGCAAGGCTTTCAGAAGGACAGCTTTTGAACCGCCATGAACCGGAAAAGGGAATGTTTATTGCGGAAAGTCCCAAGGTGATCGAGAGGGCGCTTGACGCAGGCTGTGTTCCCGTATCCTTTCTGGCGGAGAGAAGGCATGTGGGCGGAGAAGGGAAAGAATTGATAGAGCGGTGTGGGGATATTCCTGTTTATACAGCGGAATTTGACGTATTAACGCAGCTTACAGGATTTAATCTTACAAGAGGAATGCTCTGCGCCATGTACAGGCCGAAACTTCCGTCAGTTGAAGCGGTCTGCGAAGGGGCAAGACGGATCGCCGTATTGGAAAATGTGGTAAATCCTACGAATATAGGGGCGATTTTCCGTTCTGCCGCTGCATTAAATATAGATGCAGTTTTATTGACGCCGGACTGCAGCAACCCTCTTTACAGGCGGGCGATCCGTGTGAGCATGGGAACGGTTTTCCAGATTCCGTGGACGTTTCTTTCCTGTGGAACAAAGAAAAATGAAAAGGATTTATGGCAGCAGGAAGGGGTAAAACTTTTTCACGAGCTGGGATTTAAAGCGGCGGCGTTTGCTCTGAGAGATGATTCCGTAGGGATTGATGATCCGGAGCTTATGGCAGAGGACAGACTGGCGATCATTCTCGGGACAGAGGGGGACGGACTGGCTTCTTCTACCATTGCAGACTGCGATTACACAGTGAAAATTCCCATGTCCCACGGGGTAGATTCTCTGAATGTAGCGGCTGCAAGCGCTGTGGCATTCTGGCAGTTGGGGAATAAAGAAAAATAACATACAAGGAAATTTTGACAGGAGGGTATCATTGTGTGCGATGTGAAAAAATATGAAAAAATTTATGAAGAAATAGCTTGTCTTGACGCGGAAGATACGTTACAGCTTATGTTGGAAGCAGAGACAGAGGAACAGAGGGAGTTTTATCAGGTGGTGGGTGACTTTTTGCTCCAGAAAAGGCAGAGAGAAGCAATAGAGAGGAAAATGTTTTAAATGTTTATATAAAAATAAAAACGGAGGCAAAAAATGAAATACAGTTTCAACAGTCGTATCAGATACAGTGAAACAGGCGAAAATGCCTGTCTGACCCTGCCGGGAATCCTGAATTATTTTCAGGACTGCAGCACCTTTCATTCAGAAGCGATCGGGCAGGGTATGAAAGTTATAAAAGAGAGAAACAGAGTATGGGTGCTGTCATCCTGGCAGGTAGTGGTAAGCCGCTATCCGAAGCTTGGAGAAAACATAAAAATCATCACTTTTCCGTATGAGTTTAAGGGCTTTCTGGGAATGCGAAACTTCGTTATGGAGACAGAAGAAGGCGAGCGTCTCGCCTGGGCAAATACTTACTGGAGCAACATCAACATGACAACAGGGCTTCCGGAAAAACTGACAGAAGAGGACGTGCGTGGGTATGACCTGGAAGAAAAACTGGATATGGAATATGCGCCGAGAAAAATCGCAATTCCAAAGGAATGTACAGACGGTCAGAGCTTTTCTGTTCAGAAGCATCATCTTGACACAAATCATCATGTAAATAACTGTCAGTACATACAGATGGCTGAGGATTACCTTCCGGAAGGTTTTTACGTAGGGCAGATGAGAGCGGAATATAAGCAGCAGGCGAAGCTTCACGATGTGATTTTCCCGGCAGTACACAGAGAAGAGGGAAAAGTTCTGGTGCTTTTAAATGATGAAAGCGGCAAGCCGTATGCAGTTGTAGAGTTTACAGGAAAATAAAATACAGGAGGGGGTTTATTATGGTAAAAATGGGTTTTATAGGAGCAGGAACCATTGCTGTAACAATGGCGAATACCATTAAAGAAATGGACTGTGTGGAAGCGTATGCTGTATCTGCAAGGGATTTAAAGAGGGCACAGGATTTCGCAGAGAAATATGGTTTTGAGAAGGTGTATGGTTCTTATGAGGAGATGCTGGCAGATAAAGAGGTACAGCTTGTATACGTGGCAACGCCCCATTCCCATCATTATAAACATATCAAAATGTGTCTGGAAGCAGGAAAAAACGTGCTGTGTGAAAAAGCATTTACCGTAAATGCACGTCAGGCAAGAGAGGTCTTTGATATGGCAAAAGAAAAAGGTCTTTTGCTTACAGAAGCAATCTGGACAAGATATATGCCTTCCAGAAAAATGATAGATGATATTGTGGCGAGCGGCGTGATCGGGGAAGTGACTTCTCTTACTGCAAATCTGGGATATGTGATAAATCATGTGGAGCGTATTAAAAAACCGGAGCTGGCAGGCGGCGCGCTTCTTGACCTCAGCGTATACCCCATTAATTTTACACGCATGGTTTTTGGAACAAATATAAAAGAAGTGACAGCCCAGGCAGTTTTTGAAGGCGGCGTAGACATGATAGACAGCATTACCATAACATACGAAGACGGAAAAATGGCGACACTTCAGAGCAACGCTTATGCAGCTACAGACAGAAAAGGAATGATTTTCGGTTCAAAGGGCTACATTGAGGTAACGAACATTAACAATCCGGAAAGAATCCGTGTGTTTGATAAGGGGCATAAAGAAGTGGCGGAATATTTCCCGCCGAAACAGATAAGTGGATATGAGTATGAGGTGGAAGCCTGCGCCCGGGCGATGGAAAAAGGCGAACTGGAATGTGCCGAGATGCCCCATGAGGAAAGTGTTCAGGTAATGGAGCTGATGGACGGAATCCGGGAATCCTGGGGATACGAAATTCCGGAAATTAAATAAGAAAACATCTTGACGGAACAAATGTATGGTAATATAATGAAAAAGAACAGATGTACGAAGTGCGTTGTGATATATGTTCTGATATTAAATACGTTTGAATCGCAGAGATGCAGAAAAATGAGAAATTTAAGGCGGAGAGCCGGGGATAAGATTCTGCAGACGCAGGGTTTTCCCCGGCTTTTTATTATGCTATAGGAAATTATTCCGTAATGTTCCATAGCATAATACCGGGAAAACAGGAGGGATTTTTATGAATGGGGAAAAAAGCGAACTGATACGTATTGGAGAAACAATTTACAGACTTCGAAAAAGCAGAAAGATGTCTCAGAAGGAACTGGCAGAACTGGCGGATATTTCCGAAGTAAATCTTTCGAGGATAGAAAATGGGGTTGTATCCATGAATATTCTGACTCTCGTGAAGATTGCAAAAGCGCTTTCTGTCACGGAAGGAGAGATTTTTGATTTAAAATAGAAAATAAATTCGAAATTTAACATATATGTTATTCTAAAAGGAATAAATGTTTGCTATCATAATCGTGCAAGGAGCTACCGAAGAAAAAATAAAAAGGAGAATGCACGATATGAAGAGAAAAGAATTAAAAGAAAGACGAACAGCAAACACAAAAGTATTTGAAAACCAGGATCATTCTGTGACTGCTCAGATTTATTTTGAGCCGGTCCACTATGAGAAGGAAGACGGAGCCTGGGAGGACATGGATAACCGCCTTACAGAGGAAGGGGAAGAGTTTTCCAATGAAAAAGGAAAATTAAAGATCCGCTTTAAGAAACAGGCGAAAGAGAAAGATACCATCTCCATTACAAAAGATGGCTGCCGCCTTGACTGGGGACTGGAAGGGGCTTTTAAAGTAAAATCCCAGTTTCCGGACGAAGAGACAGTCCTTTATCCGGAAGTATGTAAGGATACAGACCTTCGCTGCCGTGTGTTTGGGGAAAAGGTAAAGGACGACCTGATCTTAAAAACAAAGGCGGCGCCGGAGTATTTTACTTTCCGCTATCGCATGAAAGGGCTTGTTTCTTCCCTTGTGGGAAATACGGTGCGTTTTTCCACTTCTGAGGGAGAAGAGGTATTCTGTTTATCTGCCCCATATATGAAAGATGGGGAAGGAAGGCGAAGTGAAAAGATTGCTCTGTCTCTGGAAGAGGGAAAAAATAAAGAATGTCTTGTGACCCTTACACCGGACAGAGAATGGATGGAAGCGCCGGAGAGAGTATATCCGGTTGTGGTAGACCCGGTAATCACCACCTCTAAAAAGAGAGAGGAAATTAAAGATGCCCATGTGGATTCTGCAAAGGAGACGGATCATTATCCCAACAGTGTGATTCTGAAAACCTGGGGCGGAGATAATATTCAGAGGAGCTTTGTAAAATTTAAGCTGCCGGAAATCAAAAGCGGAGATATGATCATCAACGCCCGGCTGGTACTGGTAGCTTTAAAACCTGAAAAGCCAGATAATCGGGAACGTACCATTTCTGTACATCGGGTCCTTCAGAACTGGGATACTTCCACTATTAACTGGTACAATGCGCCTATTTATGGAGATACGGTAGAAGATGTATGCAAATTTACAGTAGATCAGCAAAAATATATTACGATGGACATTACCCGTCTTGTAAAAGACTGGTATGAAAACGGAAAAAATTACGGTCTTATGTTTAAGGAATATCTGGAACTGAACCATTATACAGAATATCTTTCTGCTGACTGTGATAAGGATTATGAGGATATGCGTCCCCGTATTGATATTTCTTATGTAAACTATTCCGGACTTGAGGATTACTGGACTTACCACAGTCAGAGCGCAGGCAGGGCAGGTGTTGTCCATGTAAATGATTACAATGGAAACCTGATCCTTACTCATGCGACGGCAGAAATGGGAGGAAGCCGTATGCCGGTGTCCCTTTCCCAGGTGTACAACACAAATGACTGTAATACAAACCTCGGTTATGGAAAAGGCTGGCGTTTAAGCTTCCATCAGACGATCAAAAAAGTAAATATTGCAGGAACGGATTACTATCAGCATACAGAAGGAGACGGAACGATCCATTATTTCTATCATAATACAGAGAAGAAAAAATGGATGGACGAGTCTACAGAAGACCTTACCCTGAAACTGAATCCGTCTTCCGACATCGGGTACATGATCGAGGATAAGGAAAATAACCAGATGATTTTTGATAAGACTGGTTTCCTTACAAAAATCCGTGACAAAAACGGCAATACCACACAGATTGAACACGCGGAAAACCGCATTACAAAAGTAACGGAATGTACAGGCAAGCGTTCCTTTGTCTTTACTTATGACAGGAACAGCCAGGGAAAAATGACTCATCTGAAGAAAATCCAGACTCCGTCAGGAACGATTTCTCTTGGCTATTCAGGGGAAGATATGATACGTATCACAGATATAGACAAAGTAGAGGCTGAGTATTCCTATGACAGCAGCCATCGTCTTACAGAAGTGCGGAATAAAACAGATAATTATAAGCTCCGTTACAGCTATTCCGGAACAGGGGCGCACCGCGTCAGAAAAATTGAAGAGTTCGCAGGAGAGACAGCAGGAGACAGCCTTTCCATCACTTATGGATACAACAGCACAAAATATGTAGACGGGAAAGAGAAAACAGAGATTTACCGTTTTAATAACAGTGGAAACCTTCTCCATGTGCACGACGGCTTCGGACATGCTGCAAGCGCGAAGTTTAATAAGCAGGGAAATCAGGTAAACCGACTGGAAAATGAGACAAAGCTTCAGGATAATATTGTACAGCTTCTCCGCGACCCGATCATGGAGGAAATAAAGGATTCCCCCTGGTATTCCAGCGTATGCGCAGGAAATATTGTGACAGCGGCGAGAAATGCGGACGCACAGCACTGCGAGGTGGGAACCCATTCCCTGAAACTGACAAGTACGAAGGAAAGCGGTTATGGCTACTGGCGGCAGGATGTAAAAGTGAAAAAGGGAGAGACATATACATTTTCCATGTATGTGAAGGCGGAAATCTCCGCCCTGGAAAGTGTCGGCAAATGCTTCCTCCGTGCTCAGTGTTACGATAAAGACGGAAAGTCCATGCAGTATGACAGTGAAGGAATCCGCCGGACAACAGATGGTTTCCTTCAGCTTTCTGTATTCTTTACAGTGCCGAAAGACGCAAAAAACGATACGGTAAACCTGTATCTCCATCTTTACCATGTAAAAGGAACACTTTACGGAGATGTGGCACAGCTTGAGACGGGAAATACGGCAAACCGCTGCAACCTTGTGGAAAATGGCAGCTTCCATCTTGGAAATACTTCCGGCTTTACAAAAATCGGAACAGAGGAGGATGCTCTTGTAAAAGTGGATTCTTCTGTGGACATTCCCATTCAGAAGGGGCTTCATGTGATCACAAAAGGCGCAGTCCTCAGAAAATCACCGGATAGTGCTGCTGCGAGTGCAGCCTCTCTTGCATATGGAGAACATATCAGCGGCATTTACACTGTGATTGGAAGAGACGGAAAGGAATGGCACAGGGCGGCAAAGGAAAGCGGAGTGAAAGGATACGTTCCGGCTTCTCAGGCAATCCCTTATGTTTCCGGCAGCGAAGGCGTATATAATGGTGCAGTAGCAATGAATAACGGAATCCTTTACAGTAAGGCGGATGCTGGCTCCAGCCGCGTACAGGAGGGAATCCCAAAAGGGACACGCCTTTGTATAAAAGAGACAAGTAAAGACGCTTCCGGAAGGAAATGGTATTTTGCAGCATTAAGTATGGATAAAAGTCGCTACCACGGTTACATCCCGGAAGATACAGTTATCCGTCTTGCGAGAAATGATGCTTCCGGAAAAACAAATAAAAGTACGAAGCTGTATGCCACACCGTCACGCTCAGGTTCTGTAAAAGCAACGGTGGGAAGCGGAACGTCATATACTTTAAGAGGAGAGGTTTACAGGAAAGAAGGAACCTTCTATGCTGTGCTTCTGGGAGATGAGTTTGTATACATTCACAAAGACGATGTGACAGTTTCCACAGCGCCGGAGGTAGTCCGCCTTGGAAAAGCAAAAGCGCCGGGACAGATTCCGGAGCTGGACAGCCATATTTATAAATTTGCAGGCGACCCGGCAATGGATAAGAAGCTGACAAAGACCCTGAACATTTCCGGTAAAAAAGGCGACAACTATATGGTCAATGCCTGGGGAAAAGGAACTTCCCTTCCTGAGACAGACAACGATAAGAAACGCCGCTTTGGCGTGGAGGTTGTCTTTGTGGGAACAGACGGAAAGGAAGACGTCCATTACACAAACTTCAGCCCGGATATTCTGGACTGGCAGTTTTTAAGCGATGTGTATGCAGCGGAAAAAGATTACACCAGTATTAAGGTATCTTACACATACTGCCACAATGCCAATCTTGCGTTCTTTGACGGGCTTTCCCTGTTCCGGGAGGAGTTTGGACAGACGTATACATATGATAAAGAGCATAATCTCACATCTGTTACAGACGCCCAGAAGAAGAGGGCAGAGTTTAAATACAACGAAAACAACGATATGACGGGAATGAAGGATTTCCGCGGCAATGAGTTTGAGTATAAGTATGACGATAAGCACAATGTAATACAAGGAACTTCCGCCCAGAACGTAGTGTATAAGCTGGAATATGACAGGGCAGGGAACGTAGTGAAAAGCGCCTGTGTAAATCCGGGCAATCCGGTGCAGGGAACATGGGTAACAAGGACCTTTACGGCAGACGATAACCATGTGGCTTCTGTTACAGATGCAGGCGGAAATGTGGTAAAATACACATGGGACGAAGCCCGGGACCTGATGAAATCCATGACAGACGCAAGGGGAAATCCCCTTTCCTACGCATACGATGAGGCGGACCGTCTGAAATCCGTATCCATGAAAGTAGGGGAAGGCGGCAGCCAGACGGTAGAGAATACGTATATCTACACAAAGGATAAGCTGACGTCCATCGGGCATAATGGTTTTTCCTACGGCTTTGCATACGATGGTTTTGGAAATGCGTTAAACGCTTCCATTGCAGGAAAAAAAGTGGTAAGCTATGAGTATAAACCCAATAACGGAAATCTTCTGAAAGTGTTATACGGAAACGGAGATTATCTGCGCTACGATTATGACAGACAGGACAGGATTTCTGTAACCTGGTTCTACAGTGCGGCGGAAAAAGCAGAGAAGAAGCTGTATTCCTATGTGTACAACAAGCAGGGAGAGCTTGCCCGTGTGACAGACCAGACCCTTGGGAAAACATACTGGCTGTATTACGACTTCCTTGGAAGACTGATGCGAGTGGTGGATATGAAGGATTCCTGTTCTTATGAATATCACTACGATGCAGGAAACAACATGGTGAGCCTGCGCCACAGTGCAGAGGCGACTTTCCAGACAAATTATGTGTATGATAAGGACAGCCGCGAGCAGAAGGTGACTGCCTTCGGACATACAAGAACCACTCATTATGATAAGTATGGAAGAGTGACAGAACAGGTATGGAATGAAGATGCTGCCGGACAGCATAAGACGATTTATACTTATGATGACAGAGGCAACAACCGCTACAGCCTTGTAAAAGAGATCATGGTAGGGGGAAAATCCACCTTCTACAAGTATGATGAGAATGGGAATATCATACAGATTTCCGAGGGGACAGCCGGGGCAGAAGGGAAGACAAGTACCTTTAAATACGATAAGAGAAACCAGCTTATCCGGGAAGACAACCACCTTCTGAATAAAACCTTCGCCTATGCTTACGACCTTGGGGGCAACATGACCCGCATGGAGGAGTATGCCTTTACAAAGGCGGACAAGGCTCTTCCGTCAACTCCGGTAAAAACAATCCGCGGAACTTTTGACAGCACATGGAAGGACCAGCTTCTCACCTGGAATGGAGTTTCCATGACATACGATGCCATTGGAAATATGGTTAAGAAGGGAAACACTACCTACACCTGGACACAGGGAAGGAAACTTTCCACGGTAAATAATGGAAAGAAGATCCAGTATTTCTACGACCACACAGGACGAAGGGTAAGAAAGACAGTAGACGGGGTTATCACAGACTTCCGCATGGCAGGGGAGCTTCTCATGTCCCAGAAGGCAGGAGATGTGACGACCTACTTCTCCTACGATTCTGCCGGAAACCTGATCGGTATGTCTGCCGGAAGAGAACGCTATTTCTACACAAGAAACGCCCAGAATGACATCACGGGACTGATTGATGAAAACGGCACAAGCGTGGTGCAGTACCAGTATGACAGCTGGGGTAAACTTCTTGGAATCACAGGAAGCCTTGCAAGTACAATCGGTAAGAGGAATCCGTTCCGCTACAGGGGATATTACTACGACGATGAGACGGGAATGTACTACCTGCAGAGCCGATATTATGACCCAGAGATCAAGAGGTTTATTTGTGCGGATGATATAACAACAGTTCAAACATTGTTGAATGGTTTGCATAATAAAAATACATTTTCTTATTGTGATAATAATCCGATTTGTCATGAAGATACAGATGGAAATTTATGGATAGGTGCATGTGCGTTAATAGGTGGAATTGCAGGAGGTTTATTTTCTATAGGTAGTCAAATGGTATTTGATAAAAAGTCAATATCAGATATTGATTGGGTTGATGTAGCATCTTCAGCAATTAGTGGAGCAGTTGCGACTACTTCTTTAAATGGTTTGGGGCAAATAATAGTTAATGCAGCTTTGGGCGCGGCTTCCAGTATAATTAAAGGAGAGAATTTGGGTAATATAGTAGTTAATACTGCAAAAGGAGCTCTTTCAGGATATATTGGTGGAAAGGGAGGAGACTTTTATAATAAATATATGAAGTATGATTCTACATTTGAAAAAATTATAAATAGTTCTATGGATATTAGCAGTAAACATATGAAAATTAAAAATTTACGTATTAATTATATGGATACTGTAAGAAAAACAACCAAAGAAACCGTTGAAGGCTATGTAAAAGGATACTTAGTTACAAATAGAATGACATATAATGATAGAGAATATGCTATGAATAGTCATGGACAATGGACTGCTCTTCCTGCAAAGTATGATAGTCATAGAGGATATGTTCCTTGTCACCCTCAAATATCCCCATATGCAAATTATTTAATAATGTAAAGTAGTTCGGCGAAGCTATATTAGCTTCGCCGAGTATGAAAAGAGGTAATTTATGTATATTCCAATTATGATTTTATGGTATTGCATTGCTTTTTTGATTTCTACTATAGAAAACGGAAAAAATCTTGGAGAGGCAATGATTTATATTGAAGCATTGGTGTTTGTGTACTGGTATTCAGGAAAAATCTCCCTTTTGGGACGCGATATGGAAATATATGAAAATATGAGAACAGAAAAGAATCCTCTTTATGTGCAGGGGCATTTTCGTAAAAAGTTTAAATCACATACGATGGATAC
>URHH01000044.1 GCA_900547615.1 uncultured Blautia sp. | reverse complement strand
AACACTTACCCAACCCCCCAATCATATCCCAGAATAATACCGCCGATCAGGTTCGGCATAAAAAACACAGTACGGAAGGTATTTCTTCCCCGTATGTTTTTTGTAAGAAGTATTGCCACTGCAAAAGCGATCACATTGATCAGGATAACAGATACTACCGTAAAGGCAGCCGTATACCAGAGCGCATGTACAAAGGTTCCGTCCTCTGTAAAAATTTTAGCGTAATTGCTGAAGCCTACAAATTTCGCATCGGTTACTGTTGTAAACTTACAGAAAGAAAGATATACGCCCATACAGAAAGGCACAATAAATCCGATTGTGAAGGCGATCAAGGTAGGCAGTACAAAAACCGGAAAATATTTTTTCATCGCTTTATTATTCATAATTGTTTCTCCCTGTTCCCATAAAATATGAAAGGGGCGAGTATCCGCCCGCCCCATTCCTTAAGCCTTTTGTTTATTCTGCATGTGCAGCCGCATATTCAGTTGCCCAGCCGTCTACAAACGCTTTTTCTACTGCGTCCCATTCACCGGTTCCCTGTGCATACTCGAGCATTGCGCTTCCTACCTGATTTTTCCACTCTTCAGAAGGCATTGTTGTAAAGTTCCATGCTACAGAAGTTTTTCCGTCTGCAATGTATTTATTTGCATCTACTACAAGCGGATTTTCAGATTCGAAGTTTTCATCGAATGTCTTAAATGGTGTTACAAATCCCATTTCCTGGCTTAAAGAAGTTCTTCCTTCATCACTTGTGATAACCCAGTTTAAGAAATCAAGTGTTGCCTGAATGTCTTCTTCACTTGCTTTGCTGTTTACACACCAGTAGTTTTCACTTCCTGTACAAAGTCCCTGATTTTCTTCTCCTTCAACACCAATGTAGATTGGAAGCATTCCCATATCTTCATCTGCAACTTCGTTATCTTTGATGTCATTGTATGCCCATGTTCCGTTCTGATAGAATACGGCTTCTCCTAAAGCAAACTCAGAAGCTGCGTCTTCCCCTGTTTTGCTGGAAAGTACGCTCGGCTCACATGTGGAGTCTGTGATATACAGATCAAAAATATTCTTGAAGTTCTCAAGGTAAGTTCCCTTAATTGCATCTGTGGAATCAATTCCATCTGCCTGATATTCATAATAAATAGGAATGTTTGCAAGATGTGTCTTAAATCTCCAGTCACTGGAAGCATCGAAACCTGCGGAAGTAAAAGCGCCTTCGATTCCAAGGTCATCTTTCTTTGCCTGAATATCATCTGCAACTGCTTTTAATGTATCAAAGCTGTTGATTTCTTCTACAGATTTTACAACTGCGCCATCTGTCTCAAAGTAATCGTTTAACAAAGCCTTATTGTAAATCAGTCCGTATGTCTCAATTACATATGCAATACCCGGAACGCTTCCATCTTCATTTGTTAATGCAAATTCCTCACTTGTAAGCTGTTTGTAGATTTCAGTATCTTTTAAGTCATAGCAGTAATCTTTCCAGGAAGCAAGACCTACCGGACCATTTACCTGGAAAAGAGTTGGCGCTTCGTCTTTTGCCATCTCAGATTTCAGAGTGGATTCATAAGTACCGGATGCTGCTGTTACAACGGTTACCGGAACGCCTGTCTCCTCTGTATATTTTTCGCCAAGCTCAACCCACTGGTCTGCCTGCTCAGGCTTGAAGTTCAGATAATACACGCTTCCTTTTGCCTCTTCTGCCATAACAGGAACTGACGGGATCATAGATGCAGCCATCATAACTGCCATGCTTAATGCGGTAATTTTTTTCATCTTCATAATAAGTCCTCTCCTTTACATTGAAATTTCTATTTCGTTCTTTTGATGTGTCTTTATTGTAATTTCAAAAAGGAAATTCTGCTATAGTAAAAAATTAAGAAACGTGATAATTTTTCATGTTTCTTTCCATAATGCAAAACCCCGGTGAAGCGAACCGCACCGGGGTATCATACTTTTTATTCTCAGGCTTTTCCAACAGAACCGAACAGTTCCATTTTTTCTTTAACAGTTGCCTTGATTGCTTCGAATCCAGGAGCAAGAAGTTTACGTGGGTCGTATCCTTTGCCCTGCTGGTCTTTTCCTTCTTCTACATATTTACGTGTAGCTGCTGCGAAGGAAAGCTGGCACTCTGTATTTACGTTGATCTTGGAAACACCAAGATCGATTGCTTTTTTGATCATATCAGCCGGGATTCCTGTACCACCGTGAAGAACAAGTGGCATTTCTCCTGTAAGCTTCTGAATAGCATCCAGTGTCTCAAAGCTTAATCCAGCCCAGTTTGCCGGATATTTTCCGTGAATGTTGCCGATTCCTGCTGCAAGGAAGTCAATTCCAAGGTCAGCGATCATCTTGCACTCGTTCGGATCTGCACATTCGCCCATACCAACTACGCCGTCTTCCTCGCCGCCAATAGAACCAACCTCTGCTTCCAGAGACATACCATGCTCAGCACAAATTTTAACAAGCTCTTTTGTTTTTGCAACGTTTTCTTCGATTGGGTAGTGAGAACCATCGAACATGATGGAAGAAAATCCTGCTTCCACACATTTCAGACAGCCTTCGTAGCTGCCGTGGTCAAGGTGAAGAGCTACCGGAACTGTGATGTTCAGTTCTTCCAGCATTCCGTTTACCATTCCTACAACAGTTTTGTAACCTGCCATGTATTTACCTGCACCTTCAGAAACACCCAGGATAACCGGGGAGTTTAATTCCTGTGCAGTTAAAAGGATTGCTTTTGTCCACTCAAGGTTGTTGATGTTAAACTGTCCAACTGCATAATGACCAGCTTTTGCTTTTTTCAGCATTTCTGTTGCACTTACTAACATGATTTATTCCTCCTGACATTTTATTGAAAAACCTGATGGTTTTCCATATATTTTGTAGTTTACCAGATTCTGTCCGTTTCGTCTACTATTTTACTGAAAAAAGTACTTGCATTTTGTGCATACTTCCTATATAATTAAGAACGGTCAAGGACGGGTTCCCGAGTGGCCAAAGGGGGCAGACTGTAAATCTGTTGGCAACGCCTTCGAAGGTTCGAATCCTTCTCCGTCCACTTACTTTTAACCCAGGATTATGTTCCTGGGTTTTCTTACATCTGTATTTCAGAAAGGTGCTGCTATGGAAAAACATGAACATATCAACGGAGAACACACACATTCTCACAACAATTCTATAGAAGAATATCCCATCGGCGAAGAAACTCTTTATAATCTTGCCGAGCTTTTTAAGGTTTTCGGAGATCCTACCCGCATTCGTATCCTTTATGCCTTATCTTCTCAGGAGCTTTGCGTACAGGATATTGCGGATACGCTTTCCATGACCCAGAGTGCCATTTCTCACCAGCTCCGCATTTTGAAGCAAATGTCTCTTGTAAAATACAGAAGAGACGGCAAAACAGTTTACTACTCCCTGGCAGACGATCATGTGTCTACGATTATGAAGCAGGGACTGGAACATGTTTGTGAATAAAACATCAAAAGTTCATTGTCAATAAAAAAAGAAGACAAGATACATTTTCTGTATCTCATCTTCTTTTTTTATTACCAAATGTGTCTACTCACATTCTTCCTCGTCTTTATGATAAAGTACAACTGCTCCGTATCCCGGAACTGTCAGACGTACAACTCCGCCTCTTGCCACATACGTAGTCTTCTCCTCTGTATATCCGGCTCTGTAGGTAAGCATGATCCGCTCAAGAACCGTATCCTCCAGGCGGGAAATACCTGTCTGCCATACTTCCACCTCTACCTCCCGGTCTTCCGCAAGGTTATTCAGGATAACGATCATCTGCTCACAGTCAGAAAAACGTCCATAGGAAAGCCCCTGATAATCGTTCCACAGGAAATTAAGAGAGCCTTTTTGAATCACCTCATAGTCTTTATGAAGTTTTATCATGCTTCTGTGAAAATCAAGCATCTGCTGATCTTCTTTTCCCCAGGGATATGTTCTTCTGTTATCCGGGTCTGTAAAGCCGCACACACCTGCCTCGTCTCCGTAATAAACAGTAGGCGCTCCCGGCCACGTCATCTGGATCACAACCGCCTCCCGCATCACTGCAGGATTGATTCCCTGAGAAGCGGCAGCCGCTCCTGCATAAGAAACACGGCCAACCTTTCTGTTTGTCCTTGTAAGGAAACGGGAGTGGTCATGGTTGGAAAGCTCATTCATTGCCGTATAGAGGGCAGACATATGAAGGGAACGCATATGAGTACGCATTGCGCCGATAAACGCCTCACTGTTTCCATATAAATCTTCTCTGTACTCGTCACTGTGCTTTTCCATTCCTGTAAGAAACCAGGTGATCGGTTCCATAAAGGCATCGTAGTTCATAACTGTATCCCACTCGTCTCCCAGAAGCCAGCCTTCCGGATTGCCGTAGTGCTCTGCAAGGATAATCGCTTCCGGATTTGCTTCTTTCACCGCCCGGCGGAAATCCTTCCAGAACTGATGGTTAAACTCGTTGCTGTGCCCCAGGTCTGCCGCAACATCAAGACGCCAGCCATCTACATTATAAGGCGGGGACACCCATTTTTTCCCAACTTTCAAAATATAGTCATAAAGTGTAGTAGACGCCTCATAATTTAATTTCGGAAGTGTATCATGCGTCCACCAGCCGTCATACGTGGGATTATAAGGCCATCTGTTTGTATCTTTAAAATCAAAGAAATCCCGGTACGGACTGTCTGCGGAAACATAAGCGCCTTTTGGATAACCCTCCTGATTTTCATAAATCCGCTCTCTGTCCATCCACTTATTAAAGGAACCGCAGTGATTAAACACGCCGTCAAGAATCACTCGCATTCCTCTTTTATGGACTTCCTCCACAAGCTTTGCAAACAGCTCATTGCTTGCCTCCAGATTTCTTTTATCTGTCACGCGGCGAATATATTTATAAGCATGTGCATTCTCCCTGTCTCCCGGATTTAAAAGTCCGTCGCAGTCCTCCACGATTTTTCCGTAATGAGGATCGATATAATCGTAATCCTGGCAGTCATATTTATGATTACTCGGAGAGACAAAGGCAGGATTTAAGTACAGCACCTCAACCCCCAGTTCCTGAAGATAATCCAGCTTGTCAAGAATCCCCTGAAGATCTCCTCCGTAAAACTCACGTACTCCCATGACTGCAGGCGTTTTTTCCCAGTTTTCTACTTTGGTGCTCACATCGCCAATGTAGAAATATTCTCCTGTCTCCACATCGTTGCTCTTATCCCCATTATAAAAACGGTCAATATAAATCTGATACATAACTGCGCCTTTTGCCCAGTCCGGAGTCTCATATCCCGGATAAATCTCGAAGTCCATACGCTCTTCGTATTCCATTCTGACGCCCTGGGTATTGTAATAGCAGGTGAGAGAGCCGTATATGATCTCAAAATGATAACGGCTTACTTTACTTCCCATCGTGATCTGCGCAGAATAATAGTCAAAACCTTTCTCTGTCTCCGTCATTTCCATCTCAATATGCTTTCCGTCGCACACAAGATATACAGCGTCCACATTATTCCTCTGCGTACGGAAACGGATTGTAACCGTATCCCCTTCCCGTGGCTCTGCCGGCGTTCTGTAATACTCTGTCCCGTCACTGAAAAACGCATTCTTATTTAGGACAGATCTCATGTTTAATATATACTGCATCTTTTTTACGATGTCCACATCTTTACGCTCCATATTATACCTCTTTATTTCTAATATACGTACATTCTTTTATTTTATCTTAGTTCAGAAGATTTTACAACCGATTCTGTCCCGATTTTGGGGAACATTACAAAGTAATTTCCTGATAACGTAAAAAAGGCAGCGGGGTAGGCTGCCTTTTTTGGAGAAGGTATTTCTTCTTATGGGGTGTAGCAAAAACTATATAATGTATTGGGGGGTTTTTACGATGTATATAATACCATGTGGCAACAGAAAAGTGTGCACAAACTTAAAAAAATTCGGCACACTTTTTTGTGAAGTTTCTATACTGTGTTTTTAAGCAATTTCCTGATTCGTTGTAAAAAGTGCTTCAAACTCATCACGATGCACTTTTTCCTGCTTCAGAAGAAGCTCCGCACAGGCATGAAGAACCTCTGCATTCTCCAGAATGATCTCTTTTGCACGCGCATGGCACTCATCAATAATGCTGTGGATTTCCCTGTCGATTTCTCTTGCAACATCTTCGCTGTAGCTTCTTGTATGCGCAAGGTCGCGTCCGATAAATACCTCATCGTCATCATCTCCATAGGAAATAAGACCTATTTTCTCAGACATTCCATATTTCATTACCATAGCTCTCGCTGTGCTGGTTGCACGTTTAATATCGTTGGACGCTCCTGTTGTAATGTCTCCAAAAATAATCTCCTCTGCCACACGGCCGCCAAGAAGGGTGGTGATTTCCTGAAGCATCTTTCCCTTTGTATCAAACATTTCATCATTTTCAGGAAGAGGCATGGTATAACCGGCTGCCCCGATTCCCGTAGGAATAATAGAGATTGTATAAACAGACTCCATATCCGGAAGCACATGGAAAAGAATCGCGTGACCCGCCTCATGATAGGCAGTAATCTTCTTTTCTTTATCAGAAATTACCCTGCTTTTCTTTTCCGCACCGATTCCTACCTTAATAAAGGAATTCTTTATATCCTGCTGCGTAATAAACGCTCTGTTTTCCTTTGCAGCTACAATAGCCGCCTCATTTAAAAGATTTTCCAGATCTGCTCCGGTAAATCCCGCTGTTGTCTGCGCCACCTGGCGAAGATCCACATCTTCTCCAAGAGGTTTGTCCTTCGCATGAACGCCGAGAATTTCCTCTCTGCCCTTTACGTCCGGTCTTCCCACCGCAACCTTACGGTCAAAACGGCCTGGTCTTAAAATTGCAGGATCAAGAATATCCACACGGTTTGTCGCCGCCATCACGATAATTCCTTCATTTACTCCAAAACCGTCCATCTCTACAAGAAGCTGGTTCAGAGTCTGTTCTCTTTCATCGTGACCGCCGCCTACGCCGGTTCCTCTCTGTCGTGCAACCGCATCGATCTCGTCAATAAAAATGATGCACGGCGCATGATCCTTGGCATTCTCAAATAAATCTCTCACGCGTGATGCACCCACGCCAACAAACATTTCCACAAAGTCAGAACCGGAAATGGAGAAGAAAGGAACCCCAGCCTCTCCTGCCACTGCCTTTGCAAGAAGAGTTTTACCTGTTCCCGGAGGTCCTACAAGCAGAACGCCTTTCGGGATTCTCGCCCCCACCTTTGTATATTTCTGAGGAGCTTTTAAAAAGTCAACTACTTCCTCAAGATCTTCTTTTTCTTCCTGAAGACCGGCTACATTCTGAAATGTGACCTTCATATCATCCGGTCTTGACATTTTGGCGCGGCTTCTTCCAAAATTCATCATTTTGGAATTCGCATTTCCGCCACCTCCTCCGGCAGCCATCTGTCTTGTCATCATCACAAACAGGAAGAGAACAAGTCCGCAGGTGATCAGTGCAGGAAGAAGACTTGCAAGAAGGGTATTTTCCCTTGGCACATCTGACACAAGAGGCGAAATATCCTTTGCCCTCAAAAGCTCCTCCACCTCTTTTACATCTGTCACATAAAACCGTTTCTGTCCCTCTCCTGAAATATTCACTATCACAGCACCTGTAGGAACTTCCTTATTTGGCTGTATCCTGGCATCCAGCACCTTACCTTCCTCAAGTGCCTCTTCTAACTGTGTCATCGTGTAATTGCTCTGGGAATCCCTCTGACTGCTCAGAAAGAAATACCCGCATATCAGCAAAACAGCCAGCATCACAAAGGGTCCTATGTTTGGCTTTCTTTCCTCATAAAACACGGAATTAAATCTCCTTTCACTCTGTCCCCAGTTCTACCACTCCAATATATGGGAGATTTCTGTATTTCTGTGCATAATCAAGTCCGTATCCTACCACAAATTCATCAGGAATTTCAAAGCAGCAGTAATCTACCTGTACCTCTGCCACTCTGCGGTCCGGCTTGTCCAGAAGTGTACACAGATGTACACTGTGGGGATTTCTGTTTTTAAGAATTTTCAGAAGATAGCTTAAAGTCCTTCCGGAATCAATAATATCCTCTACAACAAGTACCTCTTTTCCTTCCAGCGGCTGATCCAGATCTTTTACGATCTTAACCACGCCGCTTGATTTTGTGTCGTCCCCGTAACTGGATACAGACATAAAATCAAGAGATACCGGAACGGTAATTCTTTTTGCGAGCTCGCACATAAAGAATACGCCGCCCTTTAATACGCAGATCATATGGATTTCCTTACCTGCATAATCTTTGTTGATCTGGTCTGCTATCTCCTGGATCCTTGCATCTACTTCTTTTTCACTGATCAGTACGTTTACTTTTTCACTCATTTACAATTCCTCCTTTGTAATTTAATTCCAGTACCCGCTTTGTGTCGGAAGTGATTTTGTACCTTTCATTTATTCTTCCTCCTGCGATCCAGAGAATCTCTTCTCCGTCTGCAATAAGAGGAAGCAAATCCCGCTCCTCCCCCGGAATCTTATCGTCTATCATCACTCTTGCAAGCTTCTTCCTGCTTCCTTCTCTGTTGATAATGAGATAATCTCCCGGCTGCCTGGTGCGGATATACAGCTTGTTTTTTATTTTATCATAATCCAGCCATTTCGTATACTTCTTTTCTTCAATCTTCTGCCCATCATATGGAAAAATTTTTGTATCAAAGCTTCCGCAGGAACAGAACACCTCTCCCGGAATCGGAAGCTCTTTTATTTCCCTGTCCGCCTTCTCCTCTGATGTTTTTTTCAGAACGATTCCTCCATAAGTACGGACAGCAGAAAGACCGTATGGAAGGGAAATCTGTTTTCCCGTATCCATAGAAAAAAGCGAGAGCAGCATCTGCACATGAAACGCTGTAAAATCTTTACATTTTCCGGAAAGTATTTCCATTGCTTCCATGACCGCATATTTCTGAAACAGCACTTCTTTTTCTGAAAATGAGTCTTCAAAAAAAATACGGTCTTCCGTCCTTTTACAAAGCTCTAAAAGCTTATGCCCTTCTTTTCGAAAATATTCGTCCGCCTCTCCGAGAAATCCGGAGGCTGCCGCCATATGCGCCACTGCCTTCTCATTGATCTCCTGTTCCATAAGAGGAAGAATATGGTGCCGGATCCTGTTTCTTGTGTATTCATCAGAAAGATTGCTGCTGTCAAGAATACTGGGGATTTTTTCCTCCTTCAGATAATGGACAATCTCTTTCTTTTCCCAACACAGAACAGGGCGGATAATCGTTCCGTCCACCGGACGCATAGCGGAAAGCCCGCGTATGCCCGTACCCCTTGCAAGATTGTGAAGCATTGTCTCTGCAAGGTCATTCTTATTGTGAGCAAGTGCAATTTTCATATTTCCATCGGAAAGCCCAAGCCTCTTTTTTTCCTGAGCGAAGGCGTCACGCCGCACCATGCGTCCCGCCTCCTCAAGCCCCACCTTCCATTTCTTCGAAAGAGCAGGAACAGGATATGTATAAATCCTGCATGGTATCCCCCATTTTCTGCACATTTCCTCCACGAATACACAGTCTCTGTCTGCTTCGCCCTCCCGAATCTGGTGATGAATATGGACTGCCTGAAGGGTAAAATCCTTTTTTTCCCGAAAGCGCCTCAATATATCCAGCATTGCCATAGAGTCTCCCCCTCCGGACACGCCTGCAAGAACCGTATCTTCCGGCTGTATCATATGATTTTTTTCTATAAAATTTTCTACAAGCCTGTACATATGCCTCCTATTTTTTCCACATTCCCGCAACAAGGACAGTCATATCGTCCCTTGCCCGGTAATCGCTGTATCCCAGAACTCTCTCCAGAATCCCCCGGCTGATTTCCTTTGGAGAGTCCTCCTTTATATCCATAATAATTTCTTTCATGGTTTCTTCTTCCCTTTCCAGAGGAAGGGCATCCAGAACTCCGTCTGTCATCATAATAAGATAATCTCCGTGATAAAGCTTTCTGGAAGCAGTGTCAAAATCAATCTGCTGCACCAGCCCTGCCGCAAGGCTCTCAGAAGTGATCGATTCCACCCAGTGATCCCGTTTGATAAAAGTCGAAGATGCCCCTGCCTTTAAAAAACTGCAGATGCCTGTATAGAGATCGACTGCGCAAATATCCACTGTGGAAAACATCCCGTCCTGACGCTTCAGAACAAGTGCTGAATTTACCATCTTTGCCGCAGTCTCCTGAGAAAATCCGCTGTCAAGAAACTGCTCCAGAAGCTCCACCACAATCTCGCTTTCCCGACAGGCTTCCATTCCGGAGCCCATGCCGTCAGAGAGGCACATGACAAACCTTCCTCCGTCCTCCTGCCTGCACACGTAATTATCCCCGGAGACCTTTTCTTTTTCCTTTGTGAGACGGGAAACGCCGTACATCATCTGATAGCTCACGTCCTCCACAAAATGAATGGTATGATACTCTCCGTTTACAATGCAGCGGCTCCCTGTCTCAGGCGTCATGGAACAGCCGCACACTCCGGATAAAATCTGCGCTGTCTCCCACATGGAAATGCACTGCCCGCTTCTCGCCCGCATATTAAGAAACACCTGACGCCTGCCTTCCACCTTGTCCATCACCCACACCTGCTTTAACAGAATGTGCTTCTTTCTCAGTGCTTTTTTCAGCTCCTCTGTAAACTGGGGCGTTCCGCCTGAAATATCGTACAAATCCTCCGCTACCATTTCCATGATCCGTGAGATTTCCGAAAGCTGCTGCGCTACTGCAAGACGGTTGTCGATCATGCGGTTGTCCCATATAAGATTCTGCTTTTCTCTGTAAAAGCCCTCCTGAATTGCCTGGATATAAGGCAGCGGACGGCTGCATACACCTGACCATTCCCCCCGTATCCGGCGCAGTTCCTCCTCGTCCCCTTCTTCCATTGTGCGTATCAGAGCCTCTGTGCCTCTTAACATCTCAGAAGCATTCTCCCCCCAGCAAAGCTCTCTCTGGTAGCATTTCCCACATACCTGTTCCCCTGCGTCTTCCAGGATCTTCTGTATCTGCCCGCTGCTTAAATAATCCTTCCTGTAAGGCATTCCATAAAAAGTATCCGCCAGCTTCTGAAAAGAAGCAGCATAGCGCTGCACTTTTTCTTTCTGGGGATGGTTTTCCGTAAAAATCTGTGTTTCCTCTGTCTTCATTTTTCTTCCTGAAAAAATAGTTTTTGCCATGTCCCGGACAATCAGCAGTATACTGATCACGAGCATGGCAACTATCCATTCCTGCATATACTCCCTCCCCCTTTATGTCTCACTAAATGGGTATTATAAGGGATATGTGTTAAAATATCTGTCAAAGGAAGACGAAAAAATCACAGAATCGTTCGTCAGATTCCGCTGTTTTTCTCCGGTTATTTTTCTTCTTCGAATACAATCTCATTCTCTTTTACAAGCCCAAGCTTCTCTCTTGCAATCTCTTCTGCATACTCGTCTGTCTGCATATGCTTTTTCAACTGGTCAATCTCTTCTGTTCTGTCCTTCTCCGCCTGAACCTGCTCCTCAAGAGACGCTGCTTTTGCATCATAAACAGTAAGGCGCCCTTTTAATGTATTGCTCTGTATTACCAGTCCCACAAGCAGGACAAAAACAATAAGGGCAATGGCAACCATGCCAAGCTGATTATATCCGATTCTTCTTTTATTTCTTTTTTTCCTGCTTTTTTTCAATTTGCCTCAACCTCTTACTCAGGGTATTGTTTTCCAAAAAAATTTTACACCTTTTTACAGGAAATAGCAACCTTTTTACCGTCTTTTTCATAAGAAAAACCGGGAATTCCAGGATTTTCACAAGAATCGACACAAATAGAGGACTGATCGCGGCTCTGCAGAGACAAAATCCCAGAAAACTTCCCAGAAAAAGGAAATTTCTGATTTTCCCTTCATTCCCCCTGTAAATCCCTGCAAACAGGACAAATCCTGCAAGGATCCAGAAAAGAATATCTTCTGCTGCCACCAGCCACTTACAGTGGGGAATCACCTTACGGAAAACAACCAGAATATCATAACAGAGAAGCAGCACCCCACCCACACAGGCCGCCTGAAAAAAAAGCATAACTTCTCTGTTCATATACGTACTCACGTTTACTGAAAGAGCCTTTTTAAAAGAGATTCGCCATGTACCTTTTCCCCTTTGGAAAGATACGTCAGGCTGTCTGTCCGCCCTTCCATTGTAAGGATTCCCTCCTGCAGATCAAGGGACTGGATATGAAGACCGGAGCCTTTGATGCGAAGCTTCCCTTCTTCCGTCTGAAGAAGGATCTCCTCCTCGGAAAAAGAATCCACTTCCTTTACACCCGTCACCCTTCCGGTCTGGCGCTTCTTAATTTCCACGGTGTGGGGAACCGCTGCTTTCTTTTCTTCCAATCTGCACCCTCGCTTTCCCGGCATTCCTATACGTTATTGTATGAGCAGCGCCGGGAAAATAGACCTTTCTCACAGGTAGCGGTAAAGGCTCTCCACCTCTTCTTTTTTCACAGTCTCTTTCACATCCAGAACTTCCACCTTTACATTGCGGCTTCCAAACTGGATTTCAATGACATCTCCTGCTTTTACTGACACAGACGCTTTTGCAGGCTTGTCGTTTACAAGAACTCTTCCTGCATCACACGCCTCGTTTGCCACAGTACGCCTTTTGATCAGACGTGATACTTTTAAATACTTATCTAAACGCATAATCGTTTCTCCTTACTTATTTTTCAAAAAGAAAAGGGGGAACCTGCCGTTCCCCCTGTGGTCATTCTTATTTACCATTTACTAAATCTTTTAAAGCTTTTCCTGCTTTAAATTTCGGAGCCTTGGAAGCTTCAATTTTCATGGTAGCACCAGTCTGAGGATTTCTTCCCTCTCTAGCAGCTCTTTCGCTTACTTCGAAAGTACCGAAGCCGACTAACTGAATTTTTCCACCGTTTTTCAGCTCCTGGGATACAACATCAACAAAAGACTTTAATACATCTTCCACATCTTTTTTGGAAAGGTTTGTGTCTTTTGCCATAGCTGCTACTAATTCTGTTTTATTCATGGTGTTTCCTCCTATACATTAAGTTCTTTCTTGTTGTGCAGCGCCTGTCCCTGCGACAGCGCTATATCATTTATATATATACCTTTTGCCCTGTATTGTCAAGGTTTTTCTGTTTATTTTAGGCGTTTCTGTCCTGATTTGCCAGTTTTTCCCGTAAAATATGTTCTTCCCGTTTCAGCTCGTCCCAGCTCATGGCTGCAGCCTCTTTATCCTCCGGCCGGAAAATCTTCGGATGACGGAATTTCATCTTCCGGGAAATCCCGGAAATCACATCTTCCAATGTGAAAATCCCTTCCTCCTGCGCGATAACACCGTGAAGTACAATCTGCAAAAGAAGGTCTCCAAGCTCCTCACAGAGATTGTCTCCGTCTCCTGTTTCCTCAAGAATGGAAATCCCGTCCAGAACTTCACGTGACTCGTTCTCCAGGCAGGTGCGAAGAGACGAATGTGTCTGTACGCTGTCCCAGGGACATTTTTTTCGAAGCTCCCACACAATCTCCACAAAATCGTCAAAGGTATATTCTGTATTCTTTTCCATATCTTTACATCATGGAATCTACCAGGTCAAGAACGGCTTTTCCCATAAGAAAAGATTTCTCATCTGCATCTGTAAGAGAAGTTCCTTTTACACCATAATAGAATTTTACTTTCGGCTCTGTTCCGGAAGGTCTTACACATACCCAGGCATCGTCTGTCAGATCATAGTAAAGAACGTTGGAGTTCGGAAGTCCGGTAGGCTTCACTTCCCCTGTTGCCAGATCTTTGATCGTATTCTCTTTATAATCTCTTACAGAAGTTACTTTATGACCTGCAAACTCTGCCGGCGGATTCTGGCGGAGGGTATTCATGATCTGCTGGATCTTCTCAAGACCTTCCATGCCTTTTAAGGTCACAGACTGAATATCGTCTTTATAATAGCCAAATTCCTCATACATATCGATCATAGCGTCCCATAAAGTCTTGCCCTGTGTCTTATAGTAAGCGGCAGCCTCACAGAGTGCCATAGTTGCGACAATGGCATCCTTATCTCTTGCGTATGTTCCGATCAGGCAGCCGTAGCTCTCCTCAAATCCGAACAGGTAAGAACCTTTTTTGCTGTTTTCAAATCCGAGGATCTGCTGTCCGATAAACTTAAAGCCTGTCAGAACCTCGATCAGGTTTACGCCGTATCCTTTCGCAATAGCGTCTGCCAGATTGCTTGTAACGATAGTCTTAATGAGCGCGCCGTCCTCCGGAAGTCCTTTCAGCGCTTTTCTCTGCCCAATCTCATAATTTGCAAGGAGACAGCCTGACATATTTCCGGTAAGATCGTGATATTCTCCGTTTTTGTCTTTTACGCGCACTCCGAGACGGTCTGCGTCCGGGTCCGTTGCAAGAACAAGGTCTGCGTCCACTTCTTTTGCAAGCTTTAAGCCAAGCTCAAAGGCTTCTGCTGCCTCCGGATTCGGATAGCTTACCGTCGGGAAATCTCCGTCCGGCAGCTCCTGCTCTTTTACTACGTACACATTTTCAAAACCAAGCTCTTTTAAGATTCTTCTTGCAGGAATATTTCCTGTGCCGTGAAGAGGAGAATATACAATTTTCAGATTCTTTCCCTCTTTTTCAATGGCGTCCATGTGAAGAACCTGTTTCTTAAGCTCTGCAATATAAGCGTCGTCCACCTCTGCACCGATTACCTGGTAAAGGCCTTTTGCCTCTGCCTCTTCCTGTGAAGCTGTCTTTACAGTTTCCCAGTCGGAAATTGCTTTTACTTCTCCCATGATCCCTGTATCATGAGGCGGTGTGATCTGCGCGCCGTCCTCCCAGTATACCTTGTATCCGTTATATTCCGGCGGATTATGACTTGCTGTAATATTGATGCCTGCCACACAGCCGAGATGACGCACCGCAAAAGACAGCTCCGGTGTCGGTCTTAAAGATTCAAAAATATACGCCTTAATTCCGTTTGCAGCAAGACATAATGCAGCTTCTTTCGCAAACTCCGGAGACATATGACGGGAATCATAAGCAATGGCAACGCCCTGGGACTGTTTTCCCACTTTTGCAATATAATTTGCAAGTCCCTGTGTGGCGCGTCTTACCACATAAATATTCATGCGGTTTGTACCTGCACCGATAATTCCTCTAAGTCCCGCTGTTCCAAATTCCAAGTCCATATAGAAGCGTTCCTGAATCTCTTTTTCATCATTTTCGATAGATTTCAGTTCTTCTTTTGTTGCTTCATCAAAGTATGAGTTCTCCAGCCATTGAGCATAAATCTCTTTATAATCCATAGCAATTTCCTCCCTGTACTTTCCTTTATTTACAGCCTTTTTCCAACTGCAATTTACGCTTCTCATTATATAACACTTCTTCTGAAAAGAAAAGTAAAATCATTTTCCAAAACATTTTTCAGGAAATTCACCCCAGATTTCCTTCTGCTCTATAAGATTTCTGAGCTTTTCCGCATTTTTTTCGGAAATCCATGCCTTATTGTGGCAGAAATAATAATTTGCCAGTTTCCAGTATTTTTCCGGGTAAGTAAAACGCACTTTTAAGTTTTCCCACTCTTCTTTGGAAATAACCCGTTCTTTATTATAGGCAGAAAGCATTTTCTGTGAAAGTCTTAAATCCCAGCCATACTTCTCCAGAACTTTACGCATAAACCGATATAAATCTCCAATCTGCACATCAAAGGTAAAGTGTCCGAAGTTTGTCACTGCCACGCCTTTTCCTGTTATCAGTACATTGTGCTGATTGTACTCTCCGTGGCAGATACAGCCCTCCTGAAAAGAAGCTTCCCTCAATATCTCATATTCCGTCTTTTCCAGCATGGCAAGCGCCTTCTCTCCTTTTTCCAGAAACCACTCCACGCTTGCCAGATAATCTTTTTCGAAGCTGCACACTGCCCCGTGACTTCTGATAAACTTCCTGATTTTCCGAAGCTCCTGATTGTGGCGCATGTATTCTTCTTTTAATGACTTCTCCTGATAATTCCTTTCTCCCTCCATTTTCATGACTTTGTGCAGTCTTCCAAGTGCAGAAACGCTTCTTATTACATCTTCCTCAGATTTTGTGTCGCACTCCCGCCCTTCAAACCAGTTCTGGAGAGTAAATGGAATCCCGTCCTTATCATAGCTTACAAGATTTCCCTCCTGATTTTCCAGGAAGCAGTCCACCATAATCCCGGCTTCCTTCAGTGTTTTTAAAAGCTGCTGCTGAAACTTAAGCTTTCTTTCAGAACCTCCGAATTCCCTGAGTATAAGAAGCCCTTTCTCTGTGTGACACAAAAGTGCGCCTCTCGTGCGCAGGGTACTTTTCGCAGTAAGACCGTACTGCTCCAGGGTACTGAGTCCATAATCAAACACTTTATAATCCCCCTCTTGTTTTTGTACCTTCTATACTTATGTCCCACAAATGAGGGATATGAAAAAGAAAAAAGAGACAGCGTTTTCACACTGTCCCTGCAAGTTTTAAAAGTATTTCTTTTTTGTTGTCTTCCGGATTTTCCAGAACATGGGCAAGAAGTCTCTCCAAAATCTCCCCAAGCTCTTTTCCCGGTGCATAGCCTGCGTCAATTAGATCCCTGCCTGTAAGAGCCATTGTTTTAAGGGAAATGCACTCTCCCCTGTCCATAATCTCTTTATAAAGTGCTTTCACGCTGGAGAGGCGTTTCAGTTTTTCCTCTCTCTTATACAGGCTCTGCGCCAAAATATCTGCCCGCTGCACCTCAAGGTACAAAGGAAACAGTTCTTCCCCGATCATGCTTATCGCTTTTCTTACGGAAACTGCGTCTCCTTTTGGACGGAAATCGTGCCACTTAATAAGAGAACGCACCTTTCGAATGGTATCGTTATCCATTTTAAGCCGCCTTAAAATAGAAACTGCCATCTTTTCCCCCTCCGGTCCGTGGGTTTTAAAATGGTCTCTTCCGTTTTCATCTGTGCGCTTCACAAAAGGCTTTCCGAAATCGTGAAGGAGCATGGTAAGACGAAGCACTTTATCTGCCCGGATATTTAAAAGGCTCTGCAGAGTGTGTTCCCCTACTGTGTAACAGTGATGGGGCGTATTCTGTTCTGTTTCCATGCACCTGTCAAATTCCGGAAGGATTTCCTTTGTAATACCCGCCTCATAAGCAGTCCGAAGATAATCCGGGTGCGGAGATACAAGAAGCTTTAAAAGCTCCACCTGTATCCGCTCTGCACTTACGTATTTCAGGTTTGGAGCAAGTGCGGAAATGGCTTTTAATGTTTCCCCCTCAATGGAAAAACCAAGCTGGGCAGAAAAACGGACCGCCCGAAGGATCCGAAGGGCATCTTCTGTAAAGCGCTCCACAGGATTTCCCACGCAGCGGACAATCCGGTTTTCCATATCCTGTACGCCGCCGAATAAATCCACCAGACCTCTTTTGGGATTGTACGCCATTGCATTCATGGTAAAGTCCCGTCGTTTTAAATCTTCCTCAAGACTTGCCGTAAAAGAAACCTCTTTTGGGTGTCTGCCGTCCTCGTACTCCCCGTCTACCCGGTATGTGGTAACTTCAAAGCCTTCTTTGTCAAGCATTACAGTTACGGTCCCGTGAATGAGCCCGGTATCTACCGTTCTTCGAAACAGGGCTTTTACCTCCTCCGGTTTTGCGGAGGTGGTAATGTCCCAGTCATCGGGAGAACGTCCGAGAATGGAATCCCGGACGCAGCCGCCCACCACATATGCCTCGTATCCTGCTTCCTCCAGTGTATGCAGTATGATTTCCGCTTTTTCCGGGATTTTTAACTCCATGTCCATTCCTTCTTCCAATTAATATGCTCTTCCCCAGTATACCATCTTTTTCGCCGGTTTTCCGCAGCATACGCATACATCGCTTAACTGCTCCTGCTCAAACGGCATACATCTTGAAGTTGCCTGTACGTCTTCTTTGATCTTGTCTTCGCATTCCTGGCAGCCGCACCACATGGCTTTTACAAAACCTGGCTTGTTGTTGATCGTGTCTTTGAACTCTTCGTAGTTTGTTGCCACATATGTGTGTGCGTCTCTGTGCGCGCGGGCTCTTTCCAGCATCTCATGCTGCATGGTATCCAGGATCTCTGTTACCTTCTCTGTAAGCTCCTCGAATTTCACCACATATTTTTCTCTTGTGTCACGGCGGCAGATCACAGCCTGACCCTGTTCAATATCTTTTGGACCGCATTCAATACGAACCGGAATGCCTCGCATTTCCTGCTCTGCAAACTTGAATCCCGGGCTCTTATCTGTGTCGTCTACTTTTACGCGGACTCCTGCTGCCTTAAGAGCCTCGAACAGCTCGTCTGCTTTTTCCAGAACGCCTTCTTTTCTCTGCTGGATCGGAATGATCACAGCCTGTACCGGAGCGATTCTCGGAGGAAGTACAAGACCGCTGTTGTCGCCGTGTACCATAATGATCGCGCCGATCATTCTTGTTGTCATACCCCAGGAAGTCTGGTGTACGTACTGTAATTTATTTTCTTTGTCTGTATACTGAATGCCGAATGCTTTTGCAAATCCGTCGCCAAAGTTATGGCTTTTTCCGGAC
>URHH01000043.1 GCA_900547615.1 uncultured Blautia sp. | reverse complement strand
CTTTTATTTTAACATGAAGCGGCTATAATAGCTATAAATATTTAGTTAAATATCAGCAATACAGTACACTAGTTATAATATTTTCTTAAGCACATACAGTAACGCATCAATATGCTCTTTCTCTAAAATCAACGGAGGCAACAGGCGAATCACATGTGAACCTGAAGGAATTACGATAATTCCCGCTTCTTGTAAAGCATTTATATAGTATGCGGCAGGTACAGACAGTTCAATTCCTTTCATAAGCCCCAGTCCGCGCACCTCTTTGATCACAACTTTTTGAGCGGTCAATTCGGACAATGCCTTATCTAAATAGGTCGTCATAACCCTGACATTCGCCAATATGTCATACTGTTGATAAAGCTGGAATACAGCAGTAACGGCTGCAGCGGCCAGAGGATTGGAGCCGTAAGTTGTGCCATGATCTCCTGCACACAATACACCGGTTGCTGCCCCTCTGGTTCCAATTGCACCTACCGGAATTCCGCATCCCAAAGCCTTTGCCGAAACCACAATGTCGGGAGCAACGTCGTACAGCTGATACGCAAACATATTTCCGCTTCTGCCCATACCACATTGAATCTCATCCAAAACCATCAAAATTTTGTTCTCATCGCACAGCTTTCGGACTCCTTTGATAAAGTACTCAGTAGTAGGATAAATTCCGCCCTCACCTTGTACTGTTTCCATAAAAATTGCACAGGTATTTTTTGTAATCAAGCGTTTAACGCTGTCCAGATCATTGAAATCGGCAAATTTAACATGAGCAAGCATAGGAGCAAAAGGTTCCTGATAGGTTGCTTTCCCCGTTATGGATAACGCCCCCATAGATCTGCCGTGAAAGGATTTTTTCATGGCAATGATCTCTCCATTATGATTATTATGCTTCAAAAAATGATATTTCTTAGCAATTTTAACTGCACCTTCGATTGCTTCCGTTCCAGAATTTGTGAAAAACACCTGCTCCATGCCAGATGCCTGATTGAACAACTTTGCAGCTTCAATTGCAGGAACATTATAAAAAAGATTAGAGGTGTGTAGCAGCTTCTCCATCTGTTCTTGCAGTGTACGTGTGTAATTTGGATCGTGATATCCCAAAGCACACACACCGATTCCAGACCCGAAATCCAAATACCGTTTTCCCTCTGTATCATAAAGGTACATACCTTCGCCATGGTCCCATACAATGGGATAACGATTATATACAGGAACAAACTGCTGATTTGCTTGTTTGATATAAGGATTCATTTCAGTTCTTTTCCTCCTCTACTTCAATTTTAAATACATTGATTACATCCACATCTGGACAGCAGAATACAATGGAGCCATCTGGTTGGCTGGGGAGTTTTCCCCCATACCGCAGAATGTCAATGTAAGGGAAAGCCACGTGCATGGCCATTGGGCAGAGAGCACCTCTTTCGGTATCAAAGTCAAAGGTATCTCCAATTCGATGACCACGATGGCACCCCATATGTCCTTTTTGATCTATTAAACTGATTTTAATTTTAGGCTTTTTCATCGTTAATTTCCTCCAAAAATTGTTCAATGGGAATTCCCTTGTATTTGTCAGTATCATGTAGATTGGCATAAATAATTTTTTCGAGTTGTCTCATTGCACTTTGTACGCTCTCTAAAATCTGGCCTGATTTTAAATAATACCCTACTACAATCGCCATAAAAATATCTCCTGTACCTGGAAAACGCACCGGTATTTCTTCATAAGGAAGCAAGATACACGAATTTTTCGGAGAACTTTTTACAACAGTAAACATTTTTCCATTGATATTTGCGCTTGTAATCACAACGGATTTAGCACCAAGCGTATGTAGTCGATTTGCGATTACTTCAATTTCCGGTTCAGAGTAAGTGTGTTTAACTGTGTATTCGGATAAAAAGCACGCCTCCGTAATATTGGGGACAATCACATCTGCAATAGAACACAACCGTTTCATGTAAGTGACTACTTGATTTGTTACACCATTGTATCGTTTTCCGTCATCTCCCATAATTGGATCAACAAAAATCGAAGTACCTGATTTTTGTTGTTCCTTACAGTATTCATATACAAGAGATGACTGCCTTTCCGACACAATAAATCCAGTACAGATTGCATCGAAAGAAAACATGAGTTTCTTCCATACCAGAAGCGTATTTTCCATATATTCTGTTGTATCCAGAATATCAAACTGACCATAATCCAGAGTGTTGGAAACAAGTGCAGTAGGCAAATTGAAAGTTTCAAATCTCAAGTGAGACAAAACAGGAATCATGACAGATAAGGCGACCTTTCCATAACCTGCCATATCATTGATCAATAAAATTTGAGTTTGCTTTTTATCTGCCATAGCCATATTTCCTCAGTGACCGAAATAACAAAGTCTGCACAGTGTTTTTCCTGACTCTGTTTGAAAAATCTTCTGTAATGTGGTTTCTATTATGTTTTTTCCCAGATTATCTTCATAAAAATTTACCAAAAAATCTGCTTCCACAAGAATCTGATAGTCAATACCATCTATATCTGCGTAGGTATGATGGTGTCCTACTAAATAGCAGATTCGATTGATGTCTGCTTCCTCAAATCCCAACTCTCCCAACATTTTGCGGGCATAAAAAGGACCTTCTTGCTCCTGTAATCTCCCATTGGACATCCCATACTTTTCTTCTGCTGGCCGAATACCAATATCATGAACCAATGCGGCGCATTCTGTTAAAAACTGCCTATGCCCATCCAACTGTTCCATACGACCAATCATCTGTGCAAAACTGTGAACTTTTATCAAATGATGAATGCGTTGTGGATCATTCTGATTAAAACGAATCATCTTCTGCATTAACATATCAATTATATTTTCCTGATACATAATACCCTCCTATTCCATTTCTTTTTTCAAACAAAGTGCCAGCAGTTCCTTTCCTCCATCTGTTTGAAAAATTTTCTTTATATATTCTGCTTTTTTATGATCTGGCCGGTTTTCATAACAGTTTACAATTAGATCGGCTTCCATCAAAAGTTGCAATAGTTTATTTTTGGGCTTGTCATAATCATGATGGCAATTCACCAGTTCAATGATTTTCGGAACATACGACGGAAGATAATTGGCCGATTCTAAAAAGCGAGTCACAAGGATAGATACCACCTGTTTCTGATTGTTCTGACTGGCATCCCCGTTATAATGTTCTTTGCAATATTTAATTGCTACATCATGTAAAATGGCTGCTGCTTGCAAAATTTGCTGATCTTCAACAGAGATTTTTTCTTGCTCACCAAACAGCTTGGCTAATGCATAAACCTTAAGGATATGTTGCGTACGTCTACAATGTCCTTCTTCATAGCACAATACACTGTATAAAAGATGGGTTTCATTATTAATCACGTTGACAAGTATCCTTTCTTGAAAAATTTTTATATCTCTTTATAAGAATAAAGCATTTTTCATCAGTTCTGTGTTGCGCTTGCAACGCCTACCACAAAATGCTATACTTTATCTCAGAAGAAAGGAGAGACAATATGCAACTTAATTTCAAACAACTTGCTTCGCTCCCAATCTTCAATGGCATTTGTGAAGAGGATCTTCCAGCCATGTTGAATTGTTTGGGAAGCTTCCAAAAAAATTATCAAAAAGATGAAATTATCCTTCTGGAAGGTAATGAGGTTCGAAGTGTTGGTATTATATTGTCTGGCATCGTCCATATGGTTAAGGAAGATTCAGAAGGCTACCAGACACTCCTTGTAGCAATGAAAGAGGGGGAGCTTTTTGGGGAATCTTTTTCTTGTGGAAGCCATTTAGATGCGCATGTTAGTTTTTTCGCAGCTGCACCCTGTACAGTTTTATTTTTACCTTTCCATAAAATTATTCACTCATGTAAAATGAGCTGTACCTTTCATCATCGGTTGATTGAAAATATGGTTCAACTGATAGGAGACAAAAATGTTCAGCTGATGCATAAAATTGAAGTAATCTCGAAAAAAACTCTAAGAGAAAAAATTCTTACATATTTACAGCAACAAGCCCTTGATCAAGATAGCAGGCAATTTACCATCCCCTTAAGTCGACTTGAATTAGCTAAATATCTATGTGCCGACCGCAGCGCGTTGACTCGAGAACTATCTTATATGCAAAAGGATGGACTGATTTCTTATGAAAAAAACACATTCCAACTGTTATAATTGAATACTACAAGCTCCCCATTGAATAATCTACAGCATCAAACAAAGAAGAATCCATGTTGCACACGCAACATGGATTCTTCTTTGTTTGTGTTACACTCCTTATAGTCATCATGTAGTTATTTAAGTATAAGGAGGAAAATATATGGGATTTCATATTACTGATATGCAACTGAATGCATTATTTCAGACATGGCAAACAAATTACCATATCTATGCTCCCCGCAACTTTTCTGGCGGCGGGCGCTTTTCTGATACAGATTGTATCCGTTATGGAAAAATTGAACATGCTGACGAAATCGTGTTCGACAAAAAATCTGATTATTCCTTCAAGGAAGTGCTGACACCCGTTTCTCAAACCCTGTTCTTCTTTACGGAAGGGCAAACCAAAGAAGCCGATTTTCCCCAAAAAGGCGCAGTCATTTTCTTGCGTAGCTGCGATCTATATGCTCTTAAGCGGCTGGACGATATGTACCTACACAACGGTCCAGCAGATTATTACTATCAGCATCTGCGGGATAACATTAAGGTTGTGCTGATGGGCTGTGAACATTCCTTTGAAAATTGCTTCTGCGTCAGTATGGGAACCAATGTAAGCACTAAATATGATATGAGCATCGACCGCCAGCCTGACGGCACCTATCTGGTGGACTGTAAGGATGAGGCATGGGTAAAACAGTTAGTACAAGCTGGGTGTGAACAGCAGGAAGTCATCCCTGCTCATGTCACTGAAAACCAAGTTACAGTTCAAGTCCCTGAAAATCTGACCGCAGAGGTGGCCAAAAGTACTATGTGGGAGGAATACAATAGCCGCTGCATCAACTGTGGACGTTGCAATTTTGTCTGTCCTACCTGTACCTGCTTTACTATGCAGGACCTCTTTTATAGCGAGAATGGCAAAGTTGGAGAGCGTCGTCGTATCTGGGCCTCCTGTATGGTAGATGGCTTTACCGATGTGGCCGGTGGCGGCAGTTATCGGAAGAAAAACGGAGAACGGATGCGGTTCAAGGTACTGCACAAGGTACTGGACTACAAACAACGCAATGGCTATCACATGTGTGTGGGTTGCGGACGATGCGACGATATCTGTCCGGAGTATATCTCATTTTCAGGTTGCATCAACAAATTGCAGAGTGCTATGACGGAGGTGACTGAACAATGATGAAAAATGATTATATTCCTTTCCCATCCAAAATTTTGGAAGTAATTCGGCACACAAAAATTGAGTATACGTTCCGTATGGAGTTTCAAGGAGATGTTAAGCCGGGACAGTTTTTTGAGGTATCAATTCCTAAATATGGAGAAGCTCCTATCTCGGTCAGTGGTATTGGAGAAAACTTTGTAGATCTAACCATTCGTCGAGTGGGCAAGGTTACCAATGAAATTTTTGAACATTATGTTGGTGATACTCTTTTGCTGCGTGGTCCCTATGGGAATGGATTCGATGTATCAGACTATGCAGGTAAGGACATCATCGTCATGGCTGGCGGAACTGGCCTATCGCCTGTTCGAGGAGTGGTGGATTACTTTTTCAATCATCCGGAACAGCGGGGGCATATGACTCTGATTGCAGGCTTCAAAACGTCGCATGACATTCTTTTCCGCAACGATCTGACGCTCTGGGAAAAAAACATGGATGTCATCCTTACGGTAGATTGTACAGAAGAGGATGTTGCCTGTCATGTGGGCCTTGTTACTCAGTACATCCCTCAAATCAAACTGGATAATGTGCAGAACACAGTGGCTGTTGTGGTAGGGCCTCCTGCCATGATGCGCTTTTCCGTGCAGGGATTACTGGATATTGGACTTCCAGAAGAAAATGTCTGGATTTCTCAGGAACGGAAAATGTGCTGCGGTCTGGGCAAGTGTGGTCACTGTAAAATTGGGGACACCTATGTTTGCCTGGACGGTCCAGTATTTAATTATACCAAAGGGAAATTTTTAGTAGATTAAGGAGGGGTAACATGGATATCAACACAAAAATACTAAAAAAGAATGCGTTTCGTGTCACTAAAGAACGTGGTATGACTGCTTCCAGAATCCGTGTTCCCGGTGGTCATCTGGATGCCAAATATCTGAGCCAAATTCAGCATATTGCAGAAACTTTCGGAAATGGCACAGTTCATATTACCAGCCGACAGGGATTTGAGATTCCTGGTATTCCTTTTGAAAAGATGCCAGAGGTTAATGCTGCCCTTCAAAGCCTGATTGACGGTTTGGAGATCAATCAGGATGAAGTGGGCTGCGGCTATCCTGCTGCTGGAACCCGAAATATCACCGCTTGCGTGGGCAACCGTGTCTGTCCATTCGCCTGTTATGATACCACTGCGCTTGCCCAGCGTATTGAAAAAGCTGTTTTCCCCAACGATCTCCACTTTAAGATTGCTCTGACTGGTTGCCCCAATGATTGTGCCAAAGTACGTATGCATGACTTTGGCATCATGGGTATGACAGTACCTCATCTTAAGTCTGATCGTTGTGTTAGCTGCGGGGCCTGTGTAAAAGCCTGCAAAAAGAAATCTGTTGAAGCTCTGAAACCAGTCAACTTCCGTCCTCAACGAGATGAGCGGCGATGCATTGGCTGTGGAGAATGTGTTTTGGCCTGTCCGAATGCTGCATGGACTCGTAGTGAAAAGAAATACTATAGACTTACTTTGCTGGGTAGAACTGGCAAAAAGAACCCGCGTCTGGGTGAAGATTTCATCAAGTGGGTGGACGAAGACAGTATTATCAAAATCATTCTCAATACCTACGACTATGTGAAGGAGTACATCGACCCCAATGCTCCCGGCGGAAAAGAGCATATTGGCTACATTGTAGACCGTACTGGTTTTGAGGAGTTCAAACGATGGGCCTTGCGGGATGTCACTCTGCCAGAGATTGCAGAAGTTATGACTCCCATGTATTGGAAAGGTATAACATATTGATATATAACAGCTTGAGAGATTTTTGAAGGACACTTAAAAGTATTTTTTTGATAAAATAGATCATCAGAAAACATACAATGAATCACTCATACTCTCTATTGAAACATCAAGCTATCTTTTAATAAAAATTGATTCTTGCTGTACTCAATAATTCCGTCTTTTTGCATTTTTGAAAGCTCGTTACACATGGTACTGCGGTCCACATTCAGATAATCAGCTAACTGTTGGCGGTTGTAGGGGATCAGGAAAGAATTGCTCCCGGCGCGTTTGGCGCATTCCGAAAAATAGGACATCAACCGCCCCCGAATGGATTTGGAACTGGTATGCTGGATTCTTTGAGAAAGCTGAAGATTTCTGTGAGCGCAGACAGTCAGCAAATTTCGGACAAGTCTTGTGTGGAATGGACAGGCATTGGTACAAGTAGCCAGGACACGCCCCACATTCATAAACAATATGGATGTATCCTCCGCAGCGGACACCGTAACCAACATCGGCTCCCCCGGAATGCAGGCATACACCTCGGCGAATACAGAGCCGGGCGCAACATGACCCAAAATACTGGTATTGCCCCAGATATCGTTGCAGGAGATCACCGCCAGGCCGGACAGCAAGATCCCGATATTTTCCGTGATGTTTCCTTCTGAAAGGATTACCTCTCCTTTTTGAAAACTACGCGTTGTGGCATTCAGGCAACCCAAAAGAGATGTAATCTCTGCTTCTTCCAGTCCTCGAAACAGTTGTGTATTGGATAAATTCATATTTTTCACTCCTTGTTGTTATAACAACAGATTTTCATTTCATATTATAGTATACTAAATCCAGAAACGCAAGAGAAAGGATGAAGCAAACATGATTCGGAAAATTATTCAGATAGACGAAGAAAAGTGCAATGGATGTGGAGCCTGCGCCGAAGCCTGCCATGAAGGGGCTATCGGCATGGTAAACGGAAAGGCAAAACTCCTGCGGGACGATTATTGCGATGGTCTGGGCGATTGCCTGCCCACCTGCCCCACCGGTGCGATTTCCTTTGTGGAACGGGAAGCTGCTGCCTATGACGAAAAGGCTGTGCAGGAAAATATGAGAAAAAAGAACAGAATGAATTCTCCTTCCGTTGGTCTTCATACGGGTTGCCCGGGCAGCCGAATGCAGCGAATCCAGCATTCGCAGGAATCTGCTCCTTCTGCCCCGATGCAGGCTGAGTCACAGCTGAGGCAGTGGCCCTGCCAAATTAAGCTGGTCCCAGTAGGTGCCCCCTATTTTGAAGGAGCCAAGTTGCTGATTGCGGCAGATTGCAGCGCATATGCCTATGCCAGAATGCACGAGGATTTTATGCGTGGGAAGGTTACGCTGATTGGCTGCCCCAAGCTGGACAACGTGGATTACAGCGAAAAGCTGACGCAGATTATCCAAAACAACAATATCCAGAGCGTGACCATTGTGCGGATGGAAGTTCCCTGCTGCGGCGGACTGGAGTTAGCTGCTAAAAAAGCATTGCAGGCAAGCGGAAAATTCATTCCCTGGCAGGTGGTCACTATCTCGATTGATGGAAAGATTCTGGAATAACCTCTGATTTGGTTCTTCAGTTTTTGGAATATGTCCGACAGACAAAAACAAATTATATTGCAGGAGGTGACTGTTATGAGTAAAAAAATGAAAAACATTGCGCAAGCCGAGGTTCTGACGCTGAAGGAGCAGATCTCCTATCAGGAGGGGCAGGTAGTCAGCAAGACGCTGGCGCAAAATCCGGCAGTAAGTATTACCCTGTTCTCATTCGCAAAGGGCGAGGAAATCAGCACTCATGAATCGGGCGGCGACGCTTTCGTAACCTGTCTGGACGGCGTTGGAAAAATCACCATTGACGGCACAGAATATCTGTTGCATGAAGGAGAATCCATCGTCATGCCAGCTGGACACCCTCACGCGGTATATGGACAGGAGGCGTTCAAGATGCTTTTGGTCGTTGTATTTTAATCAAACGTAAAATTGACAGAGGGCGGTGATTTTATGAAAATAAAAGTAGATCAGAATCTCTGCATTGGCTGCGGGCTTTGCTGTGGGATCTGCGACGAAGTTTTTCGTATGAATGAGCACGAGAAGGCGGAAGCATACCAACCAGCAAACGATGACAATCAAAGCGCCGTGCAGGATGCAATTGATTCGTGTCCTGTGTCTGCAATCGCTTGGGAAGATTAATTCAAGCGCATCTATATACTTTTTTGATTGAAAAGTAACTACATCATTTCAAATTTTAAAAGTTTTTAGGAGGTCTATTATGGAACAAAAAATGTTTTGCTATCAGTGTCAGGAAACCGCCGGGTGCAAAGGTTGCACCATGTCCGGTGTATGCGGGAAGAAGCCTGATGTGGCAGCTATGCAGGATCTGCTGGTCTATGTCACAAAAGGGATTTCAGCTGTTACAACTGCACTGCGTCAGGAAGGGAAGCAGGTATCTGCGGAAATCAATCACTTGATTACCCTGAATCTGTTCACCACCATCACCAATGCAAATTTTGACAAAGAAAGCATTGAGGCAAGAATCCGTGCCACACTGACTGAAAAAGATGTGCTGTTGGCGCAGATTGCCGAGCCTTCCGGTCTGCCCGAAGCGGCAAAATGGAATGGCTCTGGCAATTGGGAAGAAAAAGCCGCAACTGTCGGTGTTCTTTCTACTGAAAACGAGGATATCCGTTCTCTGCGAGAACTGATTACCTACGGTCTGAAGGGATTGTCCGCATACTCCAAACACGCAAACGTTCTACTGAAGGATGATGAGGAGGTCGATGCCTTCCTTCAGCGGGCGCTGGCAGCTACACTGGATGACAATCTCAGCGTAGAAGAATTGATTGCTCTGACAATGGAAACCGGAAAACACGGCGTATCCGGTATGGCTCTGCTGGACAAGGCCAACACGGAAGCCTATGGAAATCCCGAAATTACGAAGGTAAATATTGGCGTTGGGACAAATCCCGGTATTCTGGTTTCCGGTCACGACCTGCGGGATTTGGAAATGTTGCTGGAGCAGACACAGGGAACCGGCGTGGATGTTTATACCCATTCCGAGATGCTCCCTGCCCACTATTACCCGGCATTCAAAAAGTATCCCAACTTTATCGGCAATTACGGCAATGCGTGGTGGAAGCAGAAGGAGGAATTTGAATCCTTCAACGGTCCTATCCTGATGACGACTAACTGCATCGTGCCTCCTAAAGACAGCTACAAAGACAGACTCTACACTACTGGTGCAGCAGGATATCCGGGATGTACCCATATCCCAGGAGAAATCGGGGAGCAGAAGGATTTTTCCGCTATCATTGAACACGCAAAAAGATGCGCTGCACCTACTGAAATTGAAACAGGAGAGCTGATCGGCGGATTTGCACACGCGCAGGTTCTGGCTCTGGCGGATCAGGTGGTCGATGCGGTAAAAAGCGGCGCGATCAAAAAGTTCGTTGTGATGGCGGGCTGTGACGGCCGTGCCAAGAGCCGGGAATACTATACCGAATTTGCCAAGGCGCTGCCGAAAGATGCTGTGATCTTGACAGCCGGATGCGCGAAATACAAGTACAACAAACTGCCTTTGGGCGACATCAACGGCATTCCTCGTGTTCTGGACGCCGGGCAGTGCAACGATTCGTATTCTCTGGCTGTCATTGCTTTGAAGCTCAAGGAAGTTTTCGGTCTGGACGATATCAACGACCTGCCCATCGCCTACAACATTGCGTGGTATGAGCAGAAGGCTGTCATCGTTCTGCTGGCGCTTCTGTATCTTGGCGTGAAGAATATCCATCTCGGTCCCACTCTCCCGGCATTCCTCAGCCCCAATGTGGCAAAAGTTTTGGTCGAGAACTTTGGTATTGCGGGAATTAGCACAGTAGAAGAAGATCTGAAATTCTTTTTTTAAACTCATGCATAAATAAAAAAGACAACTTTGCTTCTGTAAAATCAGAATAGCAAAGTTGTCTTTTTATTTTTTTACATTTGTTAAATATGGTGTTACTTTATATGGCACCTTTTTTCATATTTCGTGTTATTCACGAACTTGCAGAACGTTCACGCCTCGATACCTGAACTGTAAAATGGTATTGGAGGTGAACTGATAGTGGCTGAAACAGAAAAAATGGATATTTCCTACATGGGGCCTATCTTCAAAAAATACCGTGTAGATGCAAATCGAACACAGGAAGAGGTTGCGGAAAAAGTGGGAATACCGCCCGCTTCCTTATGGCTTTAGCGAACGAGGAAAAGCGTCCAAGCATCGATATTCTTTTGCATCAGTATATGCGACTGAACGACCGTAATAAATCTGTTATCCGCACAGCAATTCAGGAGATGCTGAACAACAGATAAGAGACTGCCACCTTTCACGGAAGGTGGTTCTTTTTCTCTGTCTATTAGGATTTCTTCAGGTGATCCCTTCTGCATATGCCGCAGTGACATAATCCATACGCCACCAAGAGGACAAACCTTCCCCTTGGTGGCGATATTTTTAATTGCAGTCTGTCAGGGTAAACAGCAGACTGCTCCTGCCGCCGTTCTCCCGCCAACGTTGTTCTTTCTTTAAGAGTCCGGCTGTAATCAAATCCTGAATCGCACGTTCCACCGTGCGCCGGGACAGATGTAGTTCCTTTGCGATGGTACCAATCGCCGGATAGCACTGTCCCTGTGCATTGCTCCGGTCTTTCAAATACATATACACGGTTTGGAATCACTCATAAATCTTGCGGTCATATCTTCTCACTCCTTACTCTCAAAATTTCTATTGAAATGTCATTCCGCCTCTTTCCTGCGTCTGTGTTTCCGATTGTTCCAAGGCTGCAACTGCTTCTTCCTTTGAATGGAATAATCTTTGCGGAGAGGCTCGATGAAAAAGTCCGGTATGGCTGCGGACACTGAAGTATCTTCCGTCATAGCTCTCCACGGTATATTCACAGGTGCTTTTCTTGGCTTTATTGGTGATCATCACTCAGGTATCACCTTTGTTCCATCCATATGGAAAGTCGGAAACCTGTTCTTGCTGTCTTGTTTTCATAATTCTCTTCCATCCTTTCTTCTTACCAAAAATGCGTAATAAAAAAGACCGGTCATCCTGAGTTTCCGACTGACCGATCCTGTTGTTTGCTGTTTTAAGAAAAATCCATTTTCATGCCTTCTTCCAGCTCTGAGGATGTGATATTCACATAATCGGCAATAATCATCAGTGCTTCCTCATAGCTGTGACATTCTCCACCTGTGATTCTCTGCTGCATTTTTTCCGCCTGCTCATACATTCCATTCTCTTTCAGAGTTCGGGATGCGATTCCCATTAAATTAAAAATATTTCCATCTTCACCAATGAGCGGACAATCCGGTTTTGCCTGCTGCCTCTTTGCAAAACCGCCCAGCTTGTTTTCCATATAATCGGAGAGCCAGGTTCCTCCAAACTGCTCACGGGTTTGGATTCTCCAAATGGCAAGTTTACCGATATCCAGTTTGTGTTCCCCAAAGGCAAACAGCAAATTGGTAAGTCCTTCATGCTGAAAGACTGCAACATCATCCAGCGGCTTTCCATCTAAAAGAATTCCCTGTTCTCGAAGAATTCCATTGATTCCATCTATCCACTCCTGAAGATGGAAATTTCATTTCATCCCTTTTATCCACTCCTGAAGGTCACCGCCACACCCCTGAAGGATCAGTCCCTCTTGATGATTCATATTCTTAAGTTCTTCGGTTGTGATTGTTTTCATATTGACTCCTTTTTTCGTTACAATTCTTTGAATATGAACACAAAAAAAGACCGGTAGAATTCGTTGTGTAGGAAACGAATGTTACCGATCATTCTTCTGTTCTGCTCGTAAAAACGGGCATATATAAAAAAGAGGACCGGCAGGCTTCTCATCTGCTTGTCCTCTGATTTTTCTTTTTCCATCTGTCCAAAACCCGATGTCATCTGTGAAAAGGGCAAAAAACAAGGGGCAAAAACGCCTGTTTTTTGCCCCATTTTTCGCTCGATTTTCGCTCAAAAGCCACAACATCTTGTGGTATAACCGTCTTATTTCCTATTATCACCACAATACGTCATCTGAATCACAGTCTCCACATGCACCGTCTCACAGAACTGATCCACACAGCACGCTCTCTCTAACTGATACCCTGCCTCCAGAAATGCCGGCAGATCTCTTGCGAGACTCGTCGCCTTACAGGAAATATAGACAATATTTTCCACCCCATAAGCCAGAATCTTAGGCAGAGCCTTCGGATGAATGCCGTCTCGCGGCGGGTCGAGAATGATCGTGTCCGGCTTCTCGAGAAGTTCATCTAAAACCTTCAAAACGTCCCCGGCAATAAAACGGCAGTTTGTAAGACCGTTTCTCTCTGCGTTTTCCTTTGCCGCCTCAACTGCCTCCTCCACGATTTCCACACCAATCACTTCTTTCGCAACAGCGGCTGCAAGCTGGGCAATCGTTCCCGTACCGCTGTACAGATCAAAAACTTCCTGACCCTTCGTATCACCGATATAATCGCGCACAACACTGTACAGAACTTCTGCAGCCAGGGAGTTTGGCTGGAAAAAAGAAAATGTACTCACCTTAAACTGAAGACCAAGAAGCGTCTCATAAAAATAATCTCTTCCGTAAAGAATGTGTGTCTCGTCGCTCTGTACCACATCGGAAAGGGAATCATTTAAAATGTGCATAATCCCCACGATCTTTCCTTCCAGAGGAAGGGAAAGAAGCTCCTGTACAAGAGGTTCCATATCCCACTGCTCCTGCGTGGTCGTCACAAGATGCACCAGAATTTCTCCTGTTGTCACTCCTCGTCTTAAAAGAAGATGGCGGAGAAAACCTGTATGCTGCATTTTTTTATAGTAGGAAGCGCCTCTGGAGCGGAAATATTCCCACACACAGAGAAGAATCTTCGTCATATCCTCATGTACCAGCTTACAGTCCCCTGCTGTCAGCACATCGTATGTACTGCCTTTTTTGTGAAGCCCGAGGGAAAGCGGTCCGTCCTTATACTCGTCTCCAAAAGAAAATTCCATCTTGTTGCGGTAACGGAACTCTATGGGACTTCCGTGAATCCCCTCCCATTTGTAAGAAGGAAGGTCTTTGCCCGAATTTTTCTTCCACTCATTTACCGCTCCGTCAAGAAGGCTTCTTACCTGCTCCTCTTTCATGTGAAGCTGATCTTCATAAGCCATCGTCTGATACATACAGCCGCCGCAGGCAGGAAAAATACTGCACACCGGCTCTCTTGTCTCAAGAGGCGACTTTTCCAGTACCTCGAGAAGACGTCCCTCTGCTCTTCCGGAACGCTTTTTATTTATCATAAAGCGGATTCTCTGACCCGGAATGCCGTTTTTCACAATGACCTTCTGCCCGTCCACATACACAAAACCCTTATTGGGAAACTCCACCTTTTCAATTACGCCTTCGTAAATTTCACCTTTTTTCATTCTCTCTTCTCCTCGTCTCACAGTTTAAAAATAGCCCCGGTTTTCGCCGGAGCTATTTCTCTCTTCATAAAATTACTCTTCTTCGTCCTCAAAGTAATCGTCAAAATCATCATCGAAATCTTCTTCAAAATCTTCCAGATAATCCGGTGTGAAGAAACGATATACGGCAAATGCGATGCCTGCTACTGCTGCCACTGCACCAATAACCGCCAGTACCCAGAGGACTGTATTTTTCTGTTTCTCGTCTTCTTTTTTCTTTAATGCTGCTACTAATTCTTCTAATTTATTCATGTTCATATCGTGCACCATCCTCTCTAAAATCATACAGCGTGTCACCGCTTTGGTGTTCCTATTATATCACATATATCCGGATTTTACTACTGATTCCCTATATCTTTTTCAATTTTGCAAATCCTGCAAACATTTTTTTGACGCCGAACCGGTCAAAATCTACAGTAACTTCGTAGTCTCTTCCGCCCTCTGTAATATTTTTTACGATACCAACGCCAAATTTCACATGACGGACCGTATCTCCCACCTCATAATCAAGAGATTCCGCCTTTGTAACCTTAAACTCTTTGGGCTGGAAGGGCTTTGCATGAAACGCCATCTTCATCTGCATATAACTGTTATTTTTCGGCGCAATGTCCTCGAGGCGGGGCTTTTTCTCCTGAACGGTATGCCCCAGATCCACAAGCTCTCTTGGAATTTCCCTCACAAACCGGGAGACCCGGTTAAACTGCGTTTCCCCGCGGATCATTCGCTGCTGGGCACAGGTGAGCGTCAGCTCCTTCATGGCTCTTGTAATTCCCACGTAACAGAGGCGGCGTTCCTCCTCCAAATCAGAAGGGTCTCCCGTGCTGATGGACATATATCCGGGGAAAATCCCGTCCTCCATTCCTGTCAGGAAAACTTTTGGAAACTCAAGTCCCTTTGCGCTGTGAAGGGTCATAAGAAGCACATAGTCCTGATCAGGGTCTACTGAGTCAATATCTGCCACAAGCGCGATCTCCTCCAGAAAACCGGAAAGTGTTGCCGGCTCATTCTGCGCCTCCATTGTCTCCTGATACGTTTCCGCTTTGGAAATCAGCTCGTCAATATTTTCAATTCTTGCTTCCGCTTCGTCCGTGCCTTCCGCCCGAAGCTCGTCCACGTATCCCGTAAGGCGGATTACCTCCTCCAGAAGCTCGCGGACCGTATACACTTCTTCCTTTGAGCGAAGAGACTGGATAAACTCCACAAATCCGTTGATTTTGGAAAGGCTTCTTCCAATAGACGGAATCTCCTCCGCCACGCGGAGCGCGTCGTAAAAACTCACCTGCATATATTCCGCGTAATCCTGAACCTTGCTTACGGTTGCCGCTCCGATTCCCCGTTTCGGCACATTTAAAATTCTCCTTACCGCCACGTCGTCTTTTGCGTTGCTGATTGTTTTCAAATAACAGAGAAGATCCTTGATTTCTTTTCTTGCATAGAAATTGATTCCGCCCACAATCTTATACGGAACATTTGCAAGCAGGAATTTTTCTTCAAAAAGGCGTGACTGGGCGTTCGTTCTGTATAAAACAGCGCAGTCCTTATAATTACAGTCCCCGTTTCTTCTCGCCTTTGTAATCTCTCCTACAACGTACTCCGCCTCCTCGAAACCATTTAAAAACTGGCGGAAATGCACCTTATCTCCTGATTCGTTTTCTGTCCAGAGTCTCTTTGGCTTACGCTCCGTATTATTTTCAATGACGCGGTTTGCAGCCTCCAGAATATTTCCTGTGGAGCGGTAATTCTGCTCCAGGCGGATAACCTTTGCTCCCGGAAACGCCTGCTCAAAGCCCAGAATATTCCCGATATTCGCCCCGCGGAATTTATAAATAGACTGGTCGTCATCGCCTACTACGCAGAGATTCTGATATTTTGACGCCAGAAGGCTTACAAACTTAAACTGCGCCGTATTCGTATCCTGATACTCGTCCACCATTATGTACTGGAAACGCTCCTGATAATATTCCAATACATTGGGATAATTCTGGAAAAGCTCTACTGTTTTCACAATTAAATCATCAAAATCAAGGGCATTATTTTTTCGGAGGGTCGCCTGGTATTCCTTATAAACAGCGGCGATCTTCTTTTCGTTAAAATCTCCTCCCGCATTTAACTCCATCTCCTCCGGAGAAATCAGCTCGTCCTTTGCGTGGGAAATTTTTGCCATCAGAGTTCTTTCTTTATAAATTTTCGTGTCAATATTCAGACGTCTGCAGACCTCTTTTATCACTGTTTTCTGGTCCTCTGTATCGTAAATGGCAAAGTGATTGTCAAATCCCAGAAAATCAATATGTCTTCTTAAAATACGCACACAGGCAGAGTGGAAGGTAGATACCCATATGCTCTCTGCGCCCATGCCCACAAGCTTATCTACTCGCTCCCTCATCTCCTGAGCCGCCTTATTTGTAAAGGTAATGGCAAGGATATTCCAGGGATTGACTCCCTTTTCTTCCATGAGGCAGGCGATTCTGTGAGTGAGCACTCTCGTTTTTCCGGAACCTGCTCCCGCCAGAATCAAAAGGGGCCCTTCCGTGTGAAATACTGCCTCTTTCTGAGGCGGATTTAATGTATCATATATACTCATTTCTGACTCCTATCTTCTTAAAATTGCCTTCGGATAAATTTGCTTCATTCGCTCATCAGGGAAATGCTCGTCGAAAAAGTCGTCCACTGCAGTTGTAACTTCCTGTTCTTCTGTATGACGTTCTGTGTACCTGCAAAGAGCAAGACTTGACATTCCCATATCAAACAGCATAAACACGATCATAATCCAGGAAAGAATGATTCCCGGTTTTTTGGGAATTTTTTCAATCAGTCCGGAAAGACGCGGATAGAGGAAGCAGAGCCACAAAACAGCAACGATCCCCCAGAAAAAGCAGAAAAGAAGATTGATCCTTCCGCCCAGGTTAAACGGAATCTTGCTGTAATCCCAGAAAACCGTACCAAATACAATCTCTGTGAAAACGCTGCACACATACTCGTAAACACCGCCTACCACGGTACCGAAAATGAAAATATAGCCCTTGCTTCTGTTTCTGTACTGGTAAAGGATTGCTGTCAGAAGCACACAGCCAAGTCCCCACACAATGCTGAAATCCCCGTACACCACGCTGCTTCGGCTCATAAGCCTTCCCATCGTGATCCAGCAGAAAATCGTCTCTATAATATCTCCCAGAAAAGCGCCGATAAAAAACAGGCAGACCAGCTTATAAAAACTGCAGCCCACTGCAAAAACGCCTGCCTTTTCTTTTGCCTTCTCTGCCTGACGCTCCTGCTCCTGCCTAGCTTCCAGAAGTTTCTTTACCTCGAGATCAGGATAAGCGCGGCTTACATATTTTAAAGTCCAGCCCACAAGACCTTTTCCCATTTCATCTGCAGCCTTCTGCAGATTTTCAGAAACACTGGAGATAATCGCAAGCTTCCTTATCCTTTTATTTACAGCCGCAAAGCTTGCCACAGTTCCCGCAAAATCAATAGCAAGAACAATGTAAAGAACAATAAGTATAATTTCTCCGATTCTTCTCGGAATCATTCCTATCATTTTTCCAAGAAACGGATTTACAAAACAGACGCACACAACTGCTGTAATTCCCCACACAACTGTATACGGCAGATTTACATAACCTCCGAACTGGAACTTCTTTCTGGAATAATCCCACCATTTCTTATGAAAAATCTTTTCCAGCACAAATCCGGTTGCAAGGCTTACAAGAAAAGACAAAACTACGCCTCCTATAAATAAAAAGAGCAGCTCGTTTTTTAATTCCCGAAGGAATACTGCAAACATCACGCCTCCGAATCCATATGCCGGACACCAGGGACCAAAGAGAAATCCGACGTCAACAAATTTCTTTTCCCGAAATGCCGCTGCCGCTGTGCCGATCACCCAGCCGGCAAAAGAAAAGATTGCAAAAACCCATAATAATTTATACATTGTCACTTCCAAAGCATTTCCTCCTGTGTGTGTATGTCTGTCAATCCGGGCAGAACTGCCCGGACACAAGATACGCTGTAATTTGTCAGGCATCTTTTTATAAAGTAAAAAAGCCACTGGAAACTCTCATTTCCAGTGGCAGTTACGTGTGTTAGAGGATTCGAACCCCCGACCTTTTGGTCCGTAGCCAAACGCTCTATCCAGCTGAGCTAAACACACATTTTTGCGTTTTTCCTTCGCAACAATGAGTATTCTACTCTATAAAGGATAAAATGTCAAGGGATTTTTGAAAATTTTTTTATTATTTTTTTCAGTTTCTTCGAAGAGCCTCTATAGGGCTTAATTTTGCGGCTTTCCGAGCCGGATAAATTCCGAAAAACACACCCACTGCGCAGGAAAATACGGTAG
>URHH01000042.1 GCA_900547615.1 uncultured Blautia sp. | reverse complement strand
TTTATGAAGTTAGCAGGATAATTTTGTGCAATTTTTCAAATTTGCTCATTTATAGTTTATTCCTTTTAAATTTCAAAAAGGACCGGGCAAAATCATACCCGATCCTTAAAATATTTTCTTTTATAAAGCCAGAAGAGGCTGATATGCTGCCCCGGTACAGAGTACAAAAATACCCTGAATTACCTGAAAGCACACATTCAGAATGAACTCTATATCTTCTGCCACATTTCTCGTTTTTCCTAAATACTGTTCGTGGCTCTCGCTGATGTATGTAAACAGATCAGAAAGACTGCCAAAAGAAATTGCTTCTTTTACGTGACGTCCCGCTTCCCCGCTTTTAATGCAGAATTTTAAATCGTTCTTTAATGCCTTCTCATACTGCCCGTGTTCAATTAACGTTCCTGTATATGTTTTGTTATGCGGAAAAGTAAAATAGTCCGCCATATAATGAATGACCTCGCCAAACTGTCTCCAGTAGACCCTCTCATTTCTCTCTTCAGGCGCTACCTCAACAAGGCGTGTAATCTTACCTTCAATTTCATCTATTGTTCCAAAAAATTCGTGCTTCTTTGTGAGAAACGACGGACGAATATCCGGCAAAATACTGCCCAGGCAAAATGCCTTTCTGTGAGACTGAAGGCTTTCTGATACCTCCATCTGATCTGCCAGATACCTTGCTAACAATATATGAGATTTCTTACGCATTATTTCCCTCTACTTTCTTAAAATATATAGCTTTTATTACCCCAACTGAAATATACTATAGCAGAAAGTTTTTTATTTTGCAAACCCAGTTTTTCTCAATAATCTGTGAATTTTTTCAAGGTTCTTTGTGCATTTCTTACAATTTATCATTTGCTGAGAAACGGCGTGCCATCCAGGTCATACGGCGTGCTTTGATAAACGTAATAATTCAGCCAGTTTGTATAAAGGTTATTGGCGTGTGCCCTCCAGGTGAGGAGCGGGCGATTGCTGGAATCGTCATTCTGATAATAATTTTTCGGAATCTCAATGGGAAGATTTTTGCTTAAATCTCTTTTGTATTCCCCGTCAAGGGTCACCCTGTCATACTCCGGGTGTCCCATGACAAAAATCTTTCTTCCCCCGTCTGCCATAGCAAGAAAAAGCCCTGCCTCCTCAGACTCTGCAAGGACAGTAAGCTCCTTACAGGCATGAATATCTTCTATAGGAACTTCCGTATGCCTGGAGTGCGGTGCAAGGAACACATCGTCAAAACCTCTTACAAGAGGGATTTTCCGGTTCATCACTCTGTGCCAGAAAAGTCCGAACATCTTTTGTTTCAGCATACGCTTTTTCAGTCCGTAATGATAATAAAGCCCTGCCTGTGCTGCCCAGCAGAGATATATTGTGGAAGTCACATGACTCTCTGACCAGTCCATAATCTCCGTCAGTTCCTGCCAGTAATCTACTTCCTCAAATTCCATCTGTTCCACAGGCGCTCCCGTAATGATCATGCCATCAAACCGTTTTTCCCGCACCTCAGGAAAAATTTTATAAAACTGATTGAGATGGCTCATGGAAGTATTTTTCGATTCATGACTTTCCACTGCCATAAAAGTTACATCCACCTGCAAAGGCGTGTTGGAAAGAGAACGGAGAAGCTGAAGCTCCGTCTCCTCTTTCAAGGGCATCAGATTCAGAATTAAAATCTGAATGGGACGTATATCCTGATGAATTGCCCTGTTTTCGTCCATTACAAATATATTTTCTTTTTCCAGAATCTCCTTAACCGGAAGATCTTTCTGTATTTTAATCGGCATTTTTAGTCCTCCTGTTTCTGTCCTGCCAGCTTTAAAAAATCCTCTTCTGACAAAATGGGAATCCCCAGTTCTTTTGCTTTTTTATTTTTCGAGGAATTGGACGCTTTGTCATTATTGATCAGGTAATTTGTTTTCCCCGTCACTGAGCCGGTCACTTTCCCGCCCAGAGATTCAATCAGTTCTTTTACCTCTCCTCTGTTTGCAAAATGCTCCACGCTTCCTGTGATTACAAAATTCAATCCCGCAAGAACCTGTTCTCCCTCAGTCTCCTCACGTCTGATGTGCAGACAGGATAAGAGTCTGGAAAGCCTTCTGTTATTTTCCTCGCTTTTAAAATAAGCGCTTAAATTCCCTGCAATCACCGGCCCGATACTGTCAATAGCACTGATTTCCTCCGTATCTGCACAGCGAATTTTTTCTATATCATTATCAAAATGACGACAGATTACTTTCGCATTCGCAAGACCAATATTGGCAATTCCAAGGCTGTAGAGCACTTTCGGCAATGTGGTATCTTTCGCTTTTTCAATACTTTCCAAAAGGTTTTGAAAAGATTTTTGTCCAAATCCTTCCATTGTCACAATCTCATCTCTGTATTTTTCAATTTCAAAAATATCTGCAAATTCATGAATAAAACCTTTTGCAATAAATTTTTCCAACGTTGCCTCGGAAAGTCCGTCAATATTCATGGCGTCTCTGCTTGCAAAAAGCGTAAATGCCTTGATTTTTTTTGCCGGACACTCCGGATTTGTACAGTAAAGCGCTTCCACTTCGTTTTCACAACGGATTTTTGTCTCCTTCCCGCAGGCAGGACAACGCTCCGGAATCACAAGAGAAGCGCTTTTTGTAAGGTTCTCCGCAATCTGGGGGATAATCATATTCGCCTTGTACACACGGATTGTATCCCCAAGTCCAAGAGCCAGCTCTTTTACAATACTTACATTATGAACGCTGGCGCGGCTTACCGTCGTTCCCTCCAGCTCTACAGGCTCAAAAATGGCAACCGGATTAATAAGTCCTGTTCTGGAGGGACTCCATTCCATTTCCAGAAGAGTCGTTTCTTTTATTTCATCCGCCCATTTAAAAGCGAAAGCATTTCTCGGGAATTTTGCAGTTCTTCCAAGAGAATCCCCGTATGCAATATCATCATAAAGTGCAACAAGACCGTCTGATGGAAAATCATTTGTCTCTACTGCTTTTTCAAAATATTCCATTGCTCCGTCCAGGGTTTGTCCTGTCACAGCTTTGTATTCCACCGTATCAAAGCCCTGACTTCTCAGCCACAGAAACTGCTCTTCTCTGGAATTATGAAAATCCACGCTCTGGGCACTTACAAGAGAAAAAGCAAAAAATTTTACATGGCGTCCCGCTGTCACCTCACTGTTTAACTGACGGACAGAACCGCTGCAGAGATTTCTTGGATTCTTATATTTCACCCCATCCTCTTCTATCGCCGCATTAATCTTTTCAAAATCCGAATATGTGATAATCGCCTCTCCGCGGAGCACAAGCCTTCCTTTATAAGATATTTTCAGAGGAATGTTCTGAAACACACGGGCATTGTTTGTGATCACCTCGCCCACAATACCGTTTCCTCTCGTAACCGCCTTTACAAGTTCTCCCTCCTCATAGGTAAGAACAATAGTAAGTCCGTCCAGTTTCCAGGACAGCAGGGTTTTATGCTCTCCCATAAATTCCCGGAGAGCCTCCCTGTCCTTTGTCTTATCAAGAGACAGCATAGGGCTTTCGTGTTCTTCCTTTGGAAGCTGTTCCAGTACTTCATACCCTACGTTTACCGTGGGACTGTTTGCCAGAACGGTTCCCGTTTCTTTTTCCAGATTTTCCAGCCGGTCGTAAAGACGGTCGTATTCCAGGTTGCTCATGATTTCTCTGTCTTCCTGATAATACGCTTTTCCTGCTCTGTTCAGCAGTTCCACAAGTTCTTTCATTTGCTGCATCTTTTTTTCCATAATTTCCTCCTGGCGCTGTCTGATTTGCAGAACCGATCAACATCTGACCCAGCTCTTTCCATTCTTTTTCCGTAATTTCCCTGTATTCTCCCTTTTCAAGCCCGGAAAGCGTAAGGTTCATAATACGCACTCTTTTTAAGGATACCACCTGATACCCGAAATATTCACACATTCTTCTTATCTGCCTGTTCAGACCCTGGGTAAGAATAATTCGAAAACAGTCCTTTCCCATCCGCTCCACAAAGCACGGTCTTGTTACAGTTTCAAGAATGGGTACTCCCTTCCCCATTTTTTTAATAAAATCATCGGGAAATGGCTTATTTGTTTTTACTATATATTCCTTTTCATGAAAATTTCCGGCTTTCATAATTTTATTTACAAGGTCTCCCTGATTCGTTAAAAGAAGAAGTCCTTCCGACTCTTTATCAAGTCTCCCCACCGGATAAATCCGAAGAGGATAATGAAGATACTGAGTAACTGTTGTCTCCTCTCTCTGCTGCTTTGTACTGCACACTATCCCTTTCGGTTTATAAAAAAGAAGCAGAACTTTCCGTTCCTCCTTCTTCACAGGCTTTCCGTCTATGAAAACACAGTCTCCTCCGTCTGTTTTTTCTCCCGGCACAGCTGTTTTTCCGTTTACTGTAACCCTCCCTTCCTCTATCAGACGGTCTGCCTCGCGTCTGGAACAGACACCTGCATCGCTTAAAAATTTATTAATTCTGATTTTTTCACTCATTGTTTTATTATATATTTTTTCTCTTTGATTGGCAACGTATTTTTCATGTGCACTTGTTTTTTACTGTCGATTATTGTATCATAGGAATGTATTTCAAAATGAACAGGAGGAACTATTATGCCAGGCCGCAAACCACGAACCAGCCGGGTATTGATCCTGATTGCCGTTCTTATGAGTCTCGCCTTTGGATTGGCTGTTCCACAGTCCTCTTCCACGCCGTCACCCATTGAAGGGCAGCATATGCCCGATATGTTTGTCGCCAAAGACAGCGATTCGGACACCGATGCAGACGTCGTTCCTACACCTCAGACAGAGAGCACTTCAGAAAAAGAGCCGTCTAATGACAGCACAGAGGCTGCGGATTCAGACACGGAAGCCACACAGCACCAGGTTTCTCCCGAAGCTGAAAAAGGAACCTGGACTTCCATTGATGGAATCTGGTATTTTCTTGTAGACGGCACACCGTATCGTGGCTGGTTATATGATGCAGACGGAAACACATATTACTTTAATAACAAGGACGGCAGCATGAAAACAGGCTGGTTGAAAAAAGACGGAAAACGGTATTATTTTGACCTGGACGGCATTATGCAGACAGGAGATATTACTGTTGACGGCGAAACCTATCACCTGCTTCCGGACGGTTCTCAGGAAGGATATGTTCCGGAGGAAACACCTGCACCTGAAAAAGCCGAAAAAGAAAAAAAGACCATCGCCCTTACCTTTGACGATGGTCCCAGTTCTTTTACCGGACGTCTTCTGGATTGTCTGGAAAAAAATAACGCAAAAGCCACCTTTTTCATGGTAGGAAAAGAAATTGAGAGCTTTCCCGATGAAGTAAAACGCATGGAAAAGCTCGGCTGCGAACTGGGCAATCATACATACAGTCACACAGATCTTACCACTCTTTCTTCGGAAGAAATTTCCAATGAAATCGGAACAGTAGATAAGCTTCTTTATGACCTTGCAGGACACGGCGCGACTGTTGTACGCCCTCCCTACGGTTCTATTAATGATAATGTGCGTTCCACGGTAGGAACGCCAATGATGCTCTGGTCTGTGGACACACTTGACTGGGAAACTGAAGATGTGCAGAAAATTGTCGATACGGTTATGTCTTCCGCTGAAGACGGCGCAGTTATTCTTATGCACGATATTTTCAAAACATCCGTGGACGCTGCAGAAATCATTATTCCAAAACTTATCAAAGAAGGGTATGATCTTGTAACCGTACACGAGCTCGCAGAAAAGAAAGGAATTACTATGGAACCCGGCACTGCCTATGGGGCCATGTAAAACAGGCAGGAGTTTTACTCCTGCCTGTTTCTTATCCCTTATTATTTTTATTCTAACAGGCTGTTGTGAATATATCCCGTTTCTCCCTCGTAGTCAATCTGGATCCACTCACCTTCTTCACCTGTCTTCGTAACTTCTGTACCGGCAGAATAACCTCCGATAATCTCGGCCTCTCCATCTGCCGCAGCACGAACATTACAATCTTCCGTCACAGTGAGAGTTGCTCCCTCTCCTGCCTGTGTGGATGTATTTGTCTCTTCGCCCAGACCTGCAAGAAACGCTGCAAGAGCAGGATCGTTCGCCTGCGCATCGTCATTTGCCTTCTGAACTTTAGCTGTAAGCTTTTTTACATCTTCATCGGATTTCAGCTCATCTGTGTATGCGGAAATTTCCGTATTTTCTACCGCTCCTCCATCAATTTTGAGATTGCCTTCGCTGTCTGTGATTACATAGCACTGGCTCAATGCCGGCACCGGCGTCTCAATATCCTTGCAGATATAGTTGAAGCAAACATATACAACATAGGTTCCGTCTGCCATTCCCTTCTTGGTATAGACATCACCTACCTCATATCCTTCGATATAATCTTTTGCATTTGTGACTTTTGCCTCATCAGCCGGAGGTAAATCCACCTCTATTGCTCTCAATGCCGCAATATCCTTATCCCCTAAAGCCTTGTAATAGCTTTTCATCAGTGCAGTTACCTCTGCACTTGCTTTCTCCATGGGATTGGCGCCTTTCTTCCCGTCGTCAGTCTCCCCATCTTTTGTCGAGGAAGAAGGAACATTTCCCTGGTCGTTCTGGGCTTCCACGTTCTTATCTGTATCGGTTTTACCCTTCTTATTTCCGACACAGGCACGAATGCCAAAGAACAATACAGCCACGATTATCAGAATTGCGCCTCCCAACATGAAGTAGCGAAGGTTATCTGATAACCACTCTCTGAAATCATCCAAGTTCTTGTCCTCCTTATTAATACAACACGCTGGAACATCCGATGTTCCAGTCAGCACGTCTGAAGGGAATCGAACCCCCGCACATGGTACCGGAAACCACTGCTCTATCCACTGAGCTACAGACGCGAACTACATTCGAGAAATATTTTTCCAATCTCGACAAGATTTATAGTAACATATTTACCCTTACTTGTAAAGTTATTTTTCATTTCGGCAAAATGCCGGAACAACCGCTTTGTCACTATCCCAAGCTTTTACAGCCACGCTTCCTTTGCGTTGTTCCGGTATATTCTTACTTACATCTTATGGCATCTGCGGCCTTTTTTGCTTCATTTGCCATTTTTTCAATTTCTTCAAAATTTCCTTTTTTTATCATATCCTCTTTCACCATCCAGCTTCCGCCACAGCAGAGGATTTTTTCAAAAGAAAGATATTCCTTTAAATTTCCCATATGAATGCCGCCTGTGGGCATAAATTTCAGGTCTTTATACGGCGCTGCCATTGCCCTGATCATAGGAAGTCCGCCTGCCGGTTCTGCGGGAAAAAATTTAACTGTCTTTAATCCCCTTTTTACTGCCTGCGCAATTTCCGAAGGAGAAATACATCCCGGAAAAACAGGAATCTGCTTTTCCAGACAGTAATCTACAATTTCCGGGTCAAATCCCGGACTTACAATAAATTTTGCCCCTGCTTCCACAGCCTGCTCCACCTGCTCTTTTGTGAGGACTGTACCTGCACCAACCAGCATATCCGGGTACGTTTCCGCCATCAGACGGATGGACTCCTTTGCAGCCTCTGTGCGGAATGTTACTTCCGCGCAGGGAAGCCCCCCTTTTATAAGGGCTTTTGCCAAAGGAATCGCATCTTTTTCATTTTCCAGAACAACTACCGGTACCACTCCCGTTTCATAAAACCTTTCTTCTATTGTTTTCATTCTTCCGCTCCTATCGTTTAATATCAAAATTATCCGCCATTACGTGATGAATCAGAGACAGCTCATCTGTTGTATGCACATCTCCGCGCACGGTATGTTTCAAGGCCCCTGCCGCCACTGCAAAATTTGCCGTATCCTCCGGCGTATATCCGTTCATGATTCCATAAATAATGCCTGCTGCAAAGGCATCTCCGCTTCCTACACGATCCAGCACATCAAAAGAAAGTTTTCTGCTTTTATATGTTTTTCCATCCTGCCACACATACGCCCAGAGACTGTTCCTGCTGCTGCTTTTCGCCTCTCGCACATGTCTTGCCATAAAACGGATATTGGGATACTGTTTCTTAAACTCTGCAAACACCTGCGCCTGCTGCTCAAAATCAGGCTGAAGAGGAAGATCGTCTTTTACGTCCCCTTCTTCCGGGTTCTTTGGATTTTTCCAGAGATGATATGGTTCTATCCCAAACAGCACATGAATATAAGGAAGACATTCCGTACAAAATTCTCTTGCTTCCTCCCAGTTCCAGAGTGCGCTTCTGAAATTTCCGTCAAAGCTCACTGTAATATTTTTTTCCTTTGCCTTCTTTAAACAGGCGCGGATAAGTTTTTTCCCGTTTTCACCAAGAGCAGGCGTAATCCCGCTTACATGAAGCCATGTATATCCGTCAAAAAGCTTATCCATATCCAGTTTTTCAAAATCATATTCACAAAATGCGCTGTGCTTTCTGTCGTATACAACCTGGCTTGGCCGGATACCATATCCGGTTTCCAGATAATAAGTACCAAGCCGGCAGGAAGGAGCTTCCTCTTCATTTGCAAAAATAACAGAATCGCAGTTGACGCTGTTACTTTTCAACATGCGGACTGCCCCTTTTCCAATGCTGTTGTCAGGAACGACTGTCATAACCGACGCGTCCATTCCCAGGTTTGCCAGCGAAGCAGCCACATTTGCCTCGCTTCCGCCATACTGTGCCTCAAAAGCTGAGGCTGTTTTTATTTTCTCATATCTCGGAGGCGTGAGACGAAGCAGCACTTCCCCGATTGTTATAATCTTTTCTTCTCTTTTTTATTCACTGCTTTTTCCTTTCCCGGAATCAATATTCCAGATACGCGCCCTTCATAGGACTTGCCGCGTGTTCACTAAAAAGTCTGAGGACACCTTTTTTATATTTTGGTTCTCTCGGCTTCCAGTTTTTACGTCTTTCTTCCAGGATTTTGTCCATTTCTTCCGGAGTTTTCCGCTGACCTTTTACGCCTACAATATTAAGCTTTCTCTCCATAACGTCGATTTCAATCAAGTCATCCTGCTCTACAAGAGCAATCGGACCTCCGTCAACCGCCTCAGGACTGCAGTGACCGATTACCGGCCCTGTAGATGCTCCGGAAAATCGTCCGTCTGTAATCAGAGCGATGCTTTTTCCCAGTTCTTTATCACTGCTGATCGCTTCTGATGTATAAAACATTTCCGGCATTCCGCTTCCTTTTGGACCTTCATAGCGGATAAATACCGCATCTCCTTTCTGTACCTTATGCTTCAGCACTGCCTCCAGGCATTCTTCTTCACTGTCAAAAGGTCTTGCTTTTAATACAGAACGGAACATTTCCTTCGGACACGCCGTATGTTTGATAACCGCTCCTTCCGGAGCAAGATTTCCTCTTAAAACAGCAATGCTTCCGTCTGTTCCGATCGCTTTATCATAGGGACGGATAATATCCTCTTTTGTCACATTTACCTGATAGCGCTTATTAAAATCTGCCAGCCATTTCCCACATTTTTCATAAAATCCGTTTTCTCTGAGTTCTTTTAAATTTTCTCCCAGTGTTTTTCCGGTAACTGTCATCACACTCAAATGAAGATGTTCTTTAATTTCTTCCATAATAGCCGGAACACCGCCTGCATAATAGAAGCACTCTGCAGGCCATCGTCCTGCCGGACGCACATCAAGAAGATACCTTGCATTTCTGTGAATTCTGTCAAACGTATCCCCTGTAATTTCAATGCCAAATTCATGTGCAACTGCCGGAATATGAAGAAGACAGTTTGTGCTTCCCGAAATTGCTGCATGTACTAAAATTGCATTTTCAAAACTCTCTTCTGTCACAATATCGGAAGGACGCATATTCTCCATTTTCGCAAGACGAACAGCCTGTCTTCCTGCTTCTCTCGCAAATTCCAGAAGATCAGGGCTTGTCGCCGGCATAAGAGCGCTTCCCGGAAGTGCCAGACCAAGCGCCTCTCCCATAATCTGCATGGTGGAAGCAGTTCCGATAAAGGAGCATGCTCCGCAGCTTGGGCAGGCATTACATTTTGCCCAGTCCAGTTTCTCTTCGTCAATCTCTCCTCTTTCAAACTTTGCACTGTACATTCCAAGCTGCTCCAGTGTCAGCATCTCCGGACCTGCATTCATAGTTCCTCCCGGCACGTACACCGACGGAATATTTACACGGGCAAGCCCCATTAAATTTCCCGGTACCCCTTTATCGCAGCTTGCAAGATATACTCCCGCGTCAAACGGAGTGGCATTCGCATGAATTTCAATCATATTCGCAATCATTTCCCTGCTTGCGAGGCTGTAGTTAATTCCGTCTGTTCCCTGACTTTCTCCGTCGCAAATATCGGTACAGAAATATCTTGCCCCGTATCCGCCTTCTTCTGCAATTCCCTTTCGCACTTCTTCCACCAGAATATTAAGATGCCCGCTTCCCGGATGACTGTCACCGTATGTACTTTCCACCATAATCTGTACTTTTCCCAGGTCTTCTTTCTTCCATCCTGTACCAATGCGCAACGGATCCAGCTCCGGCGCAAGTTTTCTCATTTCCTGACTGATAAGCTTCTTCATTTATTTCTCTCCTCTCTGATTAGATCCAGCTTTTTTAATTTTTCTATTACTACATCTTTTTCGCAGTCTGAAACCCGCATTTCCACTTCATCAAACTGCGGCAGGCTGAATACGCCTAGCATAGATTTTGCATCTACCACATACCTTCCGCACATGAGATCCACATCTTCTCTGCAGCTTTCCGCCACCTGAACGATATACTTTGCATCTCGCATATCCCTTAAATAAACAGGTATTTTCACTTCTGTTCCCTCCTTTAAAATTTCCTTATCCTGCAAATACAGAAATGATCAGGCTTACAATAAGGCTGGTCACACCGATGAGAGTTTCCATAATTGTCCAGGATTTTAATGTTGTTTTTTCATCTATCTCCAAAAAAGTGCCTACCAGCCAGAAGCCCGCATCGTTCACATGGCTGAGCGCCGTTGCTCCGCCGCAGATCGCACAGCACATAGCCGCACGGTACAACATACTCATGCCCATAACAGAGGGCATTGTTGCCATAATCCCAGACGCCATTGTCATAGCCACAATAGAACTTCCCACTGATACCCTCACGAGAAGAGCAATCAAAAAAGCAACAAGAATAAGAGGAAGACAACTTTTTTCTACTGCCGGACCGATGATATTTCCAAGCCCGGAATCCTGAAGCATCCAACGGATCACGCCACCGCTGGCAATTACAAGAAGTATCATTCCAACCGGACGAAGAGAATGATCCAGAACCTTTTTGAGCTGCTCCTTGGAATATCCTCTGCGTATTCCGAGAAAATACATAGCGGCAAGTGTTGCGATCGTAAGCGCTACAAAAGGCTCCCCAAGAAAACCAAGAATATTTTTCAAAGTATCTGGAACCGGCATATATCCGGATATAGTGCTTACAAGAATCAGAATAAGAGGAATCAAAATTACTCCAAGAACAAGTCCGAACGGCGGAAGTTCTTTTTCGTCATCTTTTATTTCCTGTACATTTACCGGCAGTTTTGTAAATATTTTTGTTCCTATAAATCTTCCCCAGATAATTCCGGATACTATCATGGCTGCTATTGCCGTAGGGATTCCCACCATCATCATAGTTCCAAAATTTACATTCAGAGAATTTGCAACAAGAACGGAGCCTGCTGACGGGGGCACAAACGCATATCCGCTTGCCAGTCCGGAAAGAAGAGGAATGGCATAAAACAGTGTAGAGCGCTCTGTCTGTTTCGCCACACTGAACACAAGCGGAATCAGTACAACAACGCCTGCTTCAAAAAACGCAGTCGTTCCGATTACAAGTCCGGTAAGACCAAGCGCCCAGCCCGCTTTTTTCTGTCCGAATTTATCAATCAGCGTCTGCGCCACTTTCTGTGCCCCTCCGCTGACCTCAAGAATCCCTCCGAACATAGAGCCGAGTCCTACGAGAAGTGCAATTCCCTGCAATGTCTTTCCCACACCTTTTTCTACTGTCTCGGAAATAACACTTAACGGCATCCCCGCTCCCGCTCCAATAATCACGGCAAAAATCATCATGGAAATAACCGGGTGAAGCTTAAATTTAATAATCAGAATCAACAGACAAATAATTCCTGCCGAAGCCGCTATCAACAACCTCCCAGGTTCTGCTGCAAATGTCGCTTCTGTCATGGCGTATTCCTCCTTGCTTTAATTTTTTTCTCTTTTTCCTTCAAATACATCAGACCTTTTCTCCTTTATTTTTTATTTTTTCTTGATTTTCTGTTTATTCCCCTTTAATTCATCTGATGTTTTGGTTGTAGATACTTCACTTCATAAAATCAATATCGGAATTTTCCATAATTTTTAACATGAATTTTTGTGCATTTTTACACTTTGACAAAGAATTTATAAATATATATCATAGAATTAATAAATTATTGTTGTAGAAAACGGAGAAAAATCATATGATGAATTTAGAATTATCAGAGGAGAAAAGTCTCCCTCAGAAAATCGCAGATGATATAATTGACCTTATACTGGAAGAAAATCTTCAGCCGGGGGATAAGCTTCCCAATGAATCTGTATTATGCCAGAAACTAAATGCCGGTCGCAGTTCCGTCAGAGAAGCTATGAAACTTCTGGCTTCCCGAAACATTGTGTCCATCCGTCAGGGTTCCGGCACTTACGTTGCCTCTTCACCGGGAGTAGTAGAAGACCCTCTCGGACTTACATTTATCGGAGACAAAAAGAAGCTGGTTCATGACCTTATGGAGGTTCGTTTTTTACTGGAGCCGTCTATTGCCGCTATGGCTGCTCTTCATGCGGACAGTCAGGACCGAAAAAAAATTATTGCTCTGTGTGACGAAGTAGAAGTTCTTTTAAACCAGCACAAAAACCACACCCAAAAAGACATCGAATTTCATACTGCCATTGCTCTGAGCAGCAAAAATGTGATTGTTCCCAGACTGATCCCTGTTATTAACAGTTCCATTCCTCTTTTTGTGGAAACAACGGAAAACCGTCTCTCTTCAGAAACCATAGAATCGCACCGTGAAATCGCACAGGCAATTAAAAACGGCGATCCTCTGAAAGCTCAGGACGCTATGTACCTGCATCTTGTTTATAACAGAAAAACAATTAACCGCATTTTTCAGCCATAAAAAAACAGCCTCCAGGATATCAGATTTTTAATCCGATATCCTGGAGGTCGTTTTTGAACAATAATTTAAGCCCCTTCCAGATCAGAAAATACATTTTTAATGATAAACAACACAATCACCATAAGCAAAACAGCAACCGGAAGCGCAATCCATGCAGACTGTACAAAGCCAGCTATAATGTAAGAAACAAAAGATACTGCTGCAGCCACCAGAGCGTAAGGAAGCTGTGTGGATACATGATTTACATGATCGCACTGAGAGCCTGCCGAAGCCATAATCGTAGTATCGGAAATCGGAGAACAATGGTCTCCGCATACAGCCCCTGCCATACATGCAGAAATGGAAATAATCATAAGGTTTTCGTTTGTACCGGAAAATACAGCAACAACAATCGGAATCAGGATTCCAAAAGTTCCCCATGAAGTTCCGGTTGCAAAGGCAAGACCACATCCCACAAGGAAAATCACAGCAGGAAGGAAATTCATAAATCCTCCCGCCACAGACTGCATAGCATTTGCGACAAAATCTGCTGCTCCAAGACTGTCTGTCATTGATTTTAAAGTCCATGCAAACGTAAGAATCAAAATAGCCGGAACCATAGACTTAAATCCATCGGGAATACAGCTCATACAATCCCGAAATGTCATAACTTTTCTTACCATATAAAGGAGAATCGTAATCAAAAGTCCGAAAAAGCTTCCCATTGCAAGTCCCACAGAAGCATCACTTTGAGAAAAAGCCGTCACAAAATCTGTTCCTTCAAAAAATCCACCTGTATAAATCATGCCGATTACGCAGCATACTACAAGAGAAAGGATTGGAATCAGAAGGTCAATCACCTTTCCTCTCGGATTTCCTTCGCTGTTATCCTCATCGTTTGCATAAGGTCTTGATGCAGTCGTATAAATATCACCTTTTAATGCATTAGATTCATGAATACCCATAGCTCCGAACTCTGTTTTCATAAGAATCATTCCCACCATCATCACGATTGTGAGAAGAGCATAAAAATTATACGGAATGGCGCGGACAAAAATAGAAAGTCCGTCCTCCCCTTCCACAAAACCGCTTACTGCTGCCGCCCAGGACGAAATCGGCGCAATAATACACACTGGTGCCGCTGTAGCGTCAATGAGATATGCAAGCTTTGCACGCGATACATTATGTTTGTCTGTCACAGGACGCATAACGCTTCCTACCGTCAGGCAGTTAAAATAGTCATCAATAAAAATCAGCACACCCAGAAGTACAGTAGTAAGCTCTGCTCCCACTCTCGTTTTAATATGCTTTCCTGCCCAGCGTCCGAATGCCGCCGAACCACCGGCCCGATTCATGAGACATACCATTGCTCCGAGAATCACAAGGAACACAAGAATTCCTACATTATAGGAATCCGAAAGAACCCCGATAATTCCGCCCTTGAAAATATGAGTCATGGTTTTCTCAAAATTCCCTCCGGAATAAAACAGCGCTCCCACAAGAATTCCCACAAAAAGAGAGCTGTATACCTCTTTTGTGATCAGTGCAAGCACAATCGCTACAATCGGCGGAACAAGCGCCCAGAATGTAGCATAAACAGCCGGTTTCGGTGCTTCCTCTGCCGCCAGTACCACCGTAGGACAGGCAGCCAGAACTGCCATCACTGTCAAAAGCAAAACACTCCATTTGCTTTTCATACGTTTCATTTTCTTTTCCTCCTCGCTTTTTCCGTAATGAATGAAATGCTCCGGAGATTTTCCACGCAAAAAATGCCACGGTACGAATCTGGAAACACGTACTCATGGCATTGAAAACTCAATCTCTGATAGCGCTCCACACATGTGACAGTACACTGCATATTCTGCAGTATCCCAGGATTTTTCCTTCTGGCATTCCAAATCCTTCGGCGGTATCCCCTTTCCCAACAGCGGCTGCCCTGCCCTTATGCCGTGGTACTTTTGAACCCCGCGCCTCTATCATACATTACGTTATTTACTTCCTTTTTAATTTAACAGCTTTTCCTGAAATTATCAAGAGTTTTTTAATCTGTTTTTTTATTTATTCCCCAGACTGTATATTTTCCGCTGTCTCCCACCTTATAAAGCCCGGCTTCCTGAAGATAATCATTCAGTCCGCTTCCTCTGGCAGCGGAAACATAATCTATTTTTTCTGCCTGCAGCGCCTGAAAAAATGTCTCTTTGGGAACATTGTAATCCCCATAATGGTGCACCTGAAAAATCGCCTTGATTCCGTCCGATGCTTTGCCCTTTAAAAACGTCTCCCTGTCATGCTCCAGCATATATTCAAACCGTGTTCTTGTCAGCTCCGAGGTCACACCCGGATCGTAGCTTCTGTAATTTAAAAGCTGCCAGCCATCGTAAAGCACATGGGGCTGTTTTAAACCTTCGCTGTGATAGAGATTGCTTAAAGCAAGAATTTCCTCACTTGTAAATTGTGGATTGGAAGCCTTTTCATAGGGCGGAATCTCTCCTCCCTTAAAAACCGGCGTTCCCAGATATGCAATCAGTGCCGCCGCCCCAAAGAATCCCACAGCCTGCAGCCACACATTTTTAAACCTGGAAATCAGATGCACGCCTGCATAGGCAATGACTCCATAAAACAGAAGCGTCCAGAAAAACCTAAGATACCTGTTTCCAAATTTCGTAATTAAAATCCCAAGGAAAACCGGATTGAAAATTGTAAGACACTCTGCAAGAAGCGGATAAATAAAGATTTTCCGTCCCTCTTTTTTTCCTGCAAAAAGAATATATAAAAGGGAGAAAAAATACAAATACCATATGGGATTTTTCTCTGTGTAGGTCAGAAAGCTCTCCCACAAAAACTGCAAATTTTCCATCATCCCAATCACCTTTTCCTCTTATAAAATCAAATGAAGACAGAGCCAGAAGCCGGAAACTGCCATCACTGCCATATAAGGCAGCAACGCCTTCCATTTCCGTTCCAGAAGAATCCAGGGCAAAATCAGTGCTGAAATCATAACCGGAATCACAAAAATCGCCGTATTACAGAACGCAACACCTCCAAGAGCTGCAAAAAGCAAACCTGTCCAGCCCCATTTTTCTTCTTTTTCCCGGAAAACCCCAAGGAAAAACACAAAAATTCCGGTTGTATAAAGATAAGAGGTAATTGCCTTTCCCTCATATGTTCTGTATGCAAAATAATGAGAAACTCCCGCAAGACTGTAGGAGAATAAAAGAGCCAGCACAGAAAGCGTCAGAAACATAAGCGCCTTCCGCCTGTTTTCCTGAAACAGAAGCTTTCCGCCCTTATATAAGAACAGACAAAACACCACTGAAAGGGCTGCCGTCATGGAAAATTTTTCTTCCACGAGAGGGTGAAGATTCAAAGCCTGAAAAATCACTGCGCTGTGCACCGTATTAGTATTCAGGATATAAAAACTGTCCGGCTTTAAAAGCATCTGCCCACTGTACGGATCCATAAGCTCGATTGTGTTGGAATACACAGAGGATACCGGAAGTCCGATATAATATCCCGCGTCAAAATCCGAAATATGATTCACATTCATTCCAAGAACAAGCGCAAGCCCTCCTGCTGCCAGAAGAAACACACATACTGCCGCTGTTTTTTTCCTGTCTGAAAAACAATTCTTAAAAGCCCGGAACAGTATCTTTCTTCTCCTTATTATATCAAAAAGAAATACAGCCCCGAGAATCCCCACCCAGGTCAGGGTAAGATATTTCAGAGGAAGGCGCCCGATTTTCATGGGCAGCGCCACAATCTGAAACACACCGAAATATACCATACATCCCAGAAGACAGAGATTCGTCAGAGAACTTTTATGACATTTTTCAGGAAGGAGTGCTCCTGCAAAAACAAAGGCTCCAAGATAGAACACCGCCACAAGAGCACCTTTCCAGATTTCCAGTAAAATCATTCTGCCTTTTCCTCTTTTTCCAAAAGTCCCATTGCAATTTTTTCCGGCGTAATAGGAAGTTCTCTTACATAAAGCCCTGTTGCATTGTGAATAGCATTTGCAATGGCAGGACACGGTGTATCAATCACAAGCTCTCCGATGGATTTTGCCCCGAAAGGACCGCTCTTTTCGTAGCTGCACTCAAATTCCACACGGATTTTTCCAATATCCTGTCTTGACGGGATTTTATACTGCATAAAAGAGTTATTGCGGATTTTTCCCTTTTCACTGTACTGTACGTCCTCATAAAGCGCCATGCCGATTCCCTGGGCAATTCCGCCTTCCGTCTGTACGCGGGCAAGATTCGGGTTTACAGGAGTTCCGCAGTCAACAACAGCCACATAATCAAGAACTTCCACACTTCCTGTTTCCTTATCTACCTCAACCTCTGCCATACCAATCATGAAAGGCGGCGGGGAAATCTCTGAAGAATAACTTGAAGTCACCTGAAGCTCCCTGCTGTTTCCGCAGGTAGACTTTCCTGCAATTTCCTTTAAAGAAACGCGTTTTTCTCCGGATGTGACAAACGCACCGTCAAACTCTGCGTTTTCCGGTTCTGTTCCCAGCATTTCTGCGCCAAAGGCAAGAATTTTTTCCCGCAGTTCCTCACACGCCTTAATTACTGCATTTCCTGTTGTGTATGTGGTTGCAGATGCGTAGGAACCGGAATCATAAGGAGAAATATCGGTATCCACGCCAAATGCGTTTACATTCTCAAAAGGCGTTTCCAGACATTCCGCTGCCATCTGAGAAAGTATGGTATCGCAGCCTGTTCCCATATCGGTACAGCCAAGTGCCAGTGTATAGGAGCCGTCCTCGTTAAGCTTTAAGCTGGCGCCGCCCACATCCACACAGGCGATGGAAGACCCCTGCATTGCCATTGCAACGCCTACACCTCTCACTTTTCCATTTCCCATATCTCTTGCCGGATATTTGTCGTCCCAGTTCATCATCTCTTTTGCTCTTACAAGACATCTGTCCATAGAACAGCTTGTAGCGTAAGGCACATCTCCATATGCCGGAAGGGGACCGCCCTCCACCGGCATGTTTAATTCTCTTACTTTTACAGGATCCATGCCCATAATTTCCGAAAGCTCATTGACTGCGCTCTCCACTGCGTAAATTCCCTGGGTAGCGCCATATCCTCTGTACGCGCCTGCTGCCTGCAGGTTTGTATATACTACGTCATAGGAAAAACGGTAAGCCTCTGTATGACGGTAAAGAGCAATGGATTTATGTCCGGAAAGGCCAACTGTTGTTGGACTGTGCTCCCCGTAAGCGCCGCCGTTTGAAAGGGTGTAAACATCAAGTGCCTTTATGATTCCGTTTTCATCTGCGCCTGCGCGCACGCGGATTTCCATCTCGTGGCGGGGGGAAGAACAGATCATGGACTCATAACGGGAATAGACAATCTTGGAAGGGCGTCCTGTTTTCCATGTGACGATCGCCGGATAAATTTCACATACAGCCGTCTGTTTTGCTCCAAAACCGCCTCCGATCCTGGGTTTGACAACACGGATTTTAGAAGCCGGAATATCCAGGGCATTTCCCAGGATCCTCTTTACATGGAAAGGAATCTGTGTGGAAGAGATCACGTTCAGTCTTCCAAAATAATCTTTATAACAGCAGGCGCGGAAGGTCTCCATCATTGTCTGCTGATTTGCCTTTGTACGGTAAGTGCGCTCGATCGTGTATTTACAGGAAGAAAGAACTGCGTCCACATCTCCTTTTTCCTCCACGTTAGACGCACAGAGATTTCTCTTATTGTCCGCTCCTACAGGAACTCTGGAAATCCAGTCCTCCTCCGGGTGAACGAGAATGGGATTGTCCTTTGCCTTATGAAAATCAAGAACAGGTGCTTCCACTCTGTAATTTACCTTAATGCGCTTTAATGCCTT
>URHH01000041.1 GCA_900547615.1 uncultured Blautia sp. | reverse complement strand
GAACGAATCCGTATCAAACAGACCGGATTTATGCGAATTTCAGTGTAACGGGGCAATGGCAGGAGCAAAGGCATATAAAAAGGCTCCATTCATGATCGCAGATGAGGTCGTGGCAAACCTGGGAGAAAGCTCTGTATTTTCAATGGCAGAGGTGGTAAAGCCGGGATTTATCAATCTTCGCGTAAAAGAAGAATTTCTGGCAGAATATCTTGAAAAAATGGCACAGGATGAAAAGCTTTCCGTTACAGCAGCAGAAAATCCAAAAACCATTATCATTGACTACGGCGGACCGAACGTGGCAAAACCTCTTCATGTAGGACATCTCCGTTCTGCAATTATCGGAGAGAGCATTAAGAGGATCGGACGTTTTGTGGGACATAAAGTGATCGGAGACGTACATCTCGGAGACTGGGGCCTTCAGATGGGACTTATCATCACAGAGTTAAAACACAGAAAACCGGAGCTTGTATATTTTGACGACAATTTCCAGGGAGAGTACCCGAAGGAAGCGCCGTTTACGATCAGCGAGCTTGAGGAAATCTACCCTTGCGCAAGCGGAAAATCAAAAGAGGACGAAGCCTACAGAAACGAAGCACTTGAGGCAACCCATCTTCTTCAGCAGGGCAAGCCGGGATATATGGCTCTCTGGAACCATATTATGGAAGTATCTGTGACAGACTTAAAGCGCAACTATAACAACCTGAACGTATCTTTTGACTTATGGAAAAAAGAATCCGACGCGCAGCCGTACATTCCGGACATGGTGCAGGATATGAAGGACAGAGGCTTTGCATACGAGGATCAGGGCGCTCTTGTTGTTGATGTAAAAGAGGAGACAGACACAAAGGAAATCCCGCCGTGTATGCTCTTAAAATCAGACGGGGCTTCTCTTTATACAACAACAGATCTTGCTACTATTGTGGAGCGTATGAAACTGTTTGAGCCGGACGAGATCCTGTATGTGGTAGATAAGCGTCAGGAACTTCACTTTATCCAGGTATTCCGCTGTGCAAGAAAAACAGGTCTTGTAAAAGAAGATACAAAGCTTTCTTTCCTGGGATTTGGTACTATGAATGGAAAAGACGGAAAGCCGTTTAAGACAAGAGACGGCGGCGTTATGCGTCTTGAAAACCTGATCGCAGACATTAATGAAGAAATGTACACAAAAATCGTGGACAACAGAAGCGTCCGTGACAAGGATGCAAGAGATACTGCAAAAATCGTAGGTCTTTCTGCAATTAAGTACGGCGACCTTTCCAATCAGGCAACAAAAGACTACATTTTTGATGTAGACCGCTTTACTTCATTTGAGGGCAATACAGGTCCATATATCCTCTATACTATCGTGCGGATCAAGTCTATCCTGAACCGTTATGCAGAAGAGGGCGGCGATTTGGCAGGAGGAAAAATTCTCGGCGCAGTAAACACAAGCCAGAAGAATCTTATGCTGCAGCTTACTGCTTTCGGCGCGACAGTAGAAAATGCCTTTGAAGAAAAAGCGCCTCATAAAATCTGCGCATATATTTATGAAGTATCAAATGCATTTAACAGCTTCTATCATGAAACAAAGATTTTAAGTGAAGAAAATCAGGAGCAGAAGGAATCCTTTATCCAGCTTTTAAACCTTACAAAAAAGGTTCTGGAAACATGTATCGATCTTCTGGGATTTGAAGCGCCTGAGAGAATGTAATTTATCAAAGCAGCAGGAACAAAGTCTGCTGCTTTTTTCTGAAAAAATATATAATCTATTGACAAATCAGAATATAAAACGTATATTTAAAAAAGTAAACAGAATCATTTTTGGTGGATACAAAGTATCTGAAAAGGGAATGCAGTGAAAGTCTGCAGCAGCCCCCGCTACTGTAAAGTGGACTGTAGTTTTATATACCACTGGTAAAATACCGGGAAGGAAGATTACAGGAAGAAGCTAAGCCAGGAGACCTGCCAAAAGTGAAGAAGAAGCATTCTTTCGGTGGGAAAGAGAGCAGATAGAAAATGTAAAGTTTTATTCTATTACTCTGCCTCCCTCCGAGGCAGCTTTTTTTTGAAAAAGCACACATTAAGGAGGAAAACATGACAGAAAAAAAAGGAAAAAGTTTAGGATGTATGCTTCTCGGCTTATTGCTGACAGTGGGATTGTTTTGGTCTGTTCCCCAAACAGTAAATGCTGAGAAAAGTCAGGAAAATGAAGAAATTGTTTTTGCATCACACAGAGATCAGGTAAGAGATAAAGAAGATGCAGTTTTTATTTCTCAGAATATGAGAGTCTGGGAGCCACTTATCACAATGTCAGAAGACGGGGCTCCATCTCCGGCTCTTGCAGTAGAGTGGAATAAGAATGAAGATGCAACAGAGTGGACGTTTGTTTTACGCGAAGGTGTAAAATTTCATGACGGAACTGATTTTAATGCAGATGTAGTAATCGCTAATTTTGACAGATGGAAAAAAGGGCCATTTTCTTCAGAGTTTAATGGAATTAATATGGAAAATACTTTTCCTGGTTTAAAAGAGGTGAAAAAGATAGATGAAAATACGATTTCTTTAATATTCGAGGAATCCGTGCCTACATTAGACTATAATATGATGGATTATGGGAGTCCGATATTTCAGCCGGAATGTTTTGCAGATGATGGAACATTTGCGAAAGATGCAATAGGAACAGGACCCTATAAACTTGTTGAATACAAAAAAGATGAGTATTGTCTTGTAGAAAGATTTGATGATTATTGGGGAGAAAAGGCAAAAACGAAATATATCCGCTGCCGTACAATTCCCGATGCAAATACGAAAATATCTGCGCTAAAATCAGAAGAAATTATGGCAGTTATGGATATAGGCGCTATTCAGCCTAATCTTGCCAAAGAATTAGTAAAAGATGAACGTTTTCAGGTGACATCTTCTGTTACATCAAAAACACATCACATTCAAATCAATATGAATAAAGAACCGTTTAATGATGTACGACTTCGTAAAGCAATGAGCATGATTGTGGATCGAGAGACGATAGTAGAGCAGCTTTATAATGGTTATGGAAAGGCTTCTTCTAACTGGCTGACAAGCACATGTCCATTTTATAAAGAGGAACCTGTTGAGTACAATCCGGAAGAAGCGAAAAAGCTGGCAAAAGAAGTTTTGGGAGATGAGAGAGTTCAGGCAGTATTTCTTATGAGAACAAAAGATTTGGATCGCTATCCTTTTAAAGCTGAGGCAGAATATCTTCAGGCAGTATTTTCAGAAATAGGAATTGATCTGGATATTCAGATTTTGGAAGAAAATGCAGTTTATGATCTTTGGGAAAAAGGAGAGTACGATCTTGGACTTGCAATGCAGTCTTTCCCGAATAGTGAACCGTATGCGCGATTCCAGGGAATATTTGCCAGTGATGGTGCCACAAATATACAGTATAACCGAGGCTATAAAAATGAGAAGATGGACAGTCTCTTACAGGAAGTAAAAAATGAGATGGACATGGATACAAGAAAAGAACTGTACGGACAGATGCAGGATATTCTTGTAGAAGATGTTCCGGTTGTATCTCTCTATCAGGAAGAGGCTCTGGCAGCATATAATACAAAAATTCAGGGTTATGAATTAAAACCTAACGGATTTAATCTTGCAGAAGTAGAATGGGTGTAAATTAAATAAACAAAGTTCAAAAGGCGGAGTCATGAATTGACACCGCCTTTTTCAGAGGAGAAGAGATATGTTTCGTTACAGTATTAGAAAATTGCTGACGATTATTCCTGTACTTTTGGGGATTTCTTTGGCAGCATTTTTGCTTGGGCGAGTTTCGCCGGGGGATCCTGCAGTAGAAGCGCTCAGAAGGATTGCAGTGGAAGATCCCACGAAAGAACAGATACAGGATATGAGAGAAGAGATGGGATTGGACAGACCTTTGCCAGAACAGTATATACATTGGCTTATTAATGTTTTTCGAGGCGATATGGGAGAATCTTATATTGATCACACATCAGTTTCGGAAGAGATGATAAGGCGCCTTCCTGTTACTGTAAAATTATCTGTCATGGCTTTAGGATGGACTTTGCTTTTAGGAATTTCAGCAGGAATTTTTATGAGTTGGAAACCAGGTGGGATTTTAGACAGAACGTTATCTGGTATTTCTGTTTTTATGCTTTCTATACCGGGATTTTGGCTTGCTTTATTTGCCATTATTATTTTTGCGGAGGTTTTACAGATTCTACCTACCAGTGGCATTGATTCCTGGAAATCTTACATTATGCCCTCGTTTGTTTTAGCTGCTTCCAATATAGGTGTAACAGCCCGATTATCCCGAGCTGCTTTGATTAAGGAGATGGGGCAGCATTATGCTCTTGTGGCTTCAAGTAAAGGCCTTACAAGAAAAAGAGTACTTCTTTTTCATGCATTTCGCAACTCATTGATTCCAATTATTACATTAACTGGTAATTATTTTGGAGGGATTTTAGGAGGTTCAGCAGTAGTAGAGTCAATTTTTGCACTTCCTGGAATCGGAAAATATGCATTGGATGCAATTTACACGCGAGATTATATGGTTATTCAAGGTTATGTGTTATTTACCGGAGCTGTTTTTGTAGTTGTCAATATAATCATTGATATTCTTTATGCGGTAGTAAATCCTAAAATTCGTTTCAGGGGGAAAGAAAATTGAAGATAAAAAAATCAACAATAGTAATTTTGTTAATTTTAACAGGGATAATCGGAATGAGTATTTTAGCTCCGTGGATTGCACCTTATGATCCTAATGCAATAGATATGACAAATATTTTAGCAAAGCCAGGAAAGGGACATTGGCTTGGAACAGATAATCTTGGGAGAGATGTATTAAGCAGAGTGATATATGGAGGAAGGCAATCCATTATTCTTGCTGTAGCAGCGACATTCGGTTCTCTTCTATTAGGAATGACAGTTGGGCTTATATCGGGATATTTTGGTGGAGTAGTAGATTCTTTTTTTACAATCATCAGCAATATTTTTCAGGGACTTCCAGGGACTACTCTGATGATTGCGATTTCAGGGTTGATGGGTGGAGGAATAAAAAGCCTTCTTTTCTCTCTTGTTCTTACATCATGGGCTGGCTTTTCCAGACTGGCAAGAGGAGAAACGATGTCTGTATGCGCAGAAAGTTTTATTGAAGGAGAAAGAGCAACAGGAAGTGGAAACTTTCGTATTATCATAAGGAATGTGATTCCGAATATTATGGGAAATCTTATAGTTGTTTTCACAACCAGAATAGGGAGAGCGATTCTTTCAGTTGCTTCTTTGAGTTTTTTAGGTCTTGGATTGCAGCCGCCTCAACCAGATTGGGGAATTATGATCAGTGATGCCAGAACTTTATTTCGCAGTGCGCCGTTATTGTTAATCGCACCAGGTTTTTGTGTGATTGCTTTGTCTCTGTGTATTAATCTTCTGGGAGATGCCATTCGTGATTTTGTTGATGTACATTCAGAAACGGGAGGAGATTTTTAATGGGAAAGTCGGATATTGATATTAAGCATATGAATGTAACTTTTCAAACATCTAATGGAGAAATTTCAGTTATTAGAAACTTATCAGTGTGCTTTAGAGAGAAAAAGATTACAGGTCTTATAGGTGAAAGTGGAAGTGGAAAATCTGTTATTGGAATGTCTGTTTTGAGACTTCTCCCTCAAACGGCTACGGTAGATGGAGAATGTTGGATAGATGGAGAGAATTTATTTCATTTGTCAGAGAAAGATATGTGTAAAATCCGGGGGAAAAAAATTGCTTTGATTCCTCAAAATCCCAATCAATCTCTAAATCCTGTGATAAAAATAGGGAAACAATTATGCGAAAATACAGAAAAATCTCAGAAAGATATACAGAACTTACTTCAGGAACTGGGGTTAATGCAGACCGGAAAAATTGTAAAAAAATATTCTTTTGAGATGAGTGGGGGAATGAATCAGAGAGTTGTAACTGCGATGGGGTTATGTAAAAATCCGAAATGGATTATTGCAGATGAACCAACAAAAGGATTAGATGCGGTTTTAAGGAAACAGGTATATCAGATCTTAAAAATTATTTCTGAAAGCAGGATAAAAAGTATGCTCTTAATTACGCATGATTTAAAATTAGCAGAAAAATTATGTGACAATGTATGTGTATTATATGGAGGAGAAATTGTAGAGCAGGGAATTGCGCAGGAAGTTTTAAAGAAACCTTTTCATCCATATACAGAAGGGCTGTTAAATTCTTTGCCCTCAAAAGGAATGAAACCAATTCCCTGTTTTGAAAGAGAAGTGGGACAGGGGTGTATTTTTTATTCCAGATGTGAGAAAGCTATGGAGCGGTGCAGAAAACAGAAACCAGAAGAATATAATCAGGCGGGAAGAAAGGTAAGGTGTTTTCTTTATGCTTGAAGTAAAAAATTTAACAAAGATGTATGGGAGAGGTAGAAAAAATAAAATACCGGTAGTAAATGATGTAAGTTTTTCTATCGATAGGGGAAAAACTTTGGGTTTAGCGGGGAAAAGCGGTTGTGGAAAATCTACAGTGGGAAGGATGATTACGCGTCTGATTCCATGTGATGCAGGACAAATTATTTTTGATGGTATGGACATTACAAAATTTTCTCAAAAGGATATGCGAAAAATTCGAAAGCGAATGCAGATTGTTTTTCAAAATCCGGAAGGTGCACTGGATCCTTCAAAAAAAATATGGGATAGTCTTATGAATCCTCTTCTGGTACATAAATATGGTTCAAAAGAAGATAGAGTAAAGAAAATATATGAGACTGCAAAGATAGCAGCAGTTCCAGAGAAGTTATTTTTCCGGTATCCCCATCAGTTAAGTGGAGGAGAAGCGCAGAGAATTATTTTGTGCAGGGCGCTTTTGCTGGAGCCGGAGCTTCTTATTTTAGATGAAGCAACATCTATGTTAGATGTATCTGTACAGGCTCAGATTATGCAGCTTTTAGATGAAGTAAGAAAAAAAATGAATCTCACATGTCTGTTTATCAGCCATGATTTTGATGTGATTCGCTGGTTTTGCGATGATGTAGCAATTATGGAGTCTGGAAAGATATTGGAAATCGGAAAAACAGAAGAGGTTCTTTCAAATCCTCTTACAGAAACAGGGAGAAAATTAGTGGATTCTTTTTATAACTGGTAAAATAAAACCCCTTGCCCTTATACATCCCCTGTGATATGATAAGGGCAGGGATTTTTTATTTCTTTTTTACAGCGTTCTGCTGTGAAGTTTTCCAATTATGTTTATGTATTCAAATATAAAAATTTCATAGGAGGTGGTACCCATTTCTCTTACCGGACGGATTTTAAAGGGGAGATACTGCATTCTGGAAAAGATAGCAGGAGGGGGAGAAGGAGATATTTATCTTGCGAGAGATATGGAGCTTGGCGCGTTGTGGGCAGTAAAGGAGCTTCCGCTGGAAAAAAAGAGAGAGGCAAAGCTTTTAAGGCTTCTCAACCATCAGGGACTTCCCAGAATGATGGATTATCTGGAAAAAGAAGAACACTGCTATCTTGTGATGGAGTATATACAGGGGAAAAATCTGGAAGAATGGATAAAAGAAGGAAAAAGTTTTTCTCCTGAGGAAATTTTGAGGATTGGAATAGAGACGGCAGAGATTTTAAAATATCTGCATCACTGTACGCCGCCGGTTTTTTATGGAGATTTAAAGCCGGGTAACCTGATGCTGACAGAATCCGGGCGATTGTACCTGATTGATTTTGGAAGCGCGGTGTTTTGGTATGGACAGGAGCAGAATGTATGTCTTGGAACAAAGGGATATGCTGCGCCGGAGCAGTACAGAGGAAGGATTACTGCTTCCAGCGACATTTACGCCCTTGGAAAAACACTGGACAGCCTGATGGGGAAAAGAAAAATTTCTTATTTTATAAAATGTCCGGAGATGTTTCTTGTGATAAAAAAATGCTGTATGCAAAAAGAAGGTTTCCGGTTTCGAAATGCAGAGGAGGCAGAAAAAAGGATTTCCCGTATTTTAAAAGATTTAAAAACGGGAAAAACAAAAGGTCTGTATGCTTTTGTGGGGGCGTTCACAGTGCTGTGCCTTTGTTCTGCTCTTATCCTTCCCCTGCTTTCTTCTGAGAAAGAAACGGATTTTTACACGGCTCTTTCCCAGGTGACGGAAACTTATTATAACAGGACATTTACAGAGGCAACTGAGAAAGAGAAAAGAGAAATCTGTGAAAAGACAGAGAAAAAACTTCAGAAGCTTCTGCAATCTTATAAAAAAGAAGAGGAACAGAGGCGTCTTCTTCTCCTTCTTGCAGTAAATGAAGAGTATCAGAAGGATATGGAGCGGGCAGAAGATTATTACAGGCAGCTTCTTCTTTATGAGCCGGAGTACAGAGAAGGGTACACAGAATACGGAATGTTTCTGTGGAAAAAAGGAGACAGAGAAAAAAGCAGAAAGCTTTTGAAAGAATTTGAGGAAAGAGAAGAAAAGGGAATGCTGGACGGCGTTTCCACAGAAAATGAGAAGGTATGGAAGGAGCGGGTTTATGAAGAAAAAGAATAAGGTAAAATGGATTGGCAGTGGGATTTTCACAGGAATCTGTCTCTGCCTGACACAGGCAAAAAGTATGGAACTGGGAGGGTTTGATGTGGAGATGGGAACAGGAGAAGGACAGGAGTATCCTTCTGACTGGTGGGAGGAGACACAAACAAACGGGGAAGGAGAAACAGAAGTCGGATCAGAAACAGAACCGGAGCAGGAAGATTGGGAGGAGACGCCGCAAGGGAATCAGGCAGAGGATATTTTGACAGGAGAGGAAGGACTGGGAGAAGTTCCTGTGGAAAATCCGTCATACACCGAAGGACAGCCGGAAGGTATGACAGAAAATAGGACAGACACGATTGCAGAAGAAGCTTCCATACAACCTCCGTTGGAGGAAAGTTCTGTTACAGAAATCCCAACACCAACAATGACTCCGGCTGTTACGGAAACTCCAACGTCTTCCGCCTTACCTTCGCCCTCTCATACGCCTACGCCGATGCAGACACCGGGTTTCCCATTGACTTTTAACCAGGAAGTTTCCGGACCATTTCCAATCTTTCAGGGCTTTTCCGTATTTTTTCATCATCTCCCTGTTCCCCAAAATCAAAGAAAGCCTTATGTGGAAATCCAGTCCGAGGGGCAGGTGGGGATTATTTCTGTGCGCCACAATCATCAGGAATGCTTCTGGTGGCGCGAGGGAAACCGTCTTTTCTGGGAGATGGAGCCCGCAGAAGGGGAAAATAAAATAGAGATTCTCGTGATCACAGAAGACTGCCGCCTTGTGCAGATGGAGCCGTGGATTTATTCCGGGGTAGTGTAAAAGAACACAGAAATTTCATGGACGCTGCAGAAAAACAATGGTATAATAGGCTGATATAAAGATGACAGCATCATTTGATCTTATATCATACAACGGGAGGATTTTTATTTATGTATAAAGCAATCTTGTTTGATTTAGACGGAACTCTCACGGAATCCGGCGAGGGAATTACGAAATCCGTACAGTATGCTCTGGAAAAGCTGGGAAAGCCGGCGCCTTCTCTGGAAGAACTTCGGGTGTTTGTAGGGCCGCCTCTTATGGAGCAGTTTATGAAATTTGCAGATCTTGATGAGGAGACTGCCCGGCTTGCAGTTTCTTATTACAGAGAGCGCTATTCTACGATTGGGATTTTTGAGAACCGCGTGTATCCGGGAATTGCAGAGATGCTTGGAGAGCTGAGAAAAAAAGGATACCTTCTTGCAGTTGCTTCCTCAAAACCGGAGAAATTTGTACTTCAGATATTGGAGCATTTTCATCTTCTTGGATATTTCCATGAAGTGGTGGGAAGCGAGATGAACGGAAACCGTACAAATAAGGCGGCAGTTGTGGAAGAGGCGTTAAAGCGTCTCGGACTTTCCGATAAAAGAGAATCCGTTTTAATGGTAGGAGATAAAGAGCATGATGTGTTAGGGGCAAGAGCCTGCGGACTGGAGTGTATTGCTGTCTCCTATGGATATGGAACAATGGAAGAGCTCCAGGCAGCAGAGCCTCTTAAAATCGCGGCGTCTGCCGGGGAAATCCTTGATTTTTTCGCCTGAGCCCTCTGCGCCGTCAGAGCTTGCCGGGAAAGGTGTGGAGGGGATTAAGTCCTCTGGTGTTATTTCTCTGCATTTATCAGATCCTGGGAAGCGCAGTTCTTGCTTTTCTCACGCAAATGACAGGATATGGCAATGAGGGATTTGATCGTTTTTCTATTCTGATTACAGGTATTACGGGAATGATCACCATAGTTCCCGCTGTATATCTTTATAGAAAGGACAGAGACAGGAGAGTTTTTGGAAGACTGGTGTCCAATCCTCCGGGAGAAAAATTAAACCTGGGAGAATGCGGACTTTTGCTTCTTTTTGGCGCAGGTCTTGCCTTTTATGTGAATCTTTTTGTAGGGATTCTTCAGATATTTGTGCAGGACAACACATATCAGAATATGATGGAAAGCATTACGACAGGATACAGTTTATGGGAAATGATTCTGTGGATGGGAATTGTTGCTCCGCTGGCGGAGGAGACAATTTTTCGGTGGCTTATGTATTTAAGGCTTCGTGATTATATGAGAATCCCGGCGGCAGCGATTCTTTCGGGTGTGATTTTCGGCGTGTTCCACGGAAATTTTGTGCAGATTATTTATGCGGGAATCCTTGGCGCTGTTATGGCATACATTCTGGAGATGAGCGGAAATCTGTGGAGCAGCGTTCTTCTCCATATCGGAGCAAATGTATTTTCCCTTCTTCTTACGGAGGCGGCGCCAAAGCTTCTGGCACTTGAGGGAACACCGTATGCTGCAATGGCAAATACAGCAGTTCTTACCTTATATGGAATTCTTCTGGCAGCTGTGATTTTTGGAATTTTCCATTTTGTAAAAAAAGGAAAAAAGCGGGGATACCGGGCAATTTAAAAGAGAAATGAAAAGGAGTAACGGAACTTCCTCTGTAAAAAGTTTTATTTGCAAAGCTCTTGACAGAGGAGTTTTTTTGATGTACATTCGTACTATACCCCGGAGGGGTGTGAAAGGAGAGCGAGATGAAAGCAGATAAGAAGAAAATGACAAGACTTTTAAAGACAGCAAGAGGACAGATGGACGGGATCCTCCGAATGATGGACGAGGATCGGTACTGCATTGAAATTTCTCAGCAGCTTATGGCAACAGAAGCGATTTTAAATAAAATCAATAAGGAAATTTTGACAGCACATTTAAAATCCTGTGTTGCAAATGCGGAAACAGAGGAGGAAAAGGAAGCAAAAATAGACGAATTTGTTTCCATGCTGGGAAAAATCCTGAAATAATGGGAGGGAACAGAATTGAAAAAAGAAAAGTTTGATGTGACAGGCATGACCTGTTCTGCCTGCTCTTCCAGAGTAGAGAAATGTGTTTCAAAGCTTTCAGGAGCAGAAAAGGTAAGCGTCAACCTTCTCACAAATAGTATGCAGGTAGAGTACGATGAAAATGTTCTCCGGGAAGGACAGATCATAGACGCAGTAGTAAAGGCAGGATACGGCGCCAGTGTACAGGGAGCGGGAACTACAAAAAGAGAGACAGAAAAAGGAAGCGTAGAAGGAAACCGTTCTCCTGTAGAAGAACAGATCCGAAATATGAAAATGCGCCTGATCGTATCGTTTGCATTTTTAATTCCGCTTATGTATGTTTCTATGGGACATATGGTGGGGCTTCCTCTTCCGGCGTTTCTGGAAGGCGCAGAAAACGGAGTGAGTTTTGCCTTTACCCAGTTTCTTTTCTGTCTGCCTGTTATCTATGTAAACAGAAAATACTTCATAAAAGGGTATCAGACCTTATTCCATCTTGCTCCAAATATGGACAGCCTGATCGCCATCGGTTCTACAGCTTCCCTTGTATATGGAATTTTTGCTATTTACCGAATGAGCTACGGACTGGCAAATGGAGATATGGAACTGGTACACAGATATTATCACGATTTGTATTTTGAGTCAGCCGCCATGATCCTGGCGCTGATTACCGTGGGAAAATATCTGGAAACAAAATCAAAGGGAAAGACGAGTGAGGCGATCACGAAGCTTCTTGACCTTGCCCCAAAGACTGCCACAGTAGAGCGGGGAGGAAAAGAGATGGAAATTCCGGCGGAGCAGGTACAGGCAGGAGACATTGTCATTGTCCGTCCGGGTGGAAGCATTCCGGTAGATGGCTTTATTACAGAAGGAAGTACAAGTGTGGACGAGGCTGCCATTACAGGCGAGAGTATTCCTGTTCACAAGCAGGTAAATGACACGGTCATTGCAGCAACTGTAAATAAAACAGGATTTATCCGTTTTAAGGCAACAAGAGTGGGGGAGGATACCACCTTTTCTCAGATTATCCGTCTTGTGGAGGAGGCAAGCTCCAGTAAGGCGCCTATTGCAAAAACAGCAGATAAGATTGCAGGGATTTTTGTGCCGACAGTCATGGGTATTTCTCTTGTGACAGCCATTGCCTGGCTCATTGCAGGGGCTACGTTTGAATTCGCACTTTCCTGCGCCATCTGTGTACTTGTGATTTCTTGCCCCTGTGCCCTCGGGCTTGCAACTCCTGTTGCCATTATGGTTGGAACAGGAAAAGGCGCAGAAAACGGAATCCTTATTAAATCCGGCGAAGCCCTTGAAACGGCACACAATATTAAAAGTGTGGTTCTTGACAAAACAGGAACTATTACCCAGGGAAAACCCGTTGTGACAGATATAGAAACAGAGCTTTCTGAAAATGCTTTTTTAAAGATTGCAGCAGGGCTTGAGGGGGGAAGCGAGCACCCGCTTGCAGAGGCGATTTTGGAATACGCCAGGGCAAGGGGAATCGAAGGAGAGAAGACAGAGGAATTTCTTTCTGTTCCAGGTCAGGGCGTAAAAGGAAAGATAGACGGGCGCTGGTATTTTGCAGGAAACAGCCGCATGATGAAGGCGCAGGGAATTGCTCTCGGCGCATATGAAAAGCGGTTGGAAGCGTTTGCAGATGAAGGAAAAACGCCTATGATTTTCGCAGAAGAAAGTAAAATTATCGGACTTCTCTCTGTGGCGGACGTGGGAAAACCCACAAGCCGCCAGGCTGTGCAGCAGATGAAGGAGCTTGGAATTGAAGTTGTCATGGTCACAGGTGATAACAGAAGGACGGCAGAGGCGATCCGTAAAAAACTGGATATTGATACGGTTATTGCAGAAGTCATGCCGCAGGATAAAGAGCGGGAAATTGCAAAACTCCAGGAACAGGGAAAAACCGTTGCCATGATAGGAGACGGCGTAAACGATGCACCGGCTCTTGCAAGGGCAGATGTGGGAATGGCGATCGGAGCAGGGACAGATGTTGCCATTGAAAGCGCAGATGTGGTTCTTATGAAAAATGACCTTCTTGATGCAGTAACTGCAATCCGCCTGAGCAAGGCAGTGATCCGGAATATCAAGCAGAATCTTTTCTGGGCATTTTTCTATAATGCACTTGGAATTCCGGTGGCGGCAGGAATTTTTTATACAGCTTTTGGTTTGAAATTAAATCCCATGCTGGGAGCTGCTGCAATGAGTATGAGCAGCATTTTTGTGGTGACAAACGCACTCCGTCTGAAACGGTTCCGTCCTTTTGCAAAAAGAGAGGAAAATAAACAGGAGGAAGCTGTGCTTCAGAGCAATGACATAGAAGAAAGCATCAAAAAGGAGGAAACAGAAATGATCACAATGAAAATCAATGGAATGATGTGCCCACACTGTCAGGCAGCCGTAAAAAAAGCGCTGGAAGGATTTGAAGGCGTACAGGCAGATGTAAATCTGGAAGATAAGGCAGCTTATATAAAAGCTCCGGAAAATACAGATAAAGACGCGCTTGCAAAAGCAGTGGCAGATGCAGGATACGAGGTGGTAAGCGTAGAATAAACGCAAAGATCACAAAAAACCGGAAGACAGAGAGGCAGAGGTATTGCCCCTTCTGTTTTCCGGTTTTTTTCTTTATCCAGAGAAAAGCTTTATAAAACTTTAAGATTTTAAAATGTTGTTCTGCCGTATAAAATATGGTACTATAAGTGTATTAATACAATTAATACACATGAGATGAGAGGGAACGTATGATTTTCTTAGATTATCAGGACAGAAGACCCATATATGAACAGGTAGCAGAAAAATTTAAGACGCTGATCATTACAGGCGCGCTGCCGGTGGGAACAAAAATGCCTTCTGTCCGTCAGCTTGCTGTGGATTTATCGATTAATCCCAATACCATACAGAGGGCTTATATGGAGCTTGAGCAGCAGGGATTGATTTATCCGGTAAAAGGAAGAGGCAATTTTGTGGCAGATACAGACAAAGTGCTGCAGGTGGGACGCCAGGAATATCTGAAAGAGTTTAAAGGGGTTGTCAGAAAGGGAAAAACTCTGAAAGTAGATAAGGAGCTTCTCATTTCAGAAATTCAGGATTGCTATAGGGAGGAGAAACATGATTGAGATAAAAGAGTGCAGGAAATCTTTCGGGAAAGTCTGCGCAGTAGACAAGGTAAGCCTCAATATTTACAACAGGGAGGTATTCGGGCTTGTAGGAAGCAACGGGGCAGGAAAAAGTACGCTTCTTCGTATTGCAGCCGGTATTTTAAAACCGGATGAAGGGGAGGTTCTGGTAGATAAGGAGCCTGTGTATGAAAATGATAAAAAGAAAGCCTCTGTTTTTTATATTCCGGACGACAGCTATGTGCCGTTAAACTATACGCCGGAGGATCTGATGAATTTTTACAGCAATTATTACCCGGGCTTCCAAAAAGAAAAGTACCACCGCCTGATGAAACAGTTTCAGATGGAGGGGAAACGGCGTATTTCCACCTTTTCCAAAGGAATGAAAAAACAGCTTATGGTGATTCTGGGAATCAGCGCCAATACGAGGTATCTTCTGGGAGACGAGACGTTTGACGGACTGGATCCGGTTATGCGCCAGGCAGTAAAAAGTATTTTTGCATCGGAGATCATGAACCGGGATTTTGCGCCGGTGATCGCTTCTCACAATCTTCGGGAGCTGGAAGATATTTGTGACCATGTGGGACTTTTACATAAAGGAGGGATTCTTCTCTCAAAAGAGCTGGAAGAGATGAAGAGCCATATCCACAAAATACAATGCGTATTTTCTGATAAATCAAAGGAATATGAGTTGATGAGAGATCTGGAGGTTTTAAAAGTCAGTCATCAGGGTTCTCTTCTGATGATCACGGCAAGAGGGACAAAAGAGGAAATTCTTCATATTGTGGAAGAAAAACGCCCTCTGTTCCATGAGGTAATTCCTTTATCTCTGGAAGAAATATTTATCAGTGAGACGGAGGTGGCAGGATATGAGATCCAAAATCTTTTCTAGTAAAAATATAACGACTGCGTTTAAAAGCAAACCCTGGCTTCCGCTTTTTATTGCAGTTGGCTTTGTTTTTGCCTTTCCGGTGGCAGAGCTTGTGATGCTTGGACAGTGGCAGCATCTGCATTACACGGCAGGTCAGATGGAAATTCTTTATGAAAATCTCTGGAGAGACGGTTTTGTACTGACGGGAATGGTAATGGCAATGGCGGCTGCGTTTATAAACAGTACAAGCAGTTTTGTATATCTGTATTCCAGAAGAAAGGCAGACTTTTATCATAGTCTTCCATTGACAAGAAAGCAGATTTTTTTGCAGCAGGCTTTTGCGGGAGTTATTTTCTATATTGTTCCTTATGTGGTCATGGAATTTCTTGCTGTATGTATCGGCGCTTCCAGGGGATTTTTCAGTCTTGGACTTATGGGGATGGCAGTAAAGCTGATGATATTCCATCTTCTGGACTATTTTCTGATCTACTTCTGTACGGTGTTTGTTTTGAGCATGACAGGAAATATCCTTATGGGAATTTTATGCTTCTTTGGACTCCTTTTTTATTTCCTGGCTCTTTCCTGGGTTCTGAATGGATACGGAGAGACTTTTTACAGAAATTATTACTATTTACAGAATGGAATTCTTGGAATTTTCTATAATTATTTTTCACCGCTGTTTGTTCAGGACCGTTTTCTGGAAATATACGGAAATGGGGAGGCAGGAATAATTTTGTTTTTGGGGTTACTTCTCGTGGGAGTAATTTTTGCAGTGGCAGCTTTTCTTGCGTTTGAAAAAAGACCGCTTGAGAAAGCAGGGCATGCCCTTGTATATTCCTGGAGCGAGCCGGTTGTCCGCTTCATGGTGGTAATTCCGGCGGGACTTGGCATCGGTTTATTTGCCTATGTAGCGCCTACAGGAGGTCATGGAGTTATCTGGGCAGTTGTCGGGTCTGTTTTTGGAATGGTTATGCTTCATGGGATTCTGGAAACTTTTTATCATTTTGATTTCCGGTGCTTTTTCTACAAGAAGTTACACCTTATTGTTTCGTTTATAGCAGTGGCAGCAGTGGCATTTGTATTTAAGACGGATTTAACAGGTTATGAAACGTACATTCCGGATTATGAGAAAATTAAAAACATTGCCTTTGAGTTTTATGATATAAACGGAAATGAGGTAATTCCGTATATCTGTGAGACAGAGGAGGGAAAGTTTGAAACAAAGAATGCGAAAGAAAATGGTCCGGGAACATTTATAACCATAGAAAAAACGCCTGAGATGTACGAGATTTTGGAAAAAATAGTCCGGGAAGAACCGTTAAAAGAAAGACAAGACGGGTGTTATCTTCCTGTCCGATTTGAGACCGAATCTGGCAGAAGGATTTACAGACGGTACACAATAAAACGCAGTCAGTGCAGAGAATTAATGGAAGAAGTACACAAAGATTCCGATTACATTGCGTGGAAATATGGCTTTTTAGATGTAGGGGAAAAATATAAAAACTCGTTTACTCTTGCAGGTGGAGCGGTGGAAGATGAGTTTATCAAAAAAAGTGAAAAAGCAGAGTTTCTGGAAAATCTGCGAAAAGACTTAAAAGATGTAGATGCGAAAACATTTACAGAACTGCCGTGCAGTCTGCTCTATTATGATTATAGTATGCTGCCTTCTACAGAAAAGCCGGATCAGCTGATACCAGGAAAAGAACCGCAGATCTCTTACAATGGAAGTGTGTACCTTTATCCGGGATTTAAGAGAACAGTTGCATTTTTAAAAGAAAGAGGGTATTCTTTGTTTGAGGGAATTGCAGACTTGGAATATGCAGATGTTTATTATACAAGAGAAAATAAAGAAGACGGAATGCAGGATACGGTTACTGTGCGCTATGAAGAGAAACAACAGCTAAAAGAGCTGGAGCAGGCGATCGTTCCGCAGTTTCTTATGCCAGATTGGGTGGAAAGAGAAAATATTGATGTAGAAATGATATATGCGTCAGAGGGGTTCTCTTATGGAAACTATCCGCAATACGGGGGCATGGGGTATTTGATGAAAGAAAAAGTACCGGATTTTATTCTGGAAGACAGCGTAAAGGTACAGGAAGGTCTTCTGGAATCAAATATTCCTCTTGAATAAAAGCGACAGGAGCAGAAAATGAAAAAAGCAGTGAGACTCGATAAGTTTCTGGCAGACGCAGGTGCGGGGACGCGAAGCGAAGTAAAAAAAATGATTCAGAAAGGGCAGGTTCAGGTAAATGGAGTTTCCATAAAAAAACCGGAACAGAAGGTAGATACAGAAAAAGATGCGGTTACGCTTCTTGGTCAGGAGATAGGAGCAGCACCGGAGTTTGTATATTATCTTCTACATAAGCCGGCAGGATATGTAAGCGCCACGGAGGACGTAAGGGACAAAACCGTGATGGAGCTGATCCCGGACAGGAGAAAGGGACTGTTTCCGGTAGGACGCCTTGATAAAGATACGGAAGGCCTTCTTCTGATCACAGATGACGGAGCACTTGCCCATGCGCTTCTTTCCCCGAAAAAGCATGTAGATAAAACGTACTATGCGGTGGTGGACGGAGCGGTCACAGAGGAAGATGTAAAAGCTATGGAAAAAGGAGTGGACATTGGGGAAAAGAGAGAGACTCTTCCTGCAAAGCTTACGATTCTTTCTGTGAAAAAAATTCCCGGGGAGCCTCAAAGATGGCAGTCGGAAATTCATCTTACCATCTGCGAGGGGAAATTTCACCAGGTAAAACGTATGATGGAGGCTGTCGGGAAAAAAGTCGTTTATCTGAAACGGATTTCAATGGGATCTCTTACCCTGCCTGAGACACTTTTAAAAGGAGAGTGCAGGCAGCTTACAGAAGAGGAACTGGCTATTTTGAAAAAAGCATAAAAAGTTTGAAGAACCCTCTTTACACGGAGGGTTTTTCTATGCTATAATTCAGAAGTTGTAAATCAACAGAAATTACACGCATAGTGATTCTGAAGGGATGGTGCCCTACGGTGTGACGGCGGGTCCGGACAGAAAATGAGCAGTGCGGAAGAAAACAACCAAAAGGAGAAAAAACATGAGCGTTATTTCAATGAAACAGCTTTTAGAAGCAGGTGTACATTTCGGACATCAGACAAGAAGATGGAACCCTAAAATGGCTCCATACATCTACACAGAGAGAAACGGTATCTACATCATCGACTTACAGCAGTCTGTAGGCATGGTAGACGATGCTTACAATGCGATCGCTGACATCGTAGCAAACGGCGGAAACATCTTATTCGTTGGTACTAAGAAACAGGCTCAGGACGCTATCAAAACAGAGGCAGAGCGCTGCGGACAGTTCTATGTAAACGAGAGATGGTTAGGCGGTATGCTTACAAACTTCAAAACAATCCAGAGCCGTATTGCACGTCTGAAAGAAATCGAAGCTATGGAAGCTGACGGAACATTCGAAGTTCTGCCTAAGAAAGAAGTTATTGAATTAAGAAAAGAACTGACTAAGTTACAGAAAAACTTAGGCGGTATTAAAGAAATGAAGAGAATCCCGGATGCAATCTTTATCGTAGACCCGAAAAAAGAAAGAATCTGTGTTCAGGAAGCTCACTCTCTGGGAATTCCGCTTATCGGTATCTGTGATACAAACTGTGATCCGGAAGAACTGGATTATGTAATCCCGG
>URHH01000040.1 GCA_900547615.1 uncultured Blautia sp. | reverse complement strand
AACGCCATGCGGGCAGACCCCCGTTCTGCCTGACGGCCGCCTTCCGCCCCTGCGAGAGAAGCATTGTTTGCGATGACCATGCCGACAGCAGAGGCTGTAAAAAGAGACATGACACATTCTTTTTCGGAAAGATGATACATTTCTTCCATTGTAAGAACAGCAGCAGGAACAATTCCGCAGCTTCCTGCTGTTGGAGCTGCCACGATCCGCCCCATAGAAGCGTTCAGTTCAGAAACGGCAAGGGCACGGTAAAGCGCTCCTCCCAGAAGAGATCCTGTAAGATTTTTTTTCTGTTCTACAGCACATTTCATTTTATAGGCGTCTCCGCCAGTAAGTCCGCTTGTACTGCGAAGATCCGGGTCACAGCCCGGTTCAATAGAAGCGCGCATGACAAGATAGTTTTCCCGCATTTTGTTGTATACTTCTTCTTCTGTAAGCTCAAGCTGCTCTGCCTGCTGTGTGAGAACAAGAGAAGAAAGAGGAAGTCCTTCTTTTTTTGCGCTGTCTAAAAGTTCACGTATTGAATAATAATTTAAGTCCATAAAAACCTCCTGTTAAATTGGCAAAAGCATAGTGCTTGAGTAAATATTTGGAAGCCGGCTGATTTTGTCATTTAAGGAAGAGTCAGAACAGCCGTCGATTTCGATGGTCATAACAGCCTGTCCGCCCTTCGTCTGTCTGGAAAGACGGAAATTACAGATATTCACGCCGCAGTCTGCCATGAGTTCTGTGACAGCCGCAATCGTTCCCGGGGTGTCTTTATGAAGTACGATGAGGGTAGTGTGCTGACCGGTAAGGGAAACGTCCATTCCGTTTACCTTTGTCACCATAATATTTCCGCCGCCAATGCTGCTTCCGCGAAGAGATACTGTAGTTCCGTCTTCGGAAGTCAGAGTGATCTCTGCTGTATTGGGGTGGGCGTCATCAAGGTCTGCTGTGTAGATTTCCACAAGAAGCCCTTCTTTTTCCGCTTCTTCAAGGGAAAAACGAATACGCTCATCGTGCGCCTGCATTCCCAGGATTCCGGCAACGATCGCTTTGTCTGTGCCGTGACCTTTATATGTTTTTGCAAAGGAACCGTGAAGAAGAATGGAAGCCCGGACAGGCGGCTTTCCAAGGAGTGTGCGCGTGATAAGTCCAATTCGGGCTGCACCTGCGGTATGAGAACTGGAAGGACCGATCATCACCGGTCCGAGAATATCAAAAACGTTCATAAATTTAATCTCCGTATCTAAAAGTTAAATTTTGTATCCGTTCTTATTATAATGGATTTGCAGAAGTTTTGAAAGAGAAGAATCAGGAATTTTCCTTTTCATCTGAACTTTCGTTTTCCACCTGTGGTTCATCGGGAACGTGTTCTACAATATCCTCAATATTACAGTTGAGAATGGTGCAGATTCGGTCAAGTGTGTAAACTTCTGTATTGAGATTTTTGCGGAAGCGGTCCAGAAGCGATTTTGTAATGTGATAATGTTCATATAAATCATACTGTGAAATACCGCGTTCCTTCATTGTTTTCCATAAGCGGTCATATTTTATCATACGTATATCCTGTCCAGTTTTTCTTGATATAAAACCATTATCCGGGTAAAATAAAGATTATAATAGTGTCTTTATATCGACACGAACGGAGGTGTATGATGAAAAGCGTGATAAAAGCGGTGATTTCCGCAGGGCTTGTTCTTTTATTTGCAGGAGCTGTTTTTTACTGTACGGTAGCGGGAGCACCGGAAGAGCCGGACAGCGCGAGAAGATATATGCTGGCAGCGGGAGCCTTTTCTCTTCTTCTGGCTTCTTTTGTGTGCGGGTGTATCCATTATATTTTGTATCTTCAGAGAAAACTGGAGGAGTATAAAAATAAAGAAGATCAAAAAAAAGATTCTTCCGATTCCTGAAGCCCGGGAGTGTTGCAAAAATCCTCGATTTTTGGTAGTATAGACGGGTAAGAATGTATTAAAAACAACAATAATATATAAAGGAGAACATTATGAGCAAAAAACCAACCGTTTTAATGATTCTTGATGGATACGGACTCAACGAAAAGCAGGAAGCAAACGCTGTATATGAGGCGAAAACTCCTGTTATGGACAAGCTGATGGCAGAGTGTCCTTTTGTAAAAGGATATGCAAGCGGTCTTTCCGTAGGTCTTCCGGACGGGCAGATGGGAAACTCTGAGGTAGGTCATCTGAACATGGGTGCAGGCCGTATCGTATACCAGGAGCTTACAAGAATCACAAAAGAAATCGAAGACGGAGATTTCTTCAAAAATGAGGCGCTTCTGGCAGCAATGAAAAATGCAAAAGAAAATAATTCTGCGATTCATTTTATGGGACTTCTCTCAGACGGCGGCGTTCACAGCCACAATACACATCTTTACGGACTTCTTGAGATGGCAAAAAGAGAAGGTCTTGAGAAAGTTTATGTACACTGCTTCCTCGACGGACGTGACACACCTCCTGCATCAGGAAAGAGCTACATTGAAGAACTGGAAGCAAAAATGAAGGAAATCGGCGTTGGAGAGATCGGCGTGATTTCCGGACGTTACTATGCAATGGACCGCGATAACCGCTGGGATCGTGTAGAGCTTGCATACAAGGCGCTTACAAAAGGAGAAGGCGTAAAAGGAACAGACGCGGCAGCAGCCGTACAGGCTTCCTATGACGATGGAAAGACAGACGAGTTCGTGCTTCCTACTGTAATGGAAAAAGACGGACGTCCTGTTGCTGTTGTATCTGACAAAGATTCCGTTGTATTTTTCAACTTCCGTCCTGACAGAGCGCGTGAGATCACAAGAGCATTCTGTGACGATGCATTCCAGGGATTTGAAAGAGAAAAACGTCTCGATACTACTTTTGTATGCTTCACAGATTATGATGACACAATCGGCAATAAACTGGTTGCATTCCACAAAGTGCAGCTTCACAATACATTTGGCGAGTGGCTTGCTGCAAACAATATGACACAGGCTCGTATTGCAGAGACAGAGAAATATGCGCACGTTACTTTCTTCTTTAACGGCGGTGTGGAAGAGCCGAATAAAGGAGAGGACAGAATCCTTGTAAAATCTCCAAAGGTTGCAACATACGACCTTCAGCCGGAGATGAGCGCTCCTGCTGTATGCGATAAACTGGTGGAGGCGATCAAATCCGATAAATATGATGTGATCATCATTAACTTTGCAAACCCGGATATGGTTGGCCATACAGGTGTGGAAAACGCTGCGATCAAAGCGGTAGAAGCAGTTGACGAGTGTGTGGGAAGAGCAGTTGATGCAATTAAAGAAGTGAACGGACAGATGTTTATCTGTGCAGACCACGGAAATGCAGAGCAGCTTCTCGACTACTCTACAGGAGAACCATTCACAGCGCACACAACAAATCCGGTTCCGTTTATTCTTGTAAATGCAGATCCGAAATATACACTTCGTGAAAACGGCTGTCTTGCAGACATTATCCCGACTCTTATCGAGCTTATGGGAAAAGAAAAACCGGAGGAAATGACAGGAACTTCTCTTCTTGTAGAAAAATAAAGAAAGAAAAAAATAAGATGTCTGAAGGCGCGGGAAGTTTTCCGCGCCTTTTAAAAAAATTTCTTTCCAGGCAATATTAAAAGGGAAACTGTACATAATAATAAAGAAAATATTAATCTTTTATAAAAAACATAATATGAGATACAAAATGGAAGAATTATGTTATAATATAGGCGTTATTGAAATTTTTTGTTACTTAATGTCGAGGAGAGAATAAATGAGCAACGAAAACATGAATGAGCAGCAGAATAAAAAATCAGCTCGTCCCCGAAAGATTACTTATGTCCCCATTGGTGATGAGGAGTTGGAAAATACAGTCCTTCCTGTAAAGAAAAAGCATAAAGGGCTGAAAATTACAGGAATTGCGGTGGCTATGCTTGCAGTAACTGCAGGCTGCGCATATGCAGGAATTTCCTATTATTATTCAGACCGCTTTTTTGAGGGAACTACAATCAACGGAGTGGACTGTTCCGGAAAAACTGCTTATGAGGCAGAGCAGGCGATCGCAGAACAGGTAGAAAAGTATTCTATTTCTGTCAGCGCAAGAAATCTGGAGCCTCAGGTGATACAGGGAGCAAATATTAATTATAAGTACACGTCAGACGGAGAGGTTCTGAAACTTTTAAAAACCCAGAAGCCGTATGAATGGGTGAAGGGATATACGGAACCGGTCAGCTATACCACGGATATTCAGACAACCTTTGACCATGCTCTTCTTGAGACGGAGCTTAGAAATTTAAGCTGCGCAAAGGAAGAAAATCAGGTGGCTCCTGAGAATGCTTATGTTACGTTTAATGATTCCCAGTCTTCATTTGAAATCGTGCCTGAGACACAGGGAAGTAAACTTGTTCTTAAAAAAGCATATCAGACTTTGAGCGATGCGGTAACAGGAAGTATGCAGAGCGTAGATTTTAATGCGACTGCAGACGTATATGCTTCTGCTTCTGTAAAAAGCGACAGTCCGGAACTTCTTGCAACGAGAGATGCTTACAATAACTTTGCGAAGGCAAGCATTACTTATACATTTGGTGATCAGACAGTAACTCTGGACGGAACGACTATCAAAACATGGCTTCAGTTTGATGAGAAAGGAAAGCTTGTGCAGGACGATGCTTCCTTCCAGAATCATGTAAATGAGTTTGTGGCGCAGCTTGCTGCGGAGCATGATACAGTGGGAACAAGCCGTGCGTTTAACACTACAAGCGGAAGAACAGTTTATGTATACGGTTCCGCTTACGGCTGGCAGATCAATCAGGCAAAAGAGGCGGCGCAGCTTATGGAGGAAATCCGTTCCGGAACGCAGACAACAAGAGAGCCTGTATATTCCATGAGAGCCAATACGTATGGTTACAATGATATTGGAAGCACGTATATAGAGGTGGATTTAAGCAATCAGCATCTTTATTATTATCAGGACGGAGCAGTTATTCTGGAATCTGATTTTGTTTCCGGAAATATGTCTTATGCGGACAGGCAGACACATGAGGGAATTTTCAGACTTTACTCCAAGAGCAGTCCTGCCGTATTAAAAGGACCGAAGCTTCCAAATGGAAAATACGAGTATGAGACGCCTGTAACCTTCTGGATGCCTTTCGACGGAGGTATCGGTTTCCACGATGCAAACTGGCGCTCCAATTTCGGCGGAGACGATTATCTCACAAACGGATCTCATGGCTGTATCAATATGCCCTACGACAATGCGGCTGCATTATACAGTATGATCAATTACGATGTGCCGATTGTGTGCTTCTACTAAAGAAAAAGGTACAGGAGAAAAAATATGGACAGAACATTTGACTTGATTTTAACTTTTGGAGCGGTTCTCATTGGAATCCTGCTTCTTACAGGAAACGGCGGATTTTTCATGAAAGGTGGAAATTCCGCGGTAAGAAAAGTAAAGTATGACCAGAAAAAAATGGAGAAATCATCGGGAATTGCCCTGATCCTTGTAGGACTTGCAACTGGGATCGACGCCTATACAGAAGGGCTTCCTGCAAAGGTTGCATATATTGTTGTGCTTCTTGTAATTTTCGGAACTCTTTTCTGGTATATCAGAACAAAATGCAGAATAAAAAAATAGAAGCAAAAACGGAGAGCTTTCAAGGTGGAAGCTCTCCGTTTGCATATGATGTTAAAAAAGAGAAATCAGGTCTTTCAATTCTGAAATCGTATAATCGGGATTTTCCACATTGCCGAAGCCGTAAGAAGCAAATACAAAGGGAATCCCCGCCTGCTGGCAGGCGTTAAAGTCTCCTGTTGTATCTCCTACGTAAACAGGAGAAGAAAGTTTATAATCCCGTATGATTTTTTGAATATTGTCGCCTTTTGGCATTCCCGTATCTCCCGGGCAGAGATGACCGGTAAAATAGCGGTCAAAACCGGTTGCTTTTAAGAATACTTCAATATATCCTGCCTGGCAGTTGCTTACAATAAAAAGCGGATATTTTTTTGAAAGAACAGAAAGTGTTTCCTCCAGTCCCGGATAAATGGGAGCCTTTGCTTTTTCAAGAGCCTGATGCTCCGCTTCACAGCAGCCGTCAATAATGCGAAGCTGTTCTTTTTTTGAATACCGGGGGAAAAGCTGTGCTGCAATATCCGGAAGAAGCTGACCGAAAAGAGATTTCAGTTTTGCGGAGGTAATGTTCATATTTATGTTTTCTTTATTTTTTAAATAATCTGTCCAGGCATCTGCCACAATTTCTGTGGAATCCCATAAAGTTCCGTCTACGTCAAAAATAATACTGTCCATAAAAATCCTTTCTGATTTCATTTATTCTTTGTACTTTACTTCTGTGATTATGTGCTAAAAGTCATTTTAAAGGAGAAAAGATAAAAAAGCAACTGGCTTTTTTCAGGTTTTATGTTATGATAGAAGGCACGAGGTAAAAAATATGAGATATAAAGAAACAGAGAAGGCGGTTTTTCTTAAAAGACCCAACCGTTTTATCGCAGAGGTGGAGATACAGGGAAAAAGAGAGACCGTTCATGTGAAAAACACAGGAAGATGCAAAGAGCTTCTGATTCCGGGAACAGAAGTAATCCTGGAAAAAAGCGGAAATCCCAACAGGAAGACAAAGTACGATCTCATCTGTGTAAACAAACAGGGGAGACTCATTAACATGGACTCTCAGATTCCAAATAAGGCGGCAGAGGAGTGGATCAGAAAAGGAGGGCTGTTCCCGGAGGAAGTTTCCATACGCCCTGAGAAAAAATATGGAAATTCCAGATTTGACTTATATGTGGAATCTCCGGTCCGCCGTGCGTTTGTAGAAGTAAAGGGAGTGACTCTTGAGGAGGATAATGTTGTACGATTTCCGGACGCTCCCACTGTGCGGGGAATCAAGCACGTAGAAGAGCTGATACACTGCATGGAGGAAGGATACGAGGCATATCTTCTCCTCGTGATCCAGATGAAAGGGGTCAAAAAATTTATGCCCAACTGGGATACCCAGCCGGAGTTTGGACAGGCGCTTATAAAAGCGGAAAAAGCAGGAGTAAAAATTATCGCGAGAGACTGCCTTGTAACAGAGGACACCATAGAAATACAGGAAGAAGTTCCTGTAGATTTGACGAGGACAGAAGTATGTTAAAGGAAATTGTAAGCCCTCTTTTAAGTTGGTATGATGAAAATAAGAGAATCCTGCCCTGGCGGGACAGACAGAATGCCTATTATACATGGGTATCTGAAATTATGCTGCAGCAGACAAGAGTGGAAGCAGTAAAACCGTATTTTGAGAGATTTATAAGTGAGCTTCCTGATATTTCCGCCCTTGCAGCCTGCCCGGAGGAAAAGCTTATGAAGCTGTGGGAAGGCCTTGGGTATTACAGCAGGGTGCGGAATATGCAGGAGGCGGCAAAAACAGTAGAAAAAGAATATAATGGGAAGCTTCCTGAAGATTTTGAGGCGCTTCTCTCGTTAAAGGGAATAGGAAGCTATACAGCCGGGGCAATCGCTTCGATCGCCTATGGAATCCCGGTTCCTGCCGTAGACGGAAATGTACTTCGGGTAATTTCCAGGATCACAGAGAACAGGGAGGACATAGGAAAGGCGGCTGTGAAAAGAAAGACAGAGAAACTTCTGGAAGAAATTATGCCGGAAGACAGACCGGGTGATTTTAATCAGGCTTTGATGGAGCTGGGAGCAGTGATCTGTATACCCAACGGGCAGGCAAAATGTTTGGTATGTCCTGTTTCCGGCAAGTGTCTTGCCAACAGAAATCATACGGTGGAAGAAATTCCGGTAAAAGCTCCGAAAAAACCGAGAGTGGTAGAAGAGAGGACTGTTTTTGTAATTCAGGACGGCGCGGCTACTGCGATTTTAAAAAGACCGGATAAGGGGCTTCTTGCAGGTCTTTATGAGCTTCCGAACACACTGGGATATATGGAACAGGAAGAAGCTGTTTCCTATGTAAAAAACATGGGGCTGGAACCTCTTTATATTAAGCCCCTTCCGTCTGCAAAACATATTTTTTCCCATATAGAATGGAGAATGAAGGCGTACCGTGTGCGGGTGTCTTCTCTTGAAAACAGGGAAAAAGATGGGATTCTCTTTGTGGAAAAAAGGCAAAAGGAGAAAAATTATGCCATACCATCGGCGTTTGGCGCGTATGTAAAATACATGAAGGAGGATAAAGCATGAAACTTTTAAGCGTGGCAATTCCATGCTATAATTCAGAGGCATACATGGAAAAATGTATAGATTCTCTTCTCGTTGGAGGGGAAGAGGTGGAAATTCTTATTGTAGATGACGGTTCTACTGACAAAACAGCGGAGATTGCAGATGCCTATGCAGAAAAATATCCGACTATTGTCCGTGCGATTCATCAGGAAAACGGAGGACATGGAGAAGCAGTAAACGCAGGGATAAGAAACGCTCAGGGGCTTTATTTTAAAGTTGTGGACAGCGATGACTGGGTAAATAAAGAGGCATATGAAAAAATCTTAAAAACGCTGGAGGAACTTCTTCGCGGACCAAAGACTGTGGATCTTTTTATCAGTAATTTCGTTTATGAAAAACAGGGGGTAACAAGAAAAAAAGTAATGCAGTACCGCCATTGCTTTCCTCAGGGAGAGGTTTTCGGCTGGAGCGACATCGGACATATGCAGAAGGGAAAATACCTTCTCATGCACTCCATGATCTACAGAACGCAGCTTCTGCAGCAGTGCGGCCTCGAACTTCCGAAGCACACGTTTTACGTAGATAATCTTTTTGCATATGAACCGCTTCCATATGTAAAAAATATGTATTATCTTGATGTAAACTTTTACAGATATTTTATAGGAAGAGACGACCAGTCTGTAAATGAAAAGGTAATGATCAAGAGGATCGATCAACAGATCCGTGTAAATAAGATGATGGTTGATGTGTATAACAGAGGGAATTTTACGAATAAACGCCTTCGCGCATATATGTTCAGCTATCTTGATATTATCACGACAGTTTCTTCTATCATGCTTATAAGAGCGGAGACGGAAGAGGCTTTACAGAAGAAAAAAGAGCTTCTGGAATATATTAAATCGGAAAACCGCGTGCTTTACAGAAAGTTAAGACACAGCCTGTTTGGAAGAGTTATGAATCTTCCGGGAAAGGGCGGACGGAAAATGTCTGTGGCAGCTTATAAGATCAGTCAGAAATTTTATGGATTTAATTAAGAAGATAAAAATACCGGGAATCCTGTTTGGGAAACCCGGTATTTTTATCGTTTTTTATCAATATTTCTGTTCTCTGTCAGCTTTTGCCTGTGCAAAGAAGGTGCGCATGGATTTCTCCGTGTTTTTTTCCGGATAGAAAACAAGGTATCCGAAGAGAGCAAGAGTAGCGCCCATACATACATCGATCACAGAATGCTGTTTCAGGAACATGGTTGACATGATGATCAATATGGTAAGTATAAGCGAACCATATCGAATGCCGCGGTGTTCTCTGAGGGCTTCACAGTTTGTCAGAGACATATGAATGGCAAGGGAATTAAATACATGAATGCTGGGAAGGATATTTGTTGGAGTATCTGTAGCGTAAAGCATTCGTACAGCATCTGCAAAAACATTGTCCCTTGGAAATTCTGTGGGACGAAGATGCTGAATATTGGGATACAGATAAGATACAATAAGGAAGATTGTCATTCCCATCATCAGGTTAAATATAAGCTGATAGTATTCATGCTTGTTCTTGTTGAAAAAGATAAAGTAAACTACTGCAAATATCATATAAGGAAACCATAACAGGTATGGAACGATGAAAAATTCACAGAAAGGAATCATATCGTCAAATACAGTATGGACCACATTATATGCCGGTACAGTTCTGGTCTCCAGATAGGAGAAGCACGTTAAGTAAACAAGGCAGTAAATAAGAATGATCAGTCCGTGTTTATATTTTTTGAAAAATTCAGTCAAGATACTTCCTCCTTTATTAAAGCGGCAGGCAAAATGCTTTAAAAGGTATTCACTTTGTTATTAGTTTATCATATCATTCCTGCTTTCTTTTTACAAATAATTTTTTGTAAATAATCATGAAAAAAGTGTGAAGTCACAATGGACAGGGTGGATTTTACAGAAATTTTACAGAATCTTTCCCCTGAATTTAATGTGGCTGTTTTATACTGGGGCTAATAAAACGGCTTCGCGCTGCGGAGCATGGGAGGACTGAAGATGATTTACCTGGTAGAAGATGATGAAAGTATACGGGAGCTTGTAGTTTATACATTAAAGAGTCAGGGATTTGAGGCGAAAGGTTTTGAGAAACCTTCTTTTTTCTGGAAGGCAATGGAAAAAGAAAAACCGGATCTTGTTTTGCTTGATATTATGCTTCCTGAGGAAGATGGGATTTCCATATTAAAAAAGCTGAGAATCCGTCCGGATACAAGAAAGCTTCCTGTGATCATGCTGACGGCAAGAGGCAGCGAGTATGATACGGTGATCGGTCTTGACAGCGGTGCAGACGATTATATCACAAAGCCGTTTCGCATGATGGAGCTGATTTCCAGAATCCGCGCTCTTTTAAGAAGAATTGAAGATACCGGTTCCAAAGAATATAAGATAGAAAATCTTTTTGTATCGACAGGACGCCATGAGGTCCTTGTTGATAAAGAGCCGGTAAGCCTTACTTTAAAAGAATATGAAATGCTCTGTCTCCTTTTGAAAAACAGCGGCACTGTACTTTCCAGGACGCAGCTTTTAAATCAGATATGGGGATATGAATTTGACGGGGAAAGCCGGACGGTGGACGTACATATCCGTACTTTAAGACAGAAGCTTGGAGCAGCGGGAAATCTTGTGGAGACAGTGAGAGGCGTCGGATATAAAATCGGAGGGAAGGCTGTTTAAGGGATAACAAATTCATAGTGTTGATTGCGTTTGTAAGGTCTGCTATAATTTTTATGGAGGTTATATATGTATGGAACTTCGTGTATTAAATTATTTTTTGGCGATCGCAAGAGAAGAAAATTTTACAAAAGCCGCACAGCAGCTTCACATTACGCAGCCGACCTTATCAAGACAAATTGCCCGTCTTGAAGAAGAACTTGGTGTGGAATTGTTTATCCGAAGCAATCACAATATCATTTTAACAGAGGACGGAATGATATTAAAACGCAGGGCGCAGGAAATGCTGGCTTTGGCAGATAAAACAAAGCGGGATTTTCTGCATAAAGATGAAAAGCTGGAGGGCGTTATCTCGATCGGAAGCGGTGAATTTTTATCTACCCGCTGTCTGACAGATTGTATCGCCCGGTTTCGCAAAAAGCACACGCTTGTACGATATGAGTTTTACAGCGGAAATGCCGGAAATATCCGTGAGCAAATTGAAAGGGGACTTTTGGACATAGGCTTGATGTCAGAACCTATTGACATACGAAAATATGAATTTATCAGTATGCCCGTAAAAGAAGAATGGGGAGCTTTTGTGAGGGAGGATTCTCCGCTTATTGATAAAGATTTTATTGAGCCGCAGGATTTAATTGGCATTCCTCTTATTCTTCCTTTGGGAGATTTTGCAGAAAGCTGTATCGGAAAATGGTTTGGAGAATTTATTTCACAGATTGATGTCATTGCCAAAGGGAATCTGTTATACAATGAGGCAATGATGGCTCAAAGCAATATCGGTGCGGTAATCGGTATCCGTTTAAATTCAGAATATGATCAGCTGCGGTTTATACCGTTAAATCCAGCTCTTAAAATTGATACTGCGCTGGCATGGAAAAAGGAACAGATTTTTTCTGTTGCTGCAATGGCATTTATCGATTTTTCCAAGAAATACTTAAAAGGCATTTCTGATGATAGATTATAAGTATTAGACATTAAATATATACAAAACTATAATAAAGGTGTTCCAAAACGGAGTGCCTTTATTTTTTATTCAACAGGAGAGGAATTGAAAATGACAATACAAGGTGTTACAAAATCCGCAGCCGAGTGTTTGGCAAAGGCGGCGGGTGCAGATTTGTTTGAAATCAAGCCTAAAATCCCATACACCCGTGCGGATCTTGACTGGACGAACAAAAACAGTCGCAGCAGCACAGAGATGAGTAATCCAGACTCCCGTCCCAAAATCGCGGAAAAGATAGTTAATATGGAGGACTACGATACTGTGTTTATCGGTTTCCCGATTTGGTGGTATGTTGCGCCTGCTATTATCAATACCTTTTTAGAGAGCTACGATTTTTCCGGGAAGACGATTGTCCCTTTTGCTACCAGCGGCGGGAGCGGAATGGGCAAAACCGTCGAAGTTTTGAAATCTCTGTGCCCTGGCGCGCATTGGGAAAAAGGTAAAATGATGAACCGTATTTCAGAAGAAGAACTGAAGGAGTGGCTATCTTTTGATGTATGATGCAATTCATTTTAAGGGCATTTAGTATAAGGAGAAAAAATATGAAATATACAAAATTAGGAAATTCAGACCTTAATATATCCCGTATTTGCATGGGCTGTATGGGATTCGGTCAGGCGGGAAACGGGCAGCATAGCTGGACGGTTGATGAAGCACAGTCCCGTGAGATCATAAAAAAAGGGTTGGAGTTCGGTGTAAATTTTTTTGATACGGCGATCGCCTATCAAAGCGGCACGAGCGAACAGTATCTGGGCAGAGCAATCCGGGATTTTGCAAGGCGGAATGATGTGGTCATTGCTACAAAATTTCTGCCCCGTACAAACGAGGAGATAGAAGCAGGAATTACAGGTCAGCAACACATTGAAAGAATGCTGGATAAAAGCCTTCAAAACCTCGGTATGGATTATGTGGATCTATATATCTGTCATATGTGGGATTATGCCACACCCCTTTACGATATTATGGAGGGGCTTAATAACGCCGTCAAATCGGGGAAAGCCAGATATATCGGTATTTCCAACTGCTTCGCCTATCAGCTCGCAGAGGCGAACGCACTTGCTGAAAAAGAGGGATTTGCAAAATTTGTATCGGTGCAGGGACACTATAACCTGATTTTCCGTGAAGAAGAACGGGAGATGATGTGAAGCTTTGCGGGGAAAAAAATATAGCCATGACGCCGTACAGCGTTCTTGCAGGCGGCAGGCTTTCCAAACGCCCCGGTGAAACCTCAAAGCGTCTGCAGGAAGACAGTTACGCACATCTGAAATATGATGCTACTGCAAAGCAGGACAGCATCATCATTGATCGTGTAATGCAGCTTGCTGATAAGTACGGCGTGTCTATGACTGAAATTTCTCTTGCGTGGCTGCTTACAAAAGTTGCTGCTCCTGTTGTTGGAGCAACGAAGCTTCGCCATATAGAGGGAGCTGCAAAAGCTGTGGAGCTTACTTTGCATGATGATGAACTTGCTTTTCTGGAAGAACCTTATGTTCCTCACAATTTGGTGGGGGTTATGGCGCAGAACACATCTGCCGACGCAAAGAAAAAACATATCTGGTCCACAGGCAATCTAAAAATCTGAAAGGAGCGATGAAATATGGATCTGCATATCACCGATCCGGAATTTACAGAACGGTTTGAGTATTTTGCTTTTACCGAAGTTATACAAAAAGAGATAGATGCAAGGACACGCTATTTGGCAGTTTTAGCAGCGCTGATCGGCTGCGGCGGCATAGATGCCTACAGGGAAATGCTGCCGAAAGCACTGGAAAATGGGATTACTCCGGTAACAGTAAAAGAAATCGTTTATCAGGCAGCCGATTATCTGGGATATGGAAGAATGCTGCCGTTTCTGAATTGTACCAACGAAGTTTTTTCAGAAAAGAAGATTGCGCTGCCACTTGAGGGACAGGCTGCAACTACCTTTGAAAACAGACTTGAAAAAGGAATCGAGGTACAAGCTGAAATTTTCGGTGAGCATATGAAAGAGGCATGGAAAAAAGGACAGATCAACCGCCTGCTCGCAGCAAACTGCTTTGGCGATTACTACACTCGAAAGGGACTTTCCCTCTCAGAGCGTGAACTGATCACCTTTTGCTTCCTTATGGCTCAAGGGGGCTGCGAACCGCAGCTTATTGCCCATGCCAAAGGAAATTTTCATATGGGTAACGACAAGGATTTCCTGAATTGTGTTATTTTACAGTGCTTGCCCTATATTGGGTATCCACGAAGCTTAAACGCTATTGCCTGCATTCACAAGGCAGCAGATGAATGAAAACAAAAGCAGAGAGCTGACTACCATTAAAAGGGGTTGGCTCTCTGTTTCCGTTTATATCTCGTCTGTCAGCGCTAATGATAAGTTATTGTGAATACTTCCTTATCAGCGTAAAACGGCGTTTTGACAGTATTTTTTTATTGCTGGATATGGAAGTAAAATGGTATAATCAGAATAAACGGAAAAGAGAGTGGGGAGGGAGCCGTATGGATATTGTAATTGCAGTAGTCTCAACGATAGTTTTTGGCATTTTTTCAAAAGCACTTGTAAATATCCCCTACATGACATGGGGGATTTTTGACTGGACATTTGCTGTCACGTTTATTTTATGGCTGCTTTATATGGCGTCTCTCTACGTTGCTGCAAAAATCCAGGATAGCAACGGAGAAAGAAACTGGAAAATCATATTAAAATCACTGATTTTTGGAACTGCAGCAGCGCTTGTGAAAATGGGAATCGATGCAGCGGTACAAAAAATAGCGGCAAACCAGGATAATATGATATATGCGGCAGCGATTATGGAATTGGAGATCCTGCTCTTTGGAAGCGCAGCTATGTTGTTTTTGTATTTCTTTGCTGCGAAGAAAAATTTACTGCATGGAAGCCATCGTTAAATGTGTATGCAGCAGTCGGCGGCAGCATTCTTGCCGTGTACATGGCAGTTATTTATTATTATCTTTTTAAGATAAAATGGGCAATGGAACGATTCAGCGGGGCAGTTCAGGAAGTTGGAACAGAGCAGGCAAAATGGAATCTGTCAGTAAAATTTGCCAGGGAATCGGCTGTGATGGGAATGCTGGTGTATGTGGCATTTTTTATAACCCTGTGGCTTGGGCTGAGGAAATGGTCAGAAGAAATTGAAAAACATAATAAAACATACAAACGAGGAGACACAATATGAAATCATTAGTAATAGCAGAAAAACCTTCCGTGGGAAGAGATATAGCAAGGGTTCTTCACTGTAACCAGAAAGGTAACGGAAGCCTGGAGGGAAAGGATTATGTAGTGACCTGGGCGCTTGGACATCTTGTGACGCTTGCAGACCCGGAGGAATATGATAAAAAATACATAAAATGGGATATGGGAACTCTGCCCATGATGCCGGAGAAAACAAAGCTTGTAGTCATTAAGCAGACAGGAAAGCAGTATAATGCAGTGAAAACGCAGCTTTTCCGAAAAGATATAAAAGACGTAATTATTGCGACAGACGCAGGGCGTGAGGGAGAACTGGTTGCCAGATGGATTCTGGAAAAATCCGGCTGCAGAAAACCAATTAAGAGACTGTGGATTTCTTCAGTGACAGATAAGGCGATCAAAGAGGGATTTTCCAGTCTGAAAGACGGAAGAGCCTATGATAATCTCTACAGAGCGGCAGAAGCGAGAGCGGAGGCAGACTGGCTTGTTGGCATGAACGGAACAAGAGCTCTTACCTGTAAGTATAATGCCCAGCTTTCCTGCGGACGTGTGCAGACGCCAACGCTTGCCATCATTGAAAAGAGAGAAGAAGAAATCCGCAACTTTAAGCCAAAAGAATATTACGGCGTTACCCTGACAGCAGAAAATGTGCAGTGGACGTGGAGAGAAGAAAAGAGCAAAAGCTTTTCCACCTTTAAGAAAGAGAAAGCGGAGGAAGTTCTGGAGGCCGTGACAGGAGAGGGACTTCACATTACTTCTGTGGAGACAAAGGCAAAAAAATCATATAGTCCCGGACTTTATGATCTCACCACGCTTCAGAGAGAGGCGAATCAGAAATTTGGTTTTTCTGCGAAAGAGACGTTAAATATTATGCAGCGTCTTTATGAAAATCACAAAGTGCTTACTTATCCGAGAACAGATTCCCGATATATTGGAAAAGACGTAGTGCCGACCATTAAGGAGAGACTTCGTGCCTGTGGAACAGGACCCTATAAAAAATTGGCAGGTATTCTTGTAAATAAGCCGGTACAGGTAAATGGAAGCTTTGTGGACGATAAAAGAGTAAGCGATCACCATGCGATCATTCCCACAGAGCAGTTTGTTCAGCTTGATCATATGACAAATGAAGAGCGGAAAATTTACGATATGGTTGTGAGGCGTTTTTTAAGCGTGCTGTATCCGCCCTGCGTTTACGAGGAAGTGACAATGGAGGCAGAGGCAGCGGGACATACGTTTACTGCAAAGGGAAAGCTTGTGAAGGAAGCCGGCTGGAAGGCAGCTTACGAAAATGATTTTGAGGAGCAGGAAGAAAAGGACGGAAGCTTAAAAGATCAGAAGCTTCCGGAGCTTAAAAAGGGACAGTGCCTGAAAATCGAAAAAGCCCTGATCCACACAGGAAAGACAAAGCCGCCTGCAAGATTTACAGAAGCCACTCTTCTTGGGGCAATGGAAAATCCGGTGAAATATATGGAAAGCAGAAAGGTAGAGGACGTCCGCACTCTGGGAGAGACAGGAGGACTTGGAACAGTTGCCACAAGAGCGGACATCATAGAAAAGCTCTTTAACAGCTTTCTTATGGAAAAGAAGGGGCAGGAAATTTATCTTACCTCAAAGGCAAAGCAGCTTCTTTCCCTTGTCCCAGAAGATTTGAGAAAGCCGGAGCTTACAGCCGACTGGGAGAGAAAGCTTTCGGATATTTCAAAGGGAAAGATGAAAAAAGCGGATTTTATCCGGGAAATTAAGGATTATACATGTGAAATCGTGGAGGAAATAAAAGGCGGGGAGAAAACCTTCCGTCATGACAATCTCACAAATAAAATCTGTCCGCAGTGCGGAAAACGCCTTCTTGTAGTAAATGGAAAAAACAGCAAGATGCTTGTATGTCAGGACAGGGAGTGCGGATACAGGGAGACGATTTCCAGGACAACGAACGCCCGCTGTCCGAAATGCCACAAGCGTATGGAAATGTATGTAAAGGGAAAAGAAGAAACCTTTGTGTGCGCCTGCGGATATAAAGAGAAGCTGTCTGCTTTTCAGGCGAGAAGGGAAAAAGAAGGTGCAGGAGTAAATAAGCGAGATGTACAGAAATATCTGCGTCAGCAGCAAAAAGAAGCAAATGAACCGGTAAACAATGCCTTTGCCCAGGCTCTGGCAGGAATCAAACTGGATTAAACAGAAGGGAAGGAAAAAATATGCGCCGCAATGTTTCACTGGAAGAAATTTCCGATGGAAAATTATACGGATCAAACGATATGGTAAAAGCAGACTGTCAGGATTGTAAGGGCTGCTGTGACTGCTGTACGGGAATGGGGGATTCCGTAATCCTGGATCCTCTTGACGTACACAGGATTTCTGTAAATCTGGGGAAAGCGCCCCGGGAACTTATAGAAAAAGAACTGGTACTTGGAGTTTCAGACGGAAATATCCTGCCTCACCTTTCTATGGAAGGAAAAGAGGAGAGATGCGTATTTTTAAATCAGGAGGGAAGATGTTCCATACACAGCTTCCGCCCCGGATTCTGCCGTCTGTTTCCTCTCGGAAGATATTATGAAGACGGAAGTTTTCAGTATATTCTCCAGATCCATGAGTGCAAAAAGCAGAACAGAAGCAAAATAAAAGTGAAAAAATGGATTGATACGCCGGATCTGAAGAAGTATGAGAGATTTGTGGCAGACTGGCATTACTTTCTTCTTGACGTGCAGGAGGTTCTTTATAATACAGAGGACAGCACACTTATTAAAAATTTGAATATGTATGTGGTAAGCCGTTTTTATCTGACGCCCTATAATGAAGAAAGAGATTTTTATGAACAGTTTTATGAAAGACTGAAAGAGGGAAAAGAACTTCTTGCTCTTCGCTGATTATAAAGACAGGAACTGTCATTTTGACAAAGAGAGAGAAAAATAAAAAATAAAAATGGCGAAAAATAGAAAAATAATTGCATAATTTGAAAAATAATTGTATAATATAGACAAAACAATCCGAGTCTTTTCAGAGGGAAAAGACCGATGGGTATTGTCCTGTGAATCAATGCCTCCCGTGTTTGGAAAGGATTGGAATTTAACGTCCAGACTTTGTTTTCAGAAAGGAGGCTCTTATTATGCAGAATGCGTATAATGGCAAAATTGCAAGGATCAATCTTACAACCGGCGAAATTAAAACAGAAGCTCTTGATATGGAGCTGGCGGAGAAATTTATCGGAGGCAGGGGACTTGGCACAAAAATGCTTTATGATGAAGGCATTGCTAAGGTAGAACCTTTATCTCCGGAGAATAAGCTCATCTATATTACCGGACCTATGACAGGAACAAAATCCCCAACTGCAGGAAGATATATGGTAGTGACAAAATCTCCTCTTACGGGAATGATCGCCTGTTCCAATTCCGGCGGAAAATGGGGAGGAAAACTGAAATATGCAGGCTGGGACGCAGTTATCGTAGAAGGAAAAGCAGAGAAGCCTTCCTATATTAATATAGAGGACGATAAAATCGAGATTTTAGATGCGGCTTCCTATACTGGCATGATGAGCGAGAAGATTGACGAAGAATTGAAAAAAGTACACCCGGATTGTTCTGTTTTAAATATCGGACCTGCCGGAGAACATCTCTCTCTTCTGGCAGCGATTATGAATGATAAAGACCGTGCGGCAGGAAGAAGCGGCGTTGGCGCAGTAATGGGATCTAAGAACTTAAAGGCGATTACAGTTACGGCAACAAGAAAAGTGATTCCGGCAGCAGATGAGGAGGCTTTAAAGGAAGCGACAAAAGAGTGCAACCGCAAGATCAAAGAAAACGGCGTAACAGGAGGAGGACTTCCTACATATGGAACGGCGGTCCTCGTAAATATCATCAATAATACAGGTTCTTTCCCAACAAGAAACTGGCAGGAGTCTTATTATGAACCGGCAGACGATACTTCCGGCGAAACATTAAGAGAAAAATATCTTGTAAAAAATGCAGCCTGCCACAGATGTCCGATCGGCTGCGG
>URHH01000039.1 GCA_900547615.1 uncultured Blautia sp. | reverse complement strand
CAAACAATGCGCCTACCCGGACAGCTGTCGTTTTCCTGAAAAAGCCATGTCCAGTATGGAGGGCTACGGCCTGTTTGTGACAAAGGTCTGCCACGATGCCGGACTTTCCTACTACTACGGCGAAAAAACAATCACATATACAGCCTGCGCTCTTTTCTAAGCACTTCTGTAAAAGAGAGATTTTCTTGCATTTTTCTGCAAAACCATTTAAAATAGAAAATATTCAGAACGTATATTCTCTTATTTTATTTACATCTTTGTTTACGGAGGTACTGCAGATGAATCCCATAATTTATATTCCCGCTATCTGTATTTTTTTACTTATCCTGCTTTTTATCCTGTACCGCAGGAAAAATTATTATCCTTACGCAGCCCGGCATCTTCTGACAAAAAGAGAATACCGTTTTTATCTTCTCTTAAAAGAAGCGGCAGACGAATATCACTATATCATCTGCCCTAAGGTCGGAGTAAAAGATCTTCTGGCTGTAACGGATAAAAAGCAATATATGAAGTATTTTCATAAAATAGCCCAGAAGCATGTGGATTTTGTAATCTGCGATAAAGATTTATATGTGCTTTTTGCCATCGAGCTGGACGACAGCACACACGAGACAAGAGATGCCAGAAAACGGGATCATTTAAAAGACAAAGCTTTTGCTGCTGCCGGAATCCCTTTAAAAAGAATTACCGGCATTGACAAAAAGCAGATCCGCAAACTGTTTCGCTGAAAAACGTCTGCCGCATAAGACTCAAATTTTCTGTAACGCAAAAGAGACACGAAGAATCGATTTCGATTCCCATGTCTCTTTTATTACTGCCCGTTTTCAGAATATCTTCAAAATATCGTTGTACATTACCACGACCATAAGCGCCATCAAAAGCATCAGCCCCGCAAAGTGGATTGCTCCTTCTATCTGACGGTTTACCGGCTTTTTGCGCACCGCCTCCACAAGAAGGAACACAAGACGTCCTCCGTCAAGCGCCGGCAGAGGAAGAAGGTTCATAACGCCAAGGTTTGCAGAAAGAAGCACTGCCATGTTCAGCATATTCATCCATACCATCAGCGTTCCTTCACTTTTGCTTGACTCATACGTATCGCCGATGGCGTCTACCACACCTACCGGACCGCTTAAATCCTTCACTCCAAGGCTTCCTGTCACAAGCTCCTTAAGGCTTAATATCGTAGTTCGCACCATGTATTTCATTTCCATGAAGCCATATTTTATTACATCAAATCCAGTTGCTTTTTCAGCCCATACATTGTATACAAAACCAAGATTCGGCGTCCTGTACTCTTTTGGCGTAATTTTTGCCTCATATTCCAGACCGTCCCTGGAGTACGTAATTGTTACCTCTTCGTTTGTAAGCGGATTTTCTTCGATGTATTTTTCATATGCCGCCCCATCTGGAATTTCCACTCCGTTTATGGAAGTGATCACATCACCCGGCTGTACTCCTGCGTCTTCAAGAGGCATATCCGGTATTAAGGACGCCACCTCCATAGATTCTGTATCTTTCCGGTTCAGCCCAAGAAGATACCGTACCTCTACGTCCGGCATGAAAGAAAGTTCAAGCTCCCTTCCATCGCGCTCCACAGTCAAATGCACCGGCTCTTCCTGAAGGGGGTTCAGATAAGAATATACGTACATATCTTTTCCCAGGTCAATGTGATACCCCTGATAGTCTGTGATCACATCTCCCTCTCTTAAGCCTGCTGCCGCCGCATTGGAACCTTCTGTCACAGTAAGCACCTTTGCAGGATCATACCCCACTGCTCCTACAATAATAACAGCAAGGATAAATGCGAGAAGAAAGTTGAAAATCGGTCCCGCTGCAACTACGGAAATCCTGCTCCACACAGATGCAGAGTTAAAAGTTCCCGGACTGTCATCGTCCATATCCTCTCCTGCCATAGCACAGGAGCCTCCAATAGGAAACAGCTTCAAAGAGTACCTTGTGCCGTTTTTCACAGTGCTTAAAAGTCTGGGACCCATTCCCAGGGAAAATTCAATTACTTCTATCTTATTTTTTTTCGCAAGAAGAAAATGTCCAAGCTCATGTATCAGGATCACTGCGCTGAATATTACAACTGCTATGATTATTTTCAATTTACCACCTGCTTTCAATCCATTGATAAGTCTCTTTTTCTGCTGCCAGGATTTCCTCCAGGTCAGGATTTTCCACTATTTTATGTCTTTCCATAGACTGCCCGATAATCTCATAAATATCCAGAAAACCTATTTTTTTCTGTAAAAACTTATGTACTGCCAGTTCATTTGCCGCATTAAATACAGTTGGCATCGTGCCGCCTGCACGGGACGCCTCCATCGCCATTGGAAGCCCCCGGAAGGTTTCCATATCCGGCTCCTCAAACGTAATCTCCCGAAGCTTCCAGAAATCAAGGCGATCTCCGTCCAAAAATCTTCTCTGGGGATAATAAAGCGCATACTGGATCGGAAGACGCATATCCGGCGTTCCAAGCTGCGCCATTACCGCTCCGTCCTGAAACTCCACCATAGAATGAATGATGCTCTGCGGCTGTACCACAACCTGAATATCGGAAAGCTCCACGCCAAATAGCCACTTTGCCTCCATCACTTCCAGCCCTTTATTTACAAGAGTAGCAGAATCTACAGTGATCTTCTGTCCCATTACCCAGTTCGGGTGTTTCAGGGTATCTTCCAGCGTAACGTGACGCAGTTCTTCTCTTGTTCTTCCACGGAACGGACCGCCGGAAGCTGTGATCAAAAGCTTTTTGATCTCCTTTTTGTCTTCCCCGTGTATCGCCTGGAAAATAGCGCTGTGCTCGCTGTCAACAGGGAGGATTTTTACTCCGTATTCTTCTGCCATAGGCATGATCAGATGTCCTGCTGTCACAAGCGTCTCTTTATTTGCAAGAGCAATATCTTTTCCCGCCCGGATTGCTTCAATGGTAGGGCGGATTCCGATCATTCCCACAATAGCCGTCACAAGAATCTCTGTCTCCGGCATTGCGGAAAGCTCAAGAAGACCGTCCATACCGGAAACTACCTTTGTCTCTGTATCTGAAATCCGGTCTTTCAGCTCTTTTGCAGCTTCTTCATCCCAAACGGCAGCAAGTCTTGGAGAAAACTCTCTTACCTGTTCTTCCAGCATTTTGATATTTCTTCCGGCGCTGATTCCGAGAACCTGAATATCCCCGTTTTTGCGGACTACATCAAGCGTCTGTGTTCCAATGGAGCCGGTCGAACCTAAAATTGCAATCTTTTTCATCATAAGCCCCCTTTATCAAATTCCGAGAACCAGCTTTGAAAGGAAGTAGATGACAGGCGCTGTAAAAATCACGCTGTCAAAACGATCCAGAATCCCGCCGTGTCCCGGTATCAGAGTTCCATAATCCTTGATATTCTGATTTCTTTTAATTGCAGAAGCAGCCAGATCTCCCACCATAGAAATCAGCGCTCCCACAGCGCAGATGACTGCGTATTCCATCACAGGTCCTTTTGTTGCCGCCGCATATGCCACGCCTAAAAGAGCAGCGCCAAGAACGCCTCCAACAGCTCCCTCCACAGATTTTTTCGGACTTAATACAGGAGCCATTTTATGCTTTCCTATGAGCATTCCCACACAGTATGCACAGGTATCGCAGCCCCAGGAACAGAGAAAGATCAGCCATACAAGGAATTTTCCATCGGGCAGGTTTCTTGTAAGATAAATGAAGGACAGCATTACCGCCACATAAATCACACTGAAAAATGCCGCCATGATCTGTTCTGCGTGATATTTTGGATATGTGAACACATACACAAACATGATCAAAACAAGAGAGCAGATCACTGCCATCATTCCGTATTTTTCAAATCCAAGAAGAATCGCTCCGTAATAAATCACAGCTCCGGCATAACCTGTAACTGCAAGAATGTTTGCCTTTTCGTCCTGCACCTTCATCGCGCGGAACAGTTCGCGCATTCCGATCAGTGACACTGCCAGAAGAGTAAAAAACAGAATGTATCCTCCGCTTATAATGGTAAAAAGTGCAATGATGACCAGCATGATCCCACTTAGCAATCTGGTTTTAAACATCTCTATTCCTCCTTTACTCCCCCGTATCTTCTGTCTCTTGCATTATATTTCTCAATGGCGCGGATTAATTCCTCCCTGTTGAAATCCGGCCAGGCAACGTCCGTAAAATAAAATTCTGTGTACGCAAGCTGCCATAAAAGAAAATTGGAAAGGCGAAGCTCTCCGCTTGTGCGGATCAAAAGGTCAGGATCCGGGATTCCCGCTGTATCGAGATAGCTCTCCACCATCTCCTCATTTACCTCTTCCGGGGTTATTTTCCCTTCGGCAGCGTCCTGTGCAAGACGGCGCATTCCTCTTGTAATTTCATCGCGGCTTCCATAATTTAATGCGATCTGAAAATGAAGCTCGTCATATTTTTTTGAAAATTCCTCAAGATACGCGATCCGTTCCTGAATGTCTTTATCAAAAGCAGTGATGTCCCCGATTACCCGGACGCGCATCTTATTTCGCTCCGCAATCTTGATGCATTTTTTCAGGTAGTTTCGGAACAGCTTCATAAGACCTTCCACTTCTTCCCTGGATCGCTTCCAGTTTTCTGTGGAAAAAGCATAGACCGTAAGATATTTTACGCCGAGCTCCTTCATATCATCACATATGGTTTCCAGATTGGCGCAGCCCTTCACATGACCGTAACTCCTTGGCATTCCCCTTTTTTTTGCCCAGCGCCCGTTTCCGTCGAGAATGATTGCAATATGATTCGGTACGTTCATTTCTCTTCCTCCGTTTCTGTCTGTATCTGTTTTAAATTCCGGCATAGGGAAAGAGAGCTTCCAAAAGAAAGCTCTCTTTCTTACTCTTTTTTATACAGTCAGAATTTCTTTTGATTTATTCTCTACTGCTGCATCAATATCTTTCACAAATTTATCTGTCAGCTTCTGTACCTTCTCTTCCAGCTCTTTGATCTCATCTTCAGATACATCTTCTTTTGCCAGTTTTTTGAAAGCATCGTTTGCATCGCGGCGGATATTGCGGACTGCAACTTTTGCACCTTCACCTTTTTTCTTAACGTCTTTTACAAGCTCTTTACGACGCTCTTCTGTAAGCTCCGGGAAAATAAGGCGGATTACTTTTCCGTCGTTGCTTGGATTTAATCCCAGGTCAGAAACAAGAATCGCTTTTTCAATGCTTTTGATAAGGCTTGCTTCCCACGGCTGGATCTGGATCATACGAGCCTCCGGAACTGTAATGTTTGCCACCTGCTGAAGCGGTGTCGGAGTTCCGTAATATTCTACTGTAAGTTTATCGAGAATATGCGGATTTGCTCTTCCTGCACGGATTGTAGTAAGCTCTGCCTCAAATCCAACCAGAGTTTTTTTCATTTTTTCTTCATATTTCTGAATTCTTTCGTCCATTATTCTGTCTCCCTCTTTCATTCTTTCCTTATTTTAAATTTTATTTATCCTGCACAGTCACTTTTGTGCCGGAGAATTTCCCATGAACTGCATTTACAATACTGTTTTCTTCGTCCAGTCCGAATACAAGCATCGGCATTTTCTGTTCCAGACACATGATAGATGCAGTGAGATCCATCGCAGCCAGCTTCTTTTCTACTACTTCTTCAATGGAGATCTCATCATATTTTACTGCGGCAGGATTTACCTTCGGGTCGCTGTCATAAATTCCGTCCACTGCTTTTGCAAGGAGGATTGCTTCTGCCTCGATCTCAACAGCACGGAGAACTGTAGCTGTATCTGTTGAAAAATAAGGGTGTCCTGTGCCGCCTGCAAAGAACACTACCTTGCCTGCTGCAAAACTTTCTTCCACTGCGTCTTTTGAATAAAGCGTCGTAAATCCTCCGCATACAAACGGGGTAAAGATCTCTGTTTTTAATCCGAGATAACGGCAGATGTCTGAAACATAAATACAGTTCATAATTGTAGCAAGCATTCCGATCTGATCTGCCTTATTTCTGTTGATCGTCTCGCTTGTGCGGCCTCTCCAGTAGTTTCCGCCGCCAATTACAATTCCCACTTCCATACCTTCCTCTACAATGGTACGGATCTGTCTGGAAACTGCGATGACTGTCGCTTCATCAAACCCGGTTTTCTTTTCTCCGGCAAGTGCCTCACCGCTTAATTTTAATAATACTCGTTTCATCTTTTTTACCTCTGTTTCTTTTTCGTGCTTTTAAAGCTGCTTCTATTTTACCATATTGCAGCTACAATTTCATTACCATTTTCATCAACTGTAGTAGAAACTGTAAAGGTATCGTAGTGATGATACCCTGTTGTTCCTGTTCCCGGGTCTTCCTCGTAATCACTGCTTGCCGGACTGCCCATTGCGCTGATCAGAGTATTAAGAGACTGTCCGATATATTTGGATGCCTCCTCTGCTCCCGGATCCGGTGCAGGCTCTTCCGGTTCTTCCGGTTCCGGAGCTGCGGTCGGTTCCGGAGTATCGGTAGGCTCCTCCGGTGTATCCGTCACTTCCGGTGCCTCTGTTGGATCTGGTGTTGGAGTTGTCTCATCCTCTGTTTCCTCATCTTCTTCGGAATCCTCTCCGTCTATTCCAAGACGCTCCTTTACATCTTTTAAAGTAGATACAGGCTTTGTTCCCGTTGCTGTGAGATATTTTGCATAAGGAATGCCGTCCTCCCCGCTTCCGTCCATGCAGAGCGTGATCTGTTTGATAGAAGAAAGAGGAAGATCACGGAAAAAGCATTCATTTTTCTCTTCATCTGTAAAAGAAATCCGAATATCAAAGGAAGTAACTGTATTTCCGTCCTCATCCTTCTGATTTTTCTCATAATAGTAAAGAGCTTTGTCTCCGTTTTTCAGAGTGAATTTTCCCTGTACAAGTTCATCTCCCCAGGAATCCTCTTCATCCTCATCATACGCCTCTTCTTCCGGCACATTTGGGCGGATATATATGGAAGAAATCTCATCTCCCATGTTGTTGATCAGAACAAGACTTCCGGAAGCTGCCGTCTTTGTTCCTATTACATTTTTTATCTTTGCATTTTCATCTTCTGTTTTCTGCATATCTACAAGACTGCTGTCTGCTGCCGGCGTTGGAGTCGCAGTTACCTCCGACGTCTTTACCGGTTCCTCTTTTTTCTTTCCGCAGCCTGCTGCCAGAACAGCCGCAGCCAGAAGCCCCACAAGCATCAAATATCTTTTTTTCATTTATAACGCCTCCTATAAAATGGCATCTTCAATTTCTCTTTTATCCTGTTCATTATTACAGAGTATGCCATTCTTGTCAACCAAAGGCAGACGAATTTCATAGATTTTTTACACTATCGTCTTCTAAGACGTCTTTTTTGCAAGAGCTGCAATAATATTCACACAGCCTTCCATTCCAAGCGTGGAAGTATTCAGGCAAATATCATAATTTTCTTTTTTATCCCACTCCTGTCCTGTGTGAAAGTAATAATCATCACGTCTCTGTCGGTCTGTCCTCGCAATATGTTCCGCTGCCTCTTCTCTGGAAATTCCTTCTATCCTGCTGATCCGTTCAATGCGTTCTTCCATATCGGAAGCATAAATAAATACTCTTAAAACATTTTCTTCATCTTTTAATACTTCATTGGCACAGCACCCCACAAAAATACAGGGCGCCTCTTTTTCCAGACGGCGGATTGCTTCCACCTGTGCCTGATAGACTCTGTACGGCAGCATGATCCTGTCCTCATCTGCCCAGTTGTTCGCAATCAGTGAAATCCCATAAAGAAGGCTGATGCTTTTCTGCTCATCAAATCCTTCCGGAAAATCCGGATTAATTCCGTAGCGCTCCCCTGCTGCCATAAGAAGATTACTGTCATAGCAGGAAATCCCCAGCTTCTCAGAAAGCATAAACGCAACTCTTCGCCCGCCGCTTCCATATTCCCGGTTGATAGTCACAATTTTCATGTACATCGCCCCTTTCATCGGATTTATCATACGTTTTTCAATTATTAATGTATATTATACAAATTTTCTGTACTTTTTTCAATCATTAAAACCCATTTTTTTGCCGCTTTCTGCGCATTTCTCTTCTCTGAAGTCCCGCCTCATATCTTGCCTTTTCCGCCTCTGTTTTTACAAGCAGTCCCGGAACCTGCAAAGGCCGCTCTTCTTCGTCCATTGCCACCATCACGAGAAACGCCCTGTTTACAGAATAACAAAGCCCGTCGGAATGCTCCACATACGTGTCCACTTCCACCTCCATCGAAGTGTTTCCCACATATGTGATATACCCCACAAGCACAAGGAGTTCCCCCTCATGCGTGGGCTGCTTAAACTGCAGATTATCGATTGACGCTGTTGTCACCCTCTTTGTCCCTGCATGACGCATGGCAACTACGCTTGCCACCTCGTCAATCCACTGCATCAGCATTCCTCCGAAAAGTCGTCCCCCAGCATTTAAGTGGGGCTGCATCACAAGATGAACCTGTTCCGTTCTGGAATCTTCCACACAAAGCATTTTTCTATCCATTTGTCTCCCTATAAAAGCCATGAAAGCCGGCTTCCTTTCTTTGTTTTTTTCACAATGATCTTTGGCTCGATCTGCTCCTTTAATTCTGTCACATGGGAAATAATCCCGATCAGGCGGTTTTCTCCTGCCAGATCATAAAGAACGCGGATTGCCTGCTCTCTGGAATTTTCATCAAGAGAACCAAATCCCTCGTCTATAAAAAGCGTGTCAAGACGCACTGCACCGGCACTGTCTCCTATCGTATCTGCAAGACCCAGCGCCATAGCAAGAGCAGCCATAAAAGACTCTCCTCCGGAAAGCGTTTTTACATCGCGCTCGCTTTCTGTCACAAGACTGTATACATTCAGATCAAGACCAACCTTTCCTCTGTTTCCCAGATTTTCCAGATTTCTGCATTTTAAAATAAACTGTCCTGCCGTCATCTGAATCAGTCTCTGGTTTGCTCTTGCAATGATCTTCTGAAAATACTGTCTCTGAATATAGGACTCAAAATCAATTTTGGCAGTTCCCGCAAGCGATCCGCAGGCAGTCTGACTTAAATGATGGATTATTTCATAATTCTTCTTTAATGCCCCATACTCTTTTTCGTATGTTTTTAATACCTGCTCTGTCCGCTCATTTGAGATTCTCTCCCCTGAAACTTCCTGCCATCGTGCTTCCAGAATCCTTCTCTCCGTTTTCAGACGCTCCAGTTCTCTTTCTGACACCGCGATCATATTTTCCGGTGATTCTTCCTGACTTTCCCATTTTTCCAGAAGGATTCTCTCCTGCTGAATCCCTGCTTTTAATTCTCCCTGTATCTGCTCCGCTTTTCTGATAAAAAGCTCCAGTTTCTTTCTTGCTTCTTTTAGCTTATCGCTGCACTGACTGCATTCTTTCGTAAGAGCCCTTATCTTTTCTTCCCCGGCTCTTCTTCTGTCCGCATATTCCTGCCTTAAAGTTTTTACCTGATTTTTTGCCTCGTCCATAGCAGAAGACGCCTGTTTTCTCCACGTTTCTTCTCCCGGTTGAAATCCCTCTCCAAACAGACGGCTCCCTTCCTGTCTGAGTCTTCCAAGACTTTCTTTATATTTCTGGGCGCTTTCCTGAAAAAGTTTTTGGGCGTTCTCTCTCTCTTTTTCCGCCTGCTCCCTGAGCGCCTTCGCTCTTTGTACCTGGTTCTGTTCCGGGGCTTTCTGCGAAGTCTTCGCCTTATCGGGGTGGCATCTGCTGCCGCATACGGGACACGGCTCTCCCTCTTTTAATTTTCCTGCCAGGATTCCTGCCTGTTCTCTGAAAAAAGCCTCGTAAAGCTCCTCATAAAGCTGCACTTTTTCTTTGTAATTTCTGTTTGACTGCTCCCATCTTTCTCCCAAAATCCGGTTTTCCTTCATTGTTTCGATGGTTTTTGCCCACATGGTTTTCAGCCCTTCGATTTCCTGAAGGCGGAGCAGGCGCTTTTCCTCCTCCTGTGCAAAAGCTTCCTTTTCTTTCTGTATATTGTTTTCCAGAGCCTGAAGCGCTCCTGTTTTTTCTTTTTCCTCTCTTTCAAAGCGCTCTGCCTCATCTTTTAAAAACTGCTCTGACGGAAGATTTTCCGAAAGCCATTTCTTATATTTCTGAATCCTCTCTCTCACTTCCAAAATGCTGCCTGCCAGTTCTTTTCGTTTCTCCCACTGTTCCTGGCTGCTTCTTGTTTTTTCCAGTTTCTCAAATGTTTCTGCCTCTCTTTTTTTATCTTCTTTTAAAAGCCCGGCAAGAAGAACGAGAACCTGTTCCACATCTTCTTTTTCTACAGCAGATTTCAGTTCGTCTTCCTGCTCCCAGCCCTCAAAAATAAGGATCCGGATCATCTGCTCTTTTACCGCCTGCTCTTTTTCCTTTAAAAAGATATAGCTTTTCTTCTCCCGTCGCCGCAGTTCCTCCTGAAAATCTCCGTAAATTCCCGTGTCGAAAATTCTTGAAAATATTTCTTTTCTCTCCTCCGATTTTGCATGAAGCAGTTTTAAAAAATCTCCCTGGGCGATCATTGCCACCTGCATAAACTGCCGTGCGTCCAGACCTGTGATTTCCTGGATTTTTGTATTTGTATCTTTTTTATTTCCACGAAAAACTGTGCCGTCCGGAAGGAACAGCTCCACAGATGCCTTTTCCTGGGTTTTCTTTGGATTTCCTTCTTTATCTTTTCGAAGGCTCTCCCTTTCATAATCCGGATTTCGCACAATCCGATACTCTTCTCCTCTGCAGGAAAAAGTAAAATCTACAAAAGTAGGAGTGCGAAGATCCGCATAGGCGCTGCGCATCATATTTCCGTCCCGTACGCCTCCGCTTGTCCTGTCGTAAAGGGCATATACGATGGCGTCAAAAATTGTTGTTTTCCCTGCTCCCGTATCCCCTGTCACAAGAAAAATCCCCCGATCCATTTTTCCAAAATCAAGGATTTCTTCTCCCGCATAAGAACCAAAAGCAGACATGACAAGTCTCACTGGTCTCATACTCTGTCCTCCTGTACCTTTTCCAGAATCTCACCTACAAGCTTCTTTTCTTCCTCCGTCATGGAAATGCCGTGTATTTCCTCATAAAAATTCTCAAAAAGCACACAGGGCTCCGCCTGCACTGCTTCTTTTAAAAATCCGGACAGTTCCCTCTTTGTTCTCGTATTTTCCACCTTTAACTCCAGAATATTGGGAAATACTTTTTCCAGCTGTTCTCTCGGCTGATACGGCATCTTCTCATCTGTAAGGGTCAGGCTCACGTAATCCTCTGTACCAAGACTCATAAGCTCCTCAAACCTGCCTTTTAACTGCTGTACGTCCCGTATGGGGTGAAGCGGAAGCTCTTCTATCTTTAAAGATTCTCCCTTTTTTCCAAGTGTAACTGATGTGAGAGTTTTCGTATCTTTACTCTCTCCTGCTGAGTATTTTAACGGCGTTCCGCAGTACCGGAAACGCTCTTCCCCTACAGACTGCGCCTTGTGGATATGTCCCATTGCCACGTAATCAAAGTTCTGTACTGCTGAAATGTCCACATTTCCTGCTCCGCCCACATACATCGTCTCGGAATCGCTCCGCAAAGGCTCTTTTCCGGAAGCAGTAAAAAACTGATGCGTCACAAGCACGTTTCGCACAGACGAATCCATCTCCTCCCTTTCCAGAAGCATTTTTACAGCCTCCGTATAAGAAAGGTTCTCTTTTTCCGGAAAAATTCCTCTCACATAAGACGGCTTTAAAAAGGGAAGGAGCCAGAAACATACCTCCCCCTCTTCATCGCGCAAGACAACTTTTTTTATGTGGTCGCTTTCGTTTACAGGCGGCAGTCCTGCAATGTAAAGCCCCTGTTTTTCCAGAAGGCTTCCTGCAAATTCCAGACGTTCCGGCGAATCGTGGTTTCCGCTGATCACAAGTATTTTAAGAGAAAGTTCTGATAATTTTCTGATAAACTCATCAAAAACAGCCACTGCCTCAGCAGAAGGAACACTTTTGTCGTATACGTCCCCTGCAATGACAATGGCCTGCGGTTTTTCTTTTTCTGCATACTGTATAATTTCATTTAAAACAGCTCTCTGCTCTTCCTTCAGAGAATACAAATGAAGCTGCTTTCCAATATGTAAATCGGATAAATGAAAAAATTTCATTTTCTTCCTCCTTATCCGTCAGGGCAGGGAAAACACCCCGCCCTTCCTTTTTTAATAAAGATTCTTAACCTTAAAGTCTCTCTCTGCCTCTCTTCTCTGGTCTTTTTTCGCAATGTCCTGGCGCTTGTCATAAAGTTTTTTACCACGCGCCATTCCGATTTCCACCTTAACAAGACTGTCCTTAAAATATACCTTCAGCGGTACAAGAGTGAGACCTTTTTCTTTCAGCTTCGCCTCAATTTTGTTGATCTCATATCTGTGAAGAAGAAGCTTTCTTACACGGAGCGGGTCTTTATTAAAAATGTTTCCCTTTTCATAGGGACTGATATTCATACCGTAAATAAAAACCTCTCCATGCTCCACACGGATAAATCCTTCTTTAATGCTGCATTTTCCCATACGAAGGGATTTGACCTCTGTTCCTGCCAGCGCAATTCCCGCCTCATACGTATCTTCTATAAAATAATCGTGAAATGCCTTTTTGTTGTTGGCAATTAATTTGATTCCCTTCTGTTTTGCCATAATATCCTCCCTGTTACGCTATTGTTCCTCCGCCAGAACAAAATCTACTGTTTTCAGCATTTTATCTGCATCTGCTACACGGACGCGCACCTTCTGTCCCAGACGGTATACTTTCTGTGTCATATCTCCGCGAAGCTCATAAGCATCCTGATCAAAGGTATAATAATCATCACGCAGCGTATTTACATGAACAAGTCCTTCTACTGTATTGGGTAGCTCCACATACATGCCCCAGCCTGTCACGCCGGAAATAATTCCTTCAAATTCTTCTCCAAGATGGTAAGACATATACTCTGCTTTTTTCAGCTTATCGGACTCTCTTTCCGCCTCCTCTGCCCTTCTCTCGCATACGCTTGACTGACGCGCCACCTCGTCCAGGATTTCCCTGTACCGCTCGGTCCGCCCTTCTCTCTCAAGGCGGCCTCTTAAATTATCTTTAATGATACGGTGGATCTGAAGGTCCGGGTATCTTCGGATCGGAGAAGTAAAGTGACAGTAATATTTTGCTGCAAGTCCAAAATGACCGCTGCATTCTGTTGTATACTTCGCCTGTTTCATAGTTCTTAAAGTAAGTCTGGAAATCTGTGCTTCATTTGGAAGACCTTCTATCTCCTCTAGGATTCTCTGGATTTCTTTCGGAGAGATTTCTTCTTTTGCTTTCTGCACGGAAACACCCTGATTATGAAGAAGCATCAAAAGGCTCTCCACCTTTTCCGGATCCGGGTTTTCATGAGTACGGTAAACAAACGGAAGGTCTTCTTTACAGTATTCTTTTGCCACTGTCTCATTTGCCATAAGCATAAAATCTTCAATAATCCTGGTTGCCACATTTGACTCATACGGCTGTACATCTATGGCTTTTCCTGCCTCGTTTAAAATGATCTTGCTCTCCGGAAATTCAAAATCAATCGAACCTCTGTGATGGCGGCTTTCTCTTATGATCGCGGAAAGCTCCTTCATCTGGAAAAACATGGGAACAAAGTCCGCATACCGCTTCTCTGCTTCCTCATCTTCCTGTTCCAGAATATTTTTCACAGTCGTGTAGCTCATACGTCTGTCTACGCAGATGACTGTTTCTGCGATTTTATGAGATACCACTCTGCCATTCTCATCTATGTCCATAAGGCAGCTTAATGCAAGACGGTCTTCTCCCTGATTCAGAGAACAGATCCCATTGGAAAGCTCTACCGGAAGCATGGGAATCACACGGTCTGCAAGGTACACGCTTGTCCCTCTTTTTAAAGCCTCCTTATCGAGAGCGCTTCCTCCCTGTACGTAATTGCTCACGTCTGCAATATGAACGCCGAGATGGTAAATCCCGTTTTCTTTTGTAAGGGAAACCGCATCGTCAAGATCTTTTGCATCTTCTCCGTCTATGGTGACCATCTGCACGTTTCGAAGGTCAAGTCTTCCGTTCATATCTGCCGCAAGAACGTGATCCGGCACGCGAAGCGCCTGGTTCTTTACACGTTCCGGAAATTCGTCCGGGATTCCAAAGCTTTTTACAATGGCAAGAATATCTGTTCCAGGCGCACGGCTGCTTCCCAGGATTTCTGTAATCTTTCCTTCCGGGCTTTTGTTTCCGGAACCATAGTCTGTAATTTCCGCAATGACTTTATCTCCGTTTTTCACTCCATTGGAATCTTTTTTGGAAATAAACACATCTTTGGAAAACTTGGGATTGTCGCAGATCACGAAGCCAAAATCCCGGTTGCACTGGTACGTTCCCACAATCTGGGGCATTCCCCTTTCCAGAACCTTTACCACTGTTCCCTCTTTTCGTTTTCCTTCTTTCTGTTTCTCTTCTACAATAATGCGCACTTTATCCTGATGGAGAGCTGTTCCCGTTTTTTCTTCCGGAATAAAAATATCTTCCTCCTGATCCGGGATTTCCACAAAACCAAATCCTTTCGGGTGCCCGATAAAGGTTCCCTCCAAAGCAGAATCTTCATCATACTTTATCCTGTCCGTTTCCCGACTTTTCTTTCGTCCTGTCAGTTTTTCCTTTTTCTGCTTTTCTCTTTTCTTTTTCTCAGTTTTTTTCCCGGACTTAGATGCCTTTTCATACCTTCCCTTTTTATCAAGAGAAATCTTCCCCTCTTCTAAAAGAGAATCCATTACCTCATACAGTTCCTTTTTCTGTCCCTTATCCAGTCTTAAAAGAGAAGCGATCTCCCGGAGGCGCATGGGCTGGTATATTGGATCTTTTAAAAGCTCCATTATAAATTTTTTCTTTTTTTCAAGTTCTTTTTTCTTCACATTTTCTCCTTTATTAAACAAAGAAACACCCTTGTCACATAAACAAGAGTGTTTCCGTTTTCGTTCCTAGAAATTCATGTTTAAAACGATTGACAATACAAAGAACAAAACTGCCATAACAGTTGTTGCCTTTACAAGACCGCCCTCCATAGAACGACCTTTGTTCTTACCCCAGTAAGAATCTGCTGCGCCTGCGATAGCGCCAAGACCCTGTGATTTGCCTTCCTGAAGCAGTACCACAACTGTCAGAGCAATACAATCTATTACAAAAATTACGGTCAGAACAATCTTTAAAATTTCCACGCGGTTACACCTCCTAATCAACTAGAAGATATTTTACCATAGGAAATCCCGGATTTCAACTGTTTTTACCAGTTTTTTAAGATTCGAAAGATTCTTCTGTTTCTTTTACACTGTCGAACGGGTTTTCATATCTGGAAAGAACGCCGAGATATTCATCAATACGAAGAAGCTGATTATATTTTGCATTTCTGTCAGACCGGCAGGGAGCGCCTGTTTTAATCTGTCCTGCCCCCGTAGCTACTGCCAGATCTGCAATAAAGGAATCCTCTGTCTCACCGGAGCGATGGGAAATCACTGTTTTATATCCTGCCTGCTGCGCCATTTCCACAGCTTCCAGAGCCTCCGTAAGTGTTCCTATCTGGTTGACCTTAATTAAAATGGCGTTACCTGCCTGGAGCTTAATTCCGCAGCGAAGACGCTTTTTATTTGTCGCAAAAAGATCGTCTCCCACAAGCTGGATTTTTTCTCCAAGCTGCTTCGTCATTTCTCTCCAGCCTTCCCAGTCGTCCTCATGAAGCCCATCTTCTATGGAAACAACAGGAAATTCCTCTATCAACTTCTCGTAATAAGAAATCATTTCCTTACTGTCTCTTAAAACCTCAGAACCCTTCATCTCGCTTTCTCCCGGAAAATAATATACGTTTCTTTCCTCGTCATAAAGCTCGCTCGCCGCCGCGTCAATGGCTATGGCAATGTCTTTTCCGGGTTCGTATCCGGCGCGTTTTACAGCCTCCGTGATCATCACAAGCACATCTCTGGAATCGGCAAGATCCGGAGCAAATCCGCCCTCGTCGCCAACTCCCGTGGAAAGTTTATTCTGTTTTAAAATAATTTTTAAAAACTGATAAATTTCCACACACATACGGATTCCGTTCAAAAAGCAGGAAGCGCCTACTGGCATGATCATAAATTCCTGCAGGTCCACCGTGTTGTCCGCGTGTTTTCCGCCGTTTAAAATATTCATCATTGGAACCGGCATTCTGTTTGTATGACACCCTCCAATGTACTGATACAGAGGAATCCGAAGAGCAGAAGCCGCTGCCCTTGCAACTGCCATAGATACTCCCAGAGTCGCATTTGCGCCAAGATTACTTTTATTATCTGTACCGTCCGCTTCAATCAAAAGAGAATCAATATAAGACTGATTCAGTGCATTTTCTCCCAGAATTGCTTCTGCCAATTTACAATTTACGTTATTTACTGCTTTTTCCACACTTAATCCTACGTACTTTTCTTTTTCTCCATCACGAAGCTCCACTGCCTCAAATCTTCCTGTTGAAGCACCGGAGGGAACCATCGCCCTCGCAGTATATCCGTTTACTCCTACAACGCCTTCTCCCACTGTAACTTCCACCTCTACTGTAGGGTTTCCTCTTGAGTCGAGAACCTGTCTTGCATGAACCATTCGAATTGGAAGATAACGTAACATTTTTCTACCTCCTGTTACTTCTGGTTTATAAAAACATTTTTTCCATAATTCCATATTCTATGCGTTTCGCATAAAAAAGGATACTGCAAACTGTCATTAGCAGCAATTCTTCTGCTTGATATTTTCAGAATATTCTTTTGGATATACATATTTCTCTTTCTTTTAAAATTTTATTTAGTAATTTTCATTTTTCTACTTGACATTCCACATTTTATCTGTTATAGTGTACTCATAAAACAAAAGGAATTACAAACCACAACAAACTCAAAGGAGTGATACCACCGAAAACGTAATTTCATCTTTATAATTTAAGAAAGGAAGGTACAGACCACCAGAAACGTAAATTTTATTATCGTTTAAATCAAGAAAGAGAGGTACGGACCACCAAGAACTTAAGTTTTTATTCCAGTTGTTTTAGAATCCCCAAAATTTAATTTTACTGAAAGGAAGGTATATTCCATTGGACAACGAACAGTAAAAGAGCCACCAGTTCTTAAAGAAAAACTGATGGCTCTTAATTTTTGCGCTTAAAATTTCCTATATCATAAAAACCCGCCTTCCCGGATCACTCCGGAAAAACGGGCTTTTCTCTCGCTTGGACACAAATTTCTTATTTAAGAAAATTCTTATTTATAGTTTACAATTTTTCCGAACTCTTCTTTCAGAGAAGCGCCGCCTACAAGACCACCATCGATGTCATTCTGTGCAAACAGCTCCGGAGCCGTCCCTGCATTTACAGAACCGCCATACTGGATACGGATTGCTTCTGCTGTTGCCTCGTCATAAATTTCAGCGATGCATGCACGGATTCCGGCACAAACTTCCTGAGCCTGCTCAGTTGTTGCTGTTTTGCCTGTTCCGATCGCCCAGATTGGCTCGTAAGCGATAACTGCTGTTTTTGCCTGATCTGCTGTCACGCCCTGGAAGCCGATTTTAACCTGCTGACGGATAAAGTCCATTGTCACGCCCTGCTCTCTCTGTGTCAGAGTTTCGCCGCAGCACATAATTGGAGTAATACCGTGCTCGAATGCTTTCAGCATTTTTTTGTTTACTGTCTCATCTGTCTCAGCAAAGTATTCTCTTCTCTCGGAATGTCCCAGAACAACGTATTTTACGCCTGCATCTGTGAGCATATTCGGGGAGATTTCGCCTGTATATGCACCTTTTTCTTCAAAGTACATATTCTCAGCGCCAACCTGAATATTGCTTCCCTTTGCAGCTTCTACAACCGGGATAATATCAATTGCAGGTACACAGAATACTACGTCTACCTCTTCGTTTGCTACGAGAGGTTTTAACGGCTTCGCTTGGTGTCATGTTCATTTTCCAGTTACCAGCGATAATTTTTTTTCTTGCCATTTTTCTATTCTCCGTTCGTATTGATAGGATTTTTCATAAGGAAGTTCGATTCACTAAATTCCGACTTCGCTTTATTTATCGTTCGCTGCTGCCACACCCGGAAGTTCTTTTCCTTCCAGGAATTCAAGGGAAGCGCCGCCGCCTGTGGAAATGTGTGTCATCTTGTCACCAAATCCTAACTGGTTCACTGCTGCTGCGGAATCACCACCACCGATGATTGTTGTAGCATCTGTATCTGCTAAAGCTTTTGCTACAGCGATTGTACCTGCTGCAAGTGTTGGGTTCTCAAATACACCCATAGGTCCGTTCCAAACAACTGTTTTAGCTGTCTTAACAGCATCTGCGAAAAGAGCCTGAGTCTTAGGACCGATATCGCATCCCTCACGGTCAGCCGGCATTTTGTCAGCATCATAAACTTCTACTTCAACCGGAGCATCGATTGGGTTAGGGAAATCTTTGATTGTTACAGCGTCAACTGGTAATAATAATTTTTTACCAAGTTTCTCAGCTTTCTCCATCATTTCTTTACAATAATCAAGCTTGCTGTCGTCTACTAAAGATAAACCGATCTCATATCCCTGCGCTTTTAAGAATGTGTAAGCCATACCACCACCGATGATAAGAGTATCACATTTTTCAAGTAAGTTAGAGATAACATTTAATTTATCAGCAACTTTTGCACCGCCAAGGATTGCAACGAAAGGTCTTACCGGATTCTCAACTGCATTTCCTAAGAAGTCGATCTCTTTCTGCATTAAGTAACCAACAACGGCTGTGTCTACTAACTGTGCAACACCTACGTTAGAGCAGTGTGCTCTGTGGGCTGTACCGAATGCATCGTTTACGAATACATCACAGATAGAAGCAAGGTCTTTGGAGAATGCCTCTCCGTTCTTTGTCTCTTCCGGTCTGAAACGTGTATTCTCAAGTAAAATAACTTCGCCGTCTTTCATAGCTTCTACTGCTGCTCTTGCGTTTGGTCCGACTACTTCCGGATCAGCTACGAATTTTACTTCCTGTCCTAATAACTCAGAAAGTCTTACTGCTACAGGAGCGAGTGTTTTTGTCTTTTTATCTTCTTCTGTTTTTACTTTTCCTAAATGAGAGCAGAGAATTACTTTTCCGCCGTCAGCGATTAATTTCTTAATAGTAGGAAGAGCTGCAACAAGACGGTTCTCGTCTGTGATCTTTCCATCTTTCAAAGGTACATTGA
>URHH01000038.1 GCA_900547615.1 uncultured Blautia sp. | reverse complement strand
CAAGTTATCCACAAAATGTGGATAATATTACGTAAACCGAATACGTTATACACATTTTGGTATATGCAGGATTTTTTCTCTGTTTTCCCGTAAAAATTAACAAATTCTCTTGACGAAACAGGCATTTATGAATATAATTGAAATGATGTTCTAGTATGATAATTTAATTATGGATAATAGATAAAGGAGGTGCTTTACCTATGAAAATGACATTTCAGCCGAAAAAAAGATCAAGAGCGAAAGTTCACGGTTTCAGAGCTCGCATGAGCACAAAGGGTGGACGTAAAGTATTAGCTGCAAGAAGATTAAAAGGAAGAAAGCAATTATCAGCATAAGACCGCATTTATGTGGTCTTTTCTTCTCTTTTCAAAGAAAAAGAAAACTGTTTGAGACAGAAGGAGGATTCGATGAAAAAATCAGAGTCCTTGAAGAAAAATAAAGATTTTCAAATTGTATATCAGAAAGGAACATCGCAGGCAAATCGGTATCTGGTGATGTACGTACTGAAAAATCAGTGCATGAAGAATCGTCTGGGAATATCAGTAAGCAAAAAAGTAGGGAACAGTGTGGTACGCCACAGGATCACCAGATTGATAAGAGAAAGCTATCGCTTAAATGAAGAAGAATTTAAAAATGGTTTGGATATTGTAGTGATTGCAAGACCATCTGCAAAGGACAGAAGCTTTCAGGAGATAGAAAGCGCACTTTTGCACGTATGGAAAAGGCATCATATAACAGGTGAAGACAATGATTAAAAAATTTCTGATTAAAGCAATTAAACTCTATCAAAAGTATTTATCACCGATGAAGAGAACAAAATGTCCGTATATTCCCACATGTTCTCAGTATGGATTAGAAGCAATTCAAAAATATGGCGCAATAAAGGGCAGCCTTCTTGCAGTATGGAGAATTTTAAGATGTAATCCGTTTTCTCACGGAGGGTATGACCCTGTGCCATAAAAGAGTAGGAAGTCAGACAACTTTCAGATTCTAGGAGGAAGTAAAATTGGAGATGATGATTTTAGCTACAAAGAGTGGCACTCCGATTATCGGCCAGGTCGCATCTGTAATGGGATGGATTATGGACGGTATTTACAAAATGCTGGACGGTTTATTTGGCGTTCAGAACCTTGGTATTTGTATCATTATTTTCAGTATCATCATTTATGCGCTGATGACTCCTCTGCAGATTAAGCAGCAGAAATTCTCAAAACTCAGTGCATTTATGCAGCCTGAACTTCAGAAGGTACAGAAGAAATATCAGGGGAAACGCGATCAGGTTTCCATGCAGAAAATGAATGAAGAAACACAGGCAATTTATCAGAAATACGGTGTTTCTCCAACAGGTAGCTGTGTGCAGCTTGCAATTCAGTTTCCTATATTGATGGCGTTGTGGCAGGTTATTTATAAAATTCCTGCATACGTTGGAAGCGTCAAGGATATTTTTACAGAAGCTGTTTCTCATATTACAGCAGTAGATGGATATACACAGCTTGTTCAGAATTTTATCACAGATAATAAAATAACAAGAGTTCAGCTTATTATGGACGGAAGTCAGGCAACAAGCAACTCTATTATTGACTTTTTATATGCTTTATCTCCTTCACAGTGGGAGAAGCTTGCAACAGTAGACCAGTTTTCCGGTTTTTCCGGAATAATTGATACAACAGCTCATGAAATTTCAAAAATGCAGAATTTCTTCGGGCTGAATATTGCAGACCAGCCAATGACTTATATTAAGGCTGCTTTTACAGGCGGTGCAATTATTCTTGCGATCGCAGCTCTTATGATTCCAATTCTTTCATGGGTAACGCAGATGCTGAATATTAAGCTTATGCCGCAGGCAGCACAGCAGGACGGCGAGCAGAATGCAATGATGAACTCCATGAAGATGATGAATACGATCATGCCGCTTATGTCTGCGATTTTCTGTTTTACATTCCCGGTAGGTCTTGGTATTTACTGGATTTCCAGTGCGGTGGTGCGAAGTATACAGCAGCTTTTGATCAACCGTCATATGGATCGAATGAATATTGATGACCTGATCAATGAAAATATGAAAAAGATGGAGAAGAAGAGGGAAAAAGCAGGACTTCCTCCTCAGAAGATCACAAATCAGGCTCATCAGAATGTGAAAAATATAAATAATGCAAAGGCTCAGAAGGGTGCAGAAGTAAATAATGCAACTGAAAGAGCAAGAAAAGTTGAACAATCTTACCAGAATGCAGCGAAAGCAAAACCCGGAAGTATAACAGCCAAAGCAAATATGGTCAGAGATTTCGATGAACGAAACAAGAAGAAGTAATTAGAAACGGAGGGGTTTCAGATGGAGGATTATATTCAGTTTTCAGCAAAAACAAAAAATGATGCCATTACAAAAGCGTGTATTGAGCTTGGAACATCAAGCGACCAGCTTGAAATTCAGGTGGTCAGCGAAGGAAGTTCCGGATTTTTCGGAATCGGAAGCAAACCTGCCGTAATTAAAGCGCGCAGAAAAGAAACGGTTTCCGAAGAAGAAGAAGAGATAAAAGATATTATTGGTTCTGTAAAACTGGATTCCTTTAAAACGGAGAAAAAGAAAAAAGAAAATTCCTTTGAAAAACCTGCAGAAAAGATGGTTTCTGAAAAAACATCAAAGGAAAACACATCTGCCAGATACGACAGAAGTGAAAAATCTGCCAGAAATGAAAGGTTCGAGAAAAACGACAGATTTGAAAGACCGGCGAAAGAAAGATATACAAAGGAAAAACAGGAAAGACCTGTAAGAGAAAAAACGGTAAGAGCGGCAAAACCTGTACCTGTTCTCACAGATCCTGAGGAAATCAGAGAAGCAGAAGAGAGAGCAAAAGTATTCCTTCGCGATGTATTCGCCTCCATGAAGCTTGGAGAAGTAGAGATTACTGCTGTTTATAATAAAAACGACGGAAGTCTTGATGTAAACTTTGAAGGGGAAGATATGGGAATCCTCATTGGAAAAAGAGGCCAGACACTTGATTCTCTTCAGTATCTCACAAGCCTTGTTGTAAATAAAGGCAAGGAAAACTATATCCGTGTAAAACTGGATACAGAGGATTACAGAAGACGCCGTAAGGAAACACTGGAAAACCTTGCAAGGGGAATCGCTTACAAGGTAAAGAAAACAAGAAGACCTGTTGTTCTTGAACCGATGAATCCTTATGAGAGAAGAATTATCCACTCTGCACTGCAGGGAAATAAATTCGTAGAGACAGTCAGTGAGGGCGAAGAACCTTACCGTCATGTAGTTGTAAAATTAAAGAGAAATTAAGACAGAGAATGTTATTCCTGGTGAAAGCATGAATAACACGCAATACTTTGCGTGGCTTTTCCGGGAATAACATTTCTTTTTTATAATGGAGGAAGATTATGGAGACAACCATTGCTGCAATATCCACAGCCATGAGCGAGTCGGGAATCGGGATCATAAGAGTCAGCGGACCGGAAGCGTTGGATATAGTAAGTCGCATATACCGTTCAAAGGGCGGAAAAAAAGATATAAATAAAGTTCCCACACATACCATCCATTATGGATATATATATGATGGGGAGGAATTAATTGATGAGGTTCTTGTGATGGTAATGAGAGCGCCGAGAACCTTTACAGGAGAGGATACGGTAGAAATAGACTGTCACGGCGGCGTGTACGCCATGAGACGTGTTCTGGAAACGGTTCTGAAAAACGGAGCAAAAACAGCTTCTCCCGGAGAATTTACAAAGCGGGCATTTTTAAATGGCAGGATGGATCTTTCTCAGGCGGAAGCAGTAATGGATGTCATTCAGGCAAAAAATGAGTATGCCCTCAAAAGTTCTATGGAGCAGTTAAGGGGTTCTGTACAGAAGGCGATTAGAGAGATAAGAAAAGACCTGATTTATCACATTGCATATATAGAATCAGCCCTTGATGATCCGGAGCATATCAGTCTCGACGGATATTCACAGGAGCTTCTTGAAATTGTGGAAAAAGCACAGGAAGAAATTGCGCATCTGTTGAAAACTGCCTCAGATGGAAAAATGATTAAAGAAGGAATCCGGACAGTCATACTGGGAAAACCAAATGCAGGAAAGTCCTCTCTTTTAAATGTTCTTGTAGGAGAAAACAGAGCGATTGTTACAGACATAGAAGGAACAACAAGAGATATACTGGAAGAATATATTAATCTTCATGGAATTTCCCTTCGAATGATCGATACGGCAGGAATCCGTGAGACAGAAGATATAGTGGAAAAAATCGGCGTAAACCGTGCCAGAGATATGGCGAAAGAGGCAGATCTGATTCTTTACGTTGTGGACAGTTCCCGTCCTCTTGATGAAAACGATGAAGAAATCATATCCATGCTTGACAGCAGGAAGGCGATTGTTTTATATAATAAGACAGACCTTGAACCGAAAGTGGATATGAAAGCGTTAAAGGAAAGGGTGAACCGTCCGGTTATTTCTGTTTCAGCAAAAGAGGAGACAGGAATCCGTGAGCTGGAAAAAGAGATTAAAAATATGTTCTTCAGCGGGGAGATTTCCTTTAACGATGAGGTTTATATTACAAACGCCCGCCACAAAGAGGCTCTTATGGAGGCGGCAGAGAGTCTGCGTCTTGTAAAAAACAGCATAGAAATGGATATGCCGGAGGATTTCTTTTCCATAGACCTTATGAACGCCTATGAAAGTCTTGGCCGCATTATAGGAGAATCTGTGGGGGAAGACCTTGTAAATGAGATTTTCAGTAAATTCTGTATGGGAAAATAAGAGAGGAAAAACAGATGAAGACAGTAACAGAAAATTATGATGTTGTGGTAGTGGGAGCAGGACATTCAGGCTGTGAGGCTGCACTTGCGTCTGCGCGTCTGGGACTTTCCACCATCATGTTTACGGTAAGCGTAAACAGCATAGCCCTGATGCCATGTAATCCAAACATTGGAGGAAGTTCCAAAGGCCATCTCGTAAAAGAGGTTGATGCTCTTGGAGGAGAGATGGGAAAAAATATAGACAAAACCTTTATTCAGTCAAAGATGTTAAACCGTTCCAAAGGACCGGCAGTGCATTCTCTCCGAGCGCAGGCAGACAAACAGGCATACAGCAACGAGATGAGAAAAACTCTGGAAAATACAGAAAACCTTACGATCCGTCAGGGAGAGGTGACGAAGCTTCTTGTAGAAGAAGGGAAAATCACAGGGGTTCTGACGTATTCCGGCGCTGTTTATCACTGTAAGGCAGTGATCCTCTGTACAGGAACGTACTTAAAGGCAAGATGCATTTACGGCGATGTGAGCAATGCAACAGGACCGGACGGACTCCAGGCTGCAAATTATCTCACAGACAGCTTAAAGGAACTTGGAATTGAAATGTTCCGGTTTAAGACAGGAACGCCTGCCAGAATTGCAGGAAACAGTATTGATTACAGCAAGATGGAGGAGCAGTTCGGAGACGAGAGAGTAGTTCCGTTTTCTTTTTCCACAAATCCGGAGGATGTGCAGATTGAGCAGAAATCCTGCTGGCTTACTTATACAAATGAGAAAACACATGAGATTATAAGGGCAAATCTTGACCGCTCTCCTTTATATTCCGGAGCGATCGAGGGTACAGGTCCCAGATACTGCCCGTCCATTGAAGATAAAGTTGTGCGCTTTGCAGACAAAAACCGCCATCAGGTATTTATTGAACCGGAAGGCATGTATACAAATGAAATGTATATTGGCGGTATGTCGAGTTCTCTTCCCGAGGATGTACAGTATGAGATGTACCGATCGGTACCGGGGCTTGAAAATGCCAGAATTGTAAGAAATGCCTATGCGATTGAATATGACTGCATTAATCCGAGACAGCTTTATCCTACCCTTGAGTTTAAGAACATAAAGGGACTGTTCAGCGCCGGACAGTTTAACGGAAGTTCAGGATATGAAGAGGCAGCAGCTCAGGGATTGATCGCGGGAATCAATGCGGCGATGGAAATAAAAGGACAGGAACAGCTGATCCTTGACCGTTCAGAAGCATATATCGGTGTTCTCATAGACGACCTTGTAACAAAGGAAAACCATGAGCCGTACAGAATGATGACAAGCCGTGCGGAGTACCGCCTTCTTTTAAGACAGGACAACGCAGATCTCCGTCTCCGGAAAAAAGGTTATCAGGCTGGTCTGATCGATGAGGAGACTTATCAGAGATCTGTGGAAAAGGAAAAACAGATACAGGAAGAAATCAACCGAATCGAGCACGTGAATATCGGCGCGTCCGAAAAGGTACAAAGCCTTCTGGAATCCTTTGGAAGCACACCGCTAAAATCAGGAACAACCCTTGCAGAGCTGATACGCCGTCCTGAGCTTTCTTATGAGGCAGTTGCCCCGATCGATGAAAACCGCCCGGAACTTTCCTGGGATGTGAAAGAGCAGGTAGATATTAATGTAAAGTATGACGGTTATATAAAAAGACAGCTCCGTCAGGTAGAACAGTTTAAAAAGCTGGAGGCAAAGAAAATCCCGACAGATATTGATTATGAAAAAGTAGGAAGCCTTCGTATTGAGGCGAGACAGAAGCTTGAGATGTACCGACCTGTATCCATTGGACAGGCTTCAAGGATTTCCGGTGTTTCACCGGCAGACATTTCTGTACTTCTTGTTTATATGGAACAGTATGGAAGAAGGAGGGAAGAAGTATGACGTATGATATGACCGTTCTGGAAAAGGGCTGTGAAAATCTGGGGATTTCTCTTGATGAGAAACAGAAGGAACAGTTTATTCAATTCTATGAGTATCTTGTAGAAAAAAATAAAGTTATGAATTTAACGGGTATCACAGAATTTCAGGAAGTTCTGGTAAAGCATTTTCTCGACAGTCTTGCCTGTGTGAAGGCAGTTGACCTTACAAAAGTAAAAAAAGTGATGGACATTGGAACAGGAGCCGGTTTTCCGGGTGTTCCTCTTAAAATCGCCTTTCCTCATCTGGAAGAATGTCTTCTTGATTCCCTGAAGAAAAGAGTGAATTTTCTTGAGGAAACCTTCGATCTGCTGGGCTTTGATAAAATAACAGCCATTCACGGAAGGGCGGAGGAATTTGCAAAAAATAAGGCGTACAGAGAGCAGTATGATATATGCGTCTCAAGAGCAGTATCAAACCTTGCCACACTTTCCGAGTACTGTCTTCCTTATGTAAAGAAGGGCGGAATGTTTATTTCCTATAAATCAGGAAAAGTACAGGAAGAGGCAGAAGGAGCAGAAAGAGCGATCGAACTTCTGGGAGGGAAAATAAAAGATATTTGTTATTTTATGCTTCCGGATTCAGAGATAGAGCGTTCTCTTGTTGTCATTGAAAAAGTAAAAAATACGCCGGGAAAATACCCGAGAAAAGCGGGAACACCGTTAAAGGAACCGCTTTAAGAGAGAGAAGGGCTTTTTAGTCCTTCTTTTTTCATGAAATAAACACAAAATCCTCACACTTTCATCGGATTTTCCTCACATTTTATCCATAAAATAGAAATTGTAGAGATAGCAGAACTCTGGATTCCCCATTCTCTGTTTCAGTCCGGAGGCTGTCTCTACAATTTTTTGTAAAACAGGAGGAGAGTAAATGATCGAAGTAACGAATCTGGTTAAAAGATACGGGGATCATACAGCAGTGGACCATCTTTCTTTTCAGATTGAAAAGGGAAAAATCTACGGTTTTCTCGGACCCAATGGAGCAGGAAAATCCACTACGATGAATATGATAACCGGATATATTGCCTCTACAGAGGGAAAGGTTGTCATTGACGGACACGATATTCTGGAAGAACCGGAAGAAGCAAAAAAATGTATCGGTTATCTGCCGGAACAGCCGCCGCTTTATTTTGATATGACAGTTCTGGAGTATATGAAATTTGCGGCAGATCTAAAGAAAATCCCAAGAAAAGAACGGGAATCCATGATTGAGGAAGTTATGGATATGGTAAAAATTACAGATATGAAAAACCGTCTTATAAAGAATCTGTCAAAGGGCTACAGACAGAGAGTAGGGCTGGCACAGGCGATCCTGGGGTATCCGGAAGTGATTATTCTTGATGAGCCTACGGTTGGTCTTGATCCGAAACAGATCATAGAGATTCGTTCACTGATCAAAGAGCTGAAGAAAAAACATACTGTTATTTTAAGTTCACATATACTGTCAGAGGTGAGCGCAGTATGCGATTATGTGCTGATCATTTCACACGGACGTCTTGTGGCAAGCGATACGCCTGATAATTTAAGCCGTCTTGCAGAGGGTTCCAATACTCTGAATATGCTTGTGAAAGGCGAGAAAGAACAGATAGAGACAGGAATGAAGTCTATAGATAAAGTAAAAGAAACAGAGATTGTATTTAACGAGGAGGAGGGCGCCTGGAATGTGAGTGTTTCCACAGAGGAGCAGGAAGATATACGTGAAGAAGTATTTCTGAAAATGTCAGAACTTCACTGCCCGATTCTTGAAATGAAATCGAAAAAGGTATCTCTGGAGGAAATTTTCCTGGAGCTTACAGAATCTGAAAAAAATGAGGAGACGAACCATGACAGCAGTTTATAAAAGAGAGTTAAAAAGTTATCTGACTTCTATGGTTGGATACTTGTTTATATTTTTTGTTCTGATCGTGACAGGAATTTATTTTTCTGCCTATCAGCTTGCAGCAGCTTATCCAAAGTTTGAATATACATTAAGCGCTCTGACCTTTATATTTTTAATCGGTGTTCCGATTTTGAGTATGAGAGTTCTGGCAGAAGAGCGGAAACAGAAGACAGATCAGCTTCTTCTCACAGCGCCTGTTTCTGTTGGCAGCATTGTAATGGGAAAATATCTGGCTCTTGTTACGGTGTATGCAATTCCTGTTTTGATCATGTGTGCATACCCTCTGATCATGTCAAAATTTGGAGCCGTTTCTTTTGCGTCTGCTTATACGGCAATTCTGGGATTTTTCCTTCTTGGCTGTGCAAACCTTGCAATCGGCGTATTTATGTCTGCTCTGACAGAAAGCCAGGTTGTAGCTGCAGTCCTTACTTTTGTATTGCTGTTTGCTTTTTATATGATGGGAGGAATTTCTTCTTTCTTTTCCCAGACGTCTGTATCTACCTGCGTTGCGTTTGGACTTCTGATCGTGGCGGCAGCCATTATTATTTATATCATGATAAAAAATATTTTTATCTCTGTGATAACAGGTATTGTGGGAGAAGCGGCGCTGGCAGTCATTTACTTTGTAAAACCGTCTGTATTTGAAGGCGGAATACAGAAAATACTTGAGGTCTTTGATTTGAGCGGGCATTTCAGCAATTTTACAAATTCCATGCTGGACGTAACAGGAATTGTATATTTTCTTTCTGTAATTGCCGTGTGCCTTTTTCTTACAGTACAGTCCATTCAGAAAAGACGTTGGAATTAGGAGGGGAGAGACGGAATGAGTTTCAGAAAAAAAGCAGAAAAAAATAATGAGCAAAACAAAGAAAAAAAGAACAGAAAATTCAATATAAAAAAGGTAGTGGGAACTGTAAGCAAAAAGCATATCAAAAATGGTTCTTACAGTATGATAATGACAGTTGTTTTTGTGGCAGCAGTTGTTGTTATCAATATGATCGTGAGAGAAATTCCTTCTAAATATACGCAGATTGATGTGAGTGATTCCGGTCTTTATTCCATTGGAGAGGAGACGAAGAAAGCATTAAAAGATCTGGATAAAGATGTTACGATTTATCAGATCGCACAGAGCGGATACGAAGATGAGAACATATCATCTCTTTTAAAAAGATATAAAGATGAATCCAAACATATTAAGGTAGAGGTGAAGGATCCGGTTGTAAATCCAAAATTCGTTTCTGATTATACAGACGAACAGGTTTCTGCAAACAGCCTTATTATCGAGTCAGGAGAAAGAAGCAAAGTAGTAAATTACAGCGATATGTATGAGAGCAGTCTGGACTATAATACCTACAGCTATCAGACAACAGGATTTGACGGAGAAGGTCAGATCACAAGCGCTATCGGATATGTGACATCGGAAAATCTTCCTGTTTTATATACTCTGGAAGGTCATGGGGAAAAATCGCTTTCTGCAGATTTAAAGGACAGCATTGAAAAAGCCAATATTGACGTGCAGGAACTGAATCTTCTCACAGAGGAAAGCGTGCCGGAAGATGCAGACTGCCTTATGATCATTTCCCCAACTACAGATATTTCTTCTGCTGAAAAAGATGCTGTTTTAAAATATCTGGAAAATGGTGGAAAAGCCATGATATTTTCCAATTATACAGAGACGGAATTGAAGAATTTTGATGCAATATTAGAAAATTATGGTGTAAAACGTGCAGAAGGTCTTGTTTTTGAGGGAGATGCACAGCATTATGCAATGCAGATGCCGTATTATCTTGTTCCTGATGTTAAAAGTACAGAGGCGTCATCTGAGGCGGCAGCTTCCGATTATTTAACGCTTGCACCGTTTGCACAGGGTATTCAGAAACTGGACGATGTGAGAGATACTGTAAATATAGAGAGTATCCTTACAACATCAGACAGCGCTTATTCAAAAACAAATATGAACAGCTCTCAGATTGAAAAAGAAGAAGGCGATGTAGATGGTCCATTTGATATTGGTGTAAGTATAACAGAAAGCCTTGCTGACGAAAAAGAAACGCAGCTTGTATATTATTCTACTGCCAATATTATAGACAGTCAGATCAATCAGATGGTTTCAGGCGGAAATCAGCAGCTTGTTACAGAGTCGCTGAAATGGCTGGTAGATACGGAAGAAAGCGCAAGTGTTTCCATTCCTTCTAAGAGCCTTCAGGTTGCATCGTTGTCGTTGACAGAATATGATACAAGCTTCTGGAAAATATGGGTAATTGGCATTATCCCAGGTGTTTTCCTGATACTTGGATTTGTGATTTGGTTTAAGAGGAGAAGAGCCTGATGAAGAAAAAAACAGTAAAAATGATTTTGGCTGTGGCTGCACTGGCTGTTTTATGTGGAACGTATGTGGGAGTGAGCACATACGTATCCAAACAGGAAGAAGCAGAAAACAGCAAAGAAGAAGAAAAACAGGTTTCTGTTACAGATACTTCCGCAGATGAAATAGAATCTGTACAGTTTTTAATTGATAAGCAGGAAATTACCTTCCAGAAAAAAGAGGATCAGTGGGTAAAGAGCGACGATAAAGCCTTTCCTGTGTCTCAGGATACCTTAAATAATGCCGTCGGTATGCTGGGAGATTTAAAAGCAGAAAGGGTTCTGAAAGATGTGGATGATCTGTCAGAATATGGATTGGATTCCCCTGTAAATACCATTGTTTTTACAACAAAAGACGGAGAGGAAACTTCCATAAAAATCGGTGCAGAAAACGAGTCTGTAAGTCAGTATTATGTGAAGAAAAATGAGGACGATAAAACAGTATATCTGGTAGCAAACGCATCGCTTACACCGTTTATGAACAGTCTTTATGATTATGCAGAAGCAGGAACTTTCCCGGAAATCAGTTCGGAAAACGTAAAAGAGATTCAGGTAGAAGGAGAAACTTCTTACAGTCTGTCGCAAGATGAAAACGGATTCTGGCATATTTTTGATGGAGAAAATCAGGAGAAGGCAGATTCCGCAAAAGCGACGAGCACAGCATCTGCTTTTAGTACCCTGGAATATGCTTCTTTTGTCGATTATAATGCATCTGAAGAAGAGATGGAGAGCTATGGCTTGAATGAACCGTATGCGAACATAACAGTAGATTATAAAGAAAAAATTCCTGAAAAGGAAACGGATAATCTGGAAACAGAAGAAACAGAGTCAAACGAGGCAGAAAATACAGAAGAAAAACAGGGAGAGACAGGAGAAGAAGAGACAGAACCGGAAATGGTGGATAAAAGACTTGTGATACATATAGGTAAGGAAACAGAAGAGAGCGGCAGGTATGTAAGCGTTGACGATAGTAAAGAAGTTTATACAATGTCGGACGAGACACTTTCTACATTCCTGGATAAAGAAAATGCAGATTTCTGGGATATGAACGTATGCTATATTTCCATAAATGATATAGAAAGCGTTGAAGTTACCTATAAAGGTGAAACAAAGAATGTAAATGTTTCACGTGAAACATCTGAAGATGAAGACGGAAATGAGACAGAGACTCTTACTTACGAAATGAACGGCAAAGAACTGGACAGCACAAAATTCAATACTTTCTACAATAAAGTCAGCAATATGACGGCACAAAAGAGAGTGACAGACGATACGACCCTGGATTCAGAACCGGAAATGAAAATTGTTCTCAGAAAGACAGATGGAACAGAGAAAGAAGTATTGTATCATGGCTATGATTCTAATTTCTATGGTGTAAAAGCGGAAAACAAGATTTACATGGTAAATAAGATGAATGTAAAAGAAATGTTTAAAGCTTATGAGCAGATTGGAGAAGAAAATAGCGAAGAAGCTTCTGAAGCAGAAGAGTAAAAGCGACAGATGAAGTAATAACTAATATGGAAGCGCAAATTCCTTTTTATCTCTGGAATTTGCGCTTCGTTGTATGGAGTGTGGTATATTGAATTGTGTCTGAAAGCTGCAGTAATAGGTTATGAGAGGTATTTTGACAGCTGCATTTTATGGCTAAAAGAAAATGCCAACTTGTTCAAGAAAGTGTTCCGGGTCTTCCATATGCGGCAGGTGTTTTGTTTTTGAAATCTGGACAGACTCGATAGCCGGATTTAAACGAGTATATTCATTTGAAATAAGCTGGCTGTTGCTGTCCTCGCCAGATACAATATAAATGCAGTTGTCAATGGAGGAAAGTGCATGGTTGATGCTGATATTGACATATTTTCCAATAAGGCTGCCTAATAAAAACTTCGCATAACAGCCGCCCTTATGCGCTGCCTCGTAATAAGTATCAATAATTTCATCTGATACATGAAATGGATTGTGATACATATTTTCTATAAAAAGATTGCTTGTGTTTTCACGTGAAACAATCATATGATATACCAGTGTGCCGAATACAGGAATTTCCAAAGCGGTTTTCAGTAACTTTTCTTTATAACCGGGCATTTTCTGGAGTGAATTAAGGCTCGGAGGATTTACAAGCATAAGTTTGCCCAGATATTCTTTTTCGTTTAAACAGGACATAACCGCAAAAGAAGAGGACATTCCGCTTGCTATAATATCTGTTTTTTCTTTGATCACATCTTTAACAAAGTCACAGATTAGCTGTACATATAAAAAGTTTGTATAAGTGATTCCCGGTTTTGCAGAACGTCCGCAGCCGAGTAAATCTATGGTATAAACTGTATGCTCTGTTGAAAGTTCCTTTTCGATACGATTCCATTCATATCCGGAAGCTCCAGGGAGTAAGTCGTGTATTAGAAGAATGGGGGTCCCTTCTCCTTTTTTTGTGTAGTAAATATTTCCTAAACGCCATTCATAAAAGTTTCTGCAGGATATATCTAACATCTCTTTTAACTGTGAAGTTGCAGCGATAAATTTGTTTGCAACATGAATAATTGTTGTAGCGCTTCCGGCAAGCACAGCTAAGGTCAGAAGTTTATGGTTCTTTTTTTTCATAATAAGCCTCCTTGTTTTGCTGGTATAAACGGGTATTTATTGTATTTATTATACGTCAAAACCATTGATTTTACAATGTTTTTTCGATTTGTCAGACGACAGGAAAGTACAGGGAGTGCTGTTCTTATGTCGTTTTACAAAGAGGGGCATAAAAAGGTTTGTGCAATGAGAGGCGGTTCTGCTTATGGAGAATATTTTGCGATTCGTTGTATACGGTTTTATTGGTAATAATAAGAAACAGATATTTATAAAAAAGCAGATTTCAGGTACAAAAGATTAAAAACAGAAGGATTGGGTATACTATACAATAAAAGGAATAAAACAAATTCTTTTTTTTATGTTTCACGTGAAACATTATGTAGAAAGATAAAAATAAAAGTGCTATAATGAAATCAGCAAACTTATACAGAAAGGGAGGGTGAAGTTGGGCAGAATTATTGCAGTAGCAAATCAGAAAGGCGGAGTAGGAAAATCCACCACAGCTATTAATCTCTCTGCATGTCTTGCGGAAAAAGGGAAAAAAGTATTGGCGATTGATATTGATCCACAGGGAAATACCACAAGCGGATTAGGTGTTGATAAAAATGCAGTAGAAAAAACCTTGTATGAGCTTCTTTTGGGTGAAGCAACTGCAAAAGAAGTGATTATAAAAGATGTAGTAGAAAATGTGGATTTAATACCATCTAATATGAACCTTTCCGGCTCAGAAATCGAGCTGATTGGAATTGAGAATAAGGAATACATATTGAAGGGCATAACAGATAAAATAAGAAGAAAATATGATTATATTATTATGGATTGTCCTCCGTCATTAAGTATGCTTACAATCAATGCACTGACAGCAGCGACGTCTGTTTTAGTACCGATTCAATGTGAATACTATGCTCTGGAAGGGCTGTCACAGTTGATTCATACGATTGAACTTGTGAAGAACCGCCTGAATAAGAGGTTAAAAATAGAGGGTGTAGTATTTACTATGTATGATGCAAGAACAAATCTTTCTCTCCAGGTAGTGGAAAATGTGAAAGACAACTTGCAGCAAAATATCTATAAGACAATTATTCCGCGAAATGTACGATTAGCAGAAGCGCCAAGTTACGGTATGCCTATTAATTTGTATGATTCAAAATCGGCAGGAGCGGAAAGTTATCGCCTTCTGGCTGACGAAGTAATAAACAGGGAGGGTGAATGATGGCAGTGAGAAAAACAGGGGGACTGGGAAGAGGCTTAGACGCTTTAATACCTGCAAAAACATCAGCAGAAAAAGAAACGGTAAAAAGACCACAGACAGAAATAAAAGCTGAGAAAAAGACAGCACCTGTTGTTGCAGAAAAAAAAGTGAGAATTTCCAGTGTAGAGCCAAATCGTTCGCAGCCAAGAAAACATTTTGATGAAGATGCTCTTTTGGAACTGGCAGAATCTATCAAACAGTATGGAGTTTTGCAGCCACTGCTTGTATCGGATAAAAAAGGATATTATGAAATAATAGCAGGAGAGCGCAGATGGCGTGCGGCGAAAATTGCGGGATTGAAAGAGATTCCTGTAATCGTAAAAGAATTTACAGAGCAGGAAGTTGTGGAAATTTCTCTGATTGAAAATATTCAGAGAGAAGACTTAAATCCTATTGAAGAAGCTATGGCATATAAAAGGCTTCTTGACGAGTTTCATCTGAAACAGGACGAGATAGCGGAACGGGTTGCAAAAAGCAGAACAGCCGTAACTAATTCTATGCGTCTTTTAAAGCTTGATGAAAAAGTTCAGCAGATGTTGATAGATGAGATGATTTCTGCGGGTCATGCACGGGCAATTCTGGCTTTGCCGGATAAGGAAAAACAGGCGTCTGTTGCCGCAAGGGTGTTCGATGAAAAAATGAGTGTAAGAGAAACGGAAAAGCTTGTAAAAACACTTATGGAGCCGCCCAGGGAGAAAAACGCGGAGAAAAACACCACAGAAGATGCTGTTTATGAAAGCCTTGAGGAAAAGATGAAGGCGATTATGGGAACAAAGGTCGTTATCAATAGAAGGAAAAATAATAAGGGAAAAATTGAAATCGAATATTATTCAAGAGATGAGCTGGAAAGAATTATAGAGCTATTTGAATCAATCAGATAAGGAGAATATTGAATGAGCGGTATTTTTGACAGTTTGGGAATAGACCCGGGAATTATCATTATTATATTGCTGGTTCTGTCCATTGTCCTTATTATAAATGTAATCAGCAGTAATATGCGTCTGAGTCGACTGGAAAGAAAATACAGGATTTTCATGAAAGGGACAGACGGACAGTCACTGGAGAAAATGTTCATGAGAAAATTTGCTCAGATAGACAGACTTTACGAGGCAAAAGAGGATCATGAAAGAGATATTAATCATCTTAAAAAGGCTTTTGGATATATTTTCAGTAAATATGGTGTCGAAAAGTATGATGCTTTTGAAGATGTAGGAGGAAAGTTAAGCTTTGCCCTTGCGATGCTCAATAAGGATAATTCCGGTCTGATTTTAAATGCAGTGCACAGTCGAGATAATTGTTTTCTGTATTTGAAAGAAATTGTAAAGGGAGAATCTTATGTAATGTTAAGCCAGGAAGAGGTAGAAGCTCTTCGAAAGGCTGTGAATTTTGGAATTGGAGAAATAGGAGAAAAAGAATAAATAACAGGAGGACAATATGTTAGATATTAAATTTGTGAGAGAAAATCCGGAGATTGTAAAACAGAATATCCGTAATAAATTCCAGGATAGTAAGCTGGAGCTGGTAGATAAAGTGCTGGAACTTGATAAAGAAAACAGAGAAATCAAACAGGAAGTAGAAGCCTTACGTGCAGAAAGAAATAAAATTTCAAAGCAGATCGGAGCTTTGATGGGACAGGGAAAGAAGGAAGAAGCGGAGGAAGTAAAAAAACAGGTTGCTGCTTCCGGCGCAAGAATTGAGGAACTTTCCACGAGAGAAAAAGAAGTAGAAGAAGAACTTCTGAAAAACATGATGGTCATTCCGAATATTATCGATCCGTCTGTTCCGATTGGTAAAGACGACAGTGAAAATGTAGAAGTTGAGAGATTTGGCGAACCGGTTGTTCCGGATTTTGAAGTTCCGTACCATACAGACATTATGGAAAGCTTTGATGGAATTGATTTAGACAGTGCAAGAAGAGTAGCTGGAAATGGATTCTATTACCTTATGGGGGATATTGCAAGACTCCATTCCGCAGTAATTTCTTATGCCCGTGATTTCATGATAAACAGAGGATTTACTTACTGCGTACCTCCGTTTATGATTCGAAGCAGCGTAGTGACAGGCGTTATGAGCTTTGCGGAAATGGAAGCGATGATGTACAAGATAGAAGGCGAAGATTTGTATCTTATCGGTACAAGCGAGCATTCTATGATTGGAAAATTTATTGATCAGATCATTCCGGAAGAAGAGCTTCCGAAAACTCTAACAAGTTATTCTCCGTGCTTCCGTAAAGAAAAAGGCGCACATGGACTGGAAGAGAGAGGCGTTTATCGCATTCATCAGTTTGAAAAACAGGAAATGGTTGTTGTGTGCCGCCCGGAGGAAAGCCCGGAATGGTTTGAAAAACTCTGGAAGAATACAGTTGATCTGTTCCGCTCTATGGATATTCCGGTTCGTACTCTGGAATGTTGTTCTGGAGATCTGGCAGATTTAAAGGTCAAATCTATTGATGTAGAGGCATGGTCTCCACGCCAGAAGAAATATTTCGAGGTGGGAAGCTGCTCCAATCTGGGAGACGCGCAGGCACGCCGTCTGAAAATCCGTGTAAATGGAAAAGACGGAAAGAAATATCTGGCTCATACTTTAAATAATACAGTTGTAGCACCGCCAAGAATGCTGATTGCATTTCTTGAAAACAATCTTAATGAGGATGGTTCTGTGAACATTCCGAAAGCATTACAGCCTTACATGGGAGGAATGACAAAGATTGAGAAAAAACGTGCATAAAACTGACTGTTTCAGGAGGTGTTTTTGTGCATAGCTATTTAAGAGCAGTTGGCTTTTCGGAGCTAAAGAAGAGAACGCAAATAGAAGAAATCATACAAGATGTAATCGAGACATATGATGAAAAAAATGTTATAGAAGATTACGAAGACGGCGTTTTTGCGGAGTTCTCCAAAAATTATGGATGTGACTGCGGCATTACAGTGTGCGGACAGTATGATGAAAATAATGAGTTTCACGTGGAATATTATTTCCCATTTTTTCGAGGGACCGGAATTACAACAGATGAAAATGTTGTGATAGAACGCCATGCGGCATGCCAGTCTTTTTCGGGGGCGTGTGATGATTTGAGGATTGGTGTAACTTTGATTTTTTATCTCCAGAATGCGGTTGAATATATGCTGGAAAGCCGGAAAGTGACTGCGTCCGAGGGTCGGAAGACACTCACAATTTCCGGACTTGCAAGGGAGGGGAGAGTTCTTCTTCCTCTTCAAAAGGATAAGGAGGCTGTACGGGAAGAACGTGAGTTGGCAAAAAACAGGAGCAATCTGATTGCAGCGGCCAGAAATGGCGATGAAGATGCAATGGAAAGTCTTACGATGGAAGATATGGATACGTATTCTATGATTTCTCAACGTATTGTCAGAGAAGATATTTTTTCTATTGTAGATTCTTATTTTATGCCGTATGGGATTGAGTGTGACCAGTACAATGTAATGGGAGAAATTCTTGATTTCATGGAGTTTAAGAATATTCTTACAGGAGAAGAAATTTATCAGCTTACGCTGGATAGTAATGATGTACAGTTTGATGTTTGCATCAACAAAAAGGACTTGTTGGGCGAGCCGCAGGCGGGGCGCAGATTTAAGGGAATCATATGGCTCCAGGGACAGCTTCATTTTTAAATTGTACTTGTATTTCTTTTGAAAATATAGTAGAATAAAAGTGTCGCTTGAGAAAGAGCGACATTCGTCCTGTTAGTTTAACGGATAAAACAAGCGCCTCCTAAGCGGCAGATTGTTCGATTCCTTCGAGCCTTGAAAATTGCATAAACCTTATAAATGTCTCAGTAGCTCAGCTGGATAGAGCACACGCCTCCTAAGCGTGGGGTCGGAGGTTCAAATCCTCTCTGGGACGCCAGAAAGCACCGCTGCAAGCCTTTTTCGGGGTTTGCAGCGTTTTTTTGTTCCTCCTTCTCCCGGTAATTTCGCTTCTGTTACCGAGAGATTTTTATACGCCGCATGATGTATATTTGCTAATTGGACTCGAACGCTTTTCAGAAATTTGCTAACAAAATTCTGCGTTTTGCTAATTCGATTTTTCGGATCACTTTGCCGGGGCTTGCGCCGCTATCAGGGCTGCGAGCGCACTTGCCAGCTCCGGCGACTTCTGAAGCTGCTCCACAAGGCTTTCAAGGTCTAGGGTCGCAGGCTCCGATTTTGCCGGTTCCTCCGGCGGACGGACATTGCGAAGATCAGGCTTGGCATAGAAGGCAGTCTCGAATTTCTGAGCATTGACCTTTCTATCCTCGTCTAGAATGTGAGCATAGATACTGGTGATCATGTCGATCTCGGCATGGCCCGTATCGCCCTGGGTGGCTTTCAGATCGCCGTGGTTGAGTTTCAGTTTGTAGGTGGTGTTATCGGGCACACTATAACAAACTGATCTTCCACTTTTCAGGCAAAATAAAAGAGGTCTTGGCATAAAGGAATCTGACGTATTTTCCATCAGATTGTTTTATCCTGA
>URHH01000037.1 GCA_900547615.1 uncultured Blautia sp. | reverse complement strand
GCCGCTCCTGCAAAATCTGATACACTGCATCATCTGCTGAAAACCAGCCGCCTCCTGCCACACTTACATAAAATCCATAACACAGTACGCCAAGCGCCATTATAAAAAGTGAAGAAAGAAACACGGTAAGCGTTCTGCTTCTTGCAAAATTTTTCCATTTTCCATAAAAACATTCTGCGTAAAAATACCTGTTTTCTATGTCGTCACATAAACTTCCGCTGTAGGCCGCGGCACAGACTACCATACTGAACAGCCCCGACATTCCATACAGACCGTTGTCAACTGCGTTTAAAGCCGTTATATTAAAAAGACCTCTGTCTGTGTATGTACTTGTCATAAAAATAAGAAAAACCCCCGCCACGCACAGCACAAAACGCAGTCCCAGCATTCTCTCAAAATCTGCACTTAAATATTTCTTCATTGGAAAATATACTCCTTCGCTGTCGCAGCATCAAAAAATTTCTGGAAATTTCTTATATCCCCATTATCATTGATTTCCATATCAATAACCCACACGGGAACCATTTCATACTCTTTTTTGCCTGCAAGATTTTCCATAGCCTTTAATTCTGCCCTTTTCACTTTATACGTCTCTTCCCCCATAATTCTTGTGAACTGATTTTCCAGGACCTCTGCAATTTTTTCAAATGGAAGAAGCTCCACGCTTTCTTTTTCCTGCTTATACTGAAAAATCCTCTCTACAGACAGGTACTCAATCCCCTCCCGGGATATAACTGCCTGAAGCGGTCTGTTTTCCAGTATATCTTTTTCCATTCTGTAAACATACGGGTGATACGTTGGAAGACCACAGTACCGGCTTTGAAATACAAAAAAATATGCGTCGTCGTTTTCGTCCCAGTCTGTTTTTTCTGCTTCTACGTCCTCGTTTCCATACATATCCTCTGCATACTCACGTTCTGCCATCTCTTCATAAGGCAGAGTGTAGCAAATGTATTCTTCCGGTACCGTAATCCCACAGTCTTCCAGAACACTTCTGATTTTTTCATAAGCCTCTTCTCTGGAAAATCCGTCGAACTCCTCTGTAGTAGAAGCCCAGGACTCCTCATATTGTTTATCCGGAAGATGAAAAGCCTGGCTGATATGATCAAAAAGAGGACTTATATACGTACTCCCTAACGACTTTATATATTGTAAAGTTCCCTTTTCTTCTGACTGCCATATGATTGTATTGATCTCATTTCCAACATAATCTGTTCCTTTTTCTTCGAATACCCGTTCATCGAAATCTGTCCCGTATAAATAATCTTTCAGCTTTTCTCCATCTAAAGCCTCCAGTTCCGCTTTTCCTTTATAAAAAACATCTTCTGCACTATCCACTACAATCTCTGTATCAAATTCAATTTTTTCTCCTGCTTTTTTATATTCTTCCGGAAAATGGTATTGATAAACCGTATCCTCCGCCTCGGATTTTTCCTTTTCTTTTGCATTTGCTGCAAGTTGTTTTTCTGTTTTTGTTTCCGTCTTTCCTCCACAGCCGCAGAATACGCATAAACCAATCATGCAAAATACTATTATTTTTTTCATAACTTTCACCTTTACACCGGAGCCCGAATCAGTCCCGATGCCTCCGTCTTCTTCAGATTCATACTTGTATCTTTATATCGGGATAATATCCAATTTATTTCAAACAAACAAGTCTTGATTTTTATTATTTTTGGTGTATAATAAGATACATATGTGTATCTATTCTTATGAAAGGAGTCAATATGGAAGCAAAATACAATTTATCAAGCCAGGAGTATGAGATTATGTCAATTCTCTGGAAAGAAAACAGAGAAATGACTCTGGCTGAAATTGCAGATTTGCTGTGGGACGCAGGTTTCGAAATCTCCATTGGAACCGTCAAAACATACCTGCAGAGAATTGTAAAAAAAGGAGCGCTGATCGCTCCGAAACACGGTCACAAATTAATGTATATGCCTTCCTCCTCCGAAGAAGCTTTCGCCCAGAAATGGACGCAGGATTTTCTGAACAAAAGCTTCCGTGGTTCTCTGAAAGCCTTTATCTGCACTTTGACAGGAAATCATGATTTATCTGAGGAAGAGAAAAAAATGCTGAGGAATCTGTACGATGATAAATAATCTTCTCTTTTGTATGTGCGCTATGGGAAGCATTGTATACATATGTTATGCACTTCTCTGTCTCATTTTTCGATACCGTTTTAAACCGGGGCAGAGACTTTTTATGCTGCTTGTTTCCGCTGCATTTTATTTACTTCCCCTCCCCCTTCTTCACAACTTTCTCAAAAGCTGCATATATGACAGCAAAACCATACAACATCTGTTTCCCTCTGTCACGGAACCGAAAGCGCTGGTGTTTACACAGATGAAAACCTTCTATAAAGATGAGGCGGGGCATTTACATTTTCCGGTCTATTCCCGGCTTGTTCTTATTCTTGCGGGAACATGGCTTTTATTTCTTGTTGTGCTTTTTGCATGGCAGCTTATAAAATTTTCAAAAATCAGGCGGCAGTTCATTCACAATTCCAAAGAAATATTCCCTGATTATCTGAAACATGTGAATGGAGTCACTAAAAAACGGAAGAAGAAAATTTCTGTTCGTGTAAGTCCTTTATGCTCTTCCCCTTTTTTAATCGGATTTTTAAGACCTGTTATATTTCTGCCCATAGATACAAATCCTGAACAGTTACCCCATATTTTAAAACATGAAACCTGCCATTTTCAACATCTCCATAACTTTATTAAAATGACCTGCTTTCTGGCTTTTGCAGTGCATTGGTATTTTCCTCTTACCTTCTGCTTTTACAAAAGCCTGGACAAAACACTGGAACTTCTCTGCGACGAGCATGTACTAAAAAACAGCACTGAAGAAGAACGGAACTGTTACGTAAATCTTCTCCTTAATCTCCCGATTCCCTCTTCAGACGAAAACATCTGTCTTCCAGGATATTCCTCTTTTCAGAGCCTGAAATTTCATATTACAAAGGAGCGCATACTTATGATCAAACATGGCAAAACATCAAAATCTGTTTTTTCCATTCTCCTGACAACGTGTTCATTGCTTGCCGGAGCCGTCCCCATCATGGCGTATGATCAGCCTGCTTTCAATGCCGGCAGTTTATATACCTCCCCTGATCCCTGTCCTGATGGAGTTATCGAAATTTTTGTTCCGGACGGCGCAGAGTTTCCGGAAGAATACGATTATTTAAACCTTCCGGAAGAGCCTGTCTTTTTCGACAAAGGAAACGATTATTTCGTTGCTGATGACGGAGAAATCTATTATTTTTCTTCTGATCCGGAGGCTTATGCCCCCTGCAGTCATACGTATAAAACAGGATATTCCTACCAGCATCTTCTTCACACGGATAAGAGCTGCAATTACCAGAAGATTCAAACAAAGCGCTGCACAAAATGCGGCTATATAGCCAGCAAAACTCTGGTCAGCGATAATTTTTACTCTAAATGCCCCCATTAAAAATCCTGATTTCTGCCTGAAACGAAAAAACACTGACACCCCGGGTATCCCCCGCAATGTCAGTGTTTTTTCATCTCTTATTTATTTCTCAGTCAAAAAACTCAATCCCCATAAGGGTGAGCCCCTGAGCCGGAGCTGTCGGTCCTGCTTTTTCTCTGTCGCAGGCGTTTAGAATCTCTTTGACCCGCTCAGGCGGATACTGTCCGTTTCCCACCTCGATAAGCGTTCCGGAAAGAATGCGGACCATATTGTAAAGAAAGCCCGTGCCTGTGACGCGGATCGTCACAATATCCCCGTCGCGCCACACGTCCATAGAAGTGATGGTGCGAACTGTACTTTTTACCTGGGCTTTCGCACCGCAGAAGCTGGCAAAATCATGGGTTCCGATCAAGTATGAAGTTGCCTCACGCATTTTTTCCACGTCCAGCTTATAATGGTAAAAATATGTATAAAGGCGCTCTGTGGGAACCGGGAATTTTCTGTTTAAAATCCGGTATTCATACGTTTTCTCGCTGTCACAGTAGCGGGGGTGGAAATCCGGCTCCACTTCCTCGGAAAGCTGAATGCGAATATCTTCCGGAAGACGCTGATTCAGGGCATAGGAAATCTTTTCCCCCGGAATCCTCGTCTCCGTATCAAATACCGCCACATTCCCGAGTGCGTGAACGCCTGCGTCTGTACGGCTCGCGCCGATCGTCTCGATTTTTTCTCCCAGAAGGTCTGAGAGCGCGTCATTTAAAACACCCTGCACAGTAATTCCGTTTGGCTGTGTCTGCCAGCCGCAGTAATTTGTTCCGTCATACGCCACTACAAGTCCTACTCGTTTCATATCAACCTCTTATATTCCAATGATTCTGAATGCAGCCGCAATTCCAAGATACACGATCACCACTGCATACGCCACATAATCTCTCTTCTCATAATGAAGGGGCTTCATCTGGGTTCTGTCGTCCCCTCCGTGGTAGCATCTCGCTTCCATTGCCATAGCAAGGTCATTTGCACGGCGGAAAGCAGAGATAAACAGAGGCACAAGAAGAGGAACCATGTTTTTCGCCTTCTGGATAATATTTCCGTTTTCAAAATCTGCTCCGCGGGCAACCTGCGCCTTCATGATCTTATCTGTCTCTTCAAGAAGGATCGGAATAAAACGAAGGGCAATAGACATCATCATGGAAATCTCATGTACGGGAACGTGGATTTTATTTAAGGGACGGAGAAGCCGTTCCAGTCCGTCGGTCAGCTGATTCGGCGTTGTGGTAAGCGTCATGACAGAGGACCCGATTACAAGGTAGGTAAGGCGGATTGCCATTCTTCCCGCAAGGACAAGTCCTTCTTTTGTTACCTTTAAAAATCCCCACTTCCAGAGAATTTCTCCGGGAGTCAGCAAAATGTTAAAGGCAACTGTGATAAGAAGAATCACAAAAATCGCCTTCAGTCCCTTGAACATAAATTTCACAGGAACCTTTGAAAGAAAGATCAGTCCCCCGAGAAACAGCGTTGCCACTGCGTATCCTGGAAATGTGTTGAACAAAAACACGGAAATAATAAACGCCATTGTTCCCAGAAACTTTGTCCGGGGATCCAGTTTATGAAGAACAGAATCTGCAGGATAAAACTGTCCCAGTGTAATATCTCTAAGCATGGTTTCCGTCCTCCTTCAAAAGTGAGGAATGGCTGTTTCGAAGAGCTTTTAAAATACTCTCTTTCGCCTCCTCCACGGTAGTTGCATCTGTATCTACATCTAAGCCGTTTTTCTTTAAATCATTCATAATATATGTGATCTGCGGCGCAGCAAGCCCCATCTCTTCCAGTTCTTTATAATGGGAAAAGACTGCTTTCGGCGTATCGTCAAAGGCAACCTCGCCTCCGTTCATTACGATCAGACGCTCCACATATTTCGCAATGTCCTCCATACTGTGAGAAACAAGAATAATGGTGATCCCTCTTTCTTTATGAAGGAGCGCGATCTGATCCAGAATGTCGTCTCTTCCTTTCGGATCAAGACCAGCCGTCGGCTCATCAAGAATCAGGATCTTCGGATTCATGGCGAGAACGCCTGCAATGGCAACCCGCTTTTTCTGCCCGCCGGAAAGCTCAAAAGGAGACTTTCCGTAGTTTTTTTCTTTAAAACCAACCTGCTCCAGAGCCTTTTTTGCCTCTTTTTCCGCTTCTTCCCTTGTAAGTCCCTGATTCATGGGACCAAAACATACATCAGAAAGCACGTCGCTTTCGAAAAGCTGATGTTCCGGATACTGGAACACAAGCCCTACCTGACTGCGGAGTGCTCTCCTGTCGTATTTTTCCGCCCACACATCTTCTCCATTATAGAGAATTGTACCGGATGTCGGCTGAATTAAAGCGTTTAAATGCTGAATCAAGGTGGATTTTCCGCTTCCCGTATGTCCAATGACCCCAATAAACTGTCCGTCCGGTATGGACAGATTAATATTTTTAAGAGCATGGATTTCATAAGCAGTTCCCGGACTGTAGGTATAAGTTACATCTTTTAACTCTATTGACATAAGGCACTCACCAATTCTTCTTTCGTCAGTATTCCCTCCGGAATGGACACGCCGGATTTTCTCAGTTCATGGGCAAGAAGCGTAACCTGGGGCACATCAAGACGGTATTTTTTGAGTGTATCCACCTGGGAGAAAATCTCTCTGGGCGTGCCTTCCAGCACCACGCTTCCGCCGTCCATGACGTAAACCTTATCTGCGTGGATCACTTCTTCCATATAGTGGGTAATTAAGATTACCGTCACTTTTTCCTTTTGATTCAGTTCCCGCACTGCCTCAAGCACTTCTTTTCTTCCGTTGGGGTCAAGCATGGCAGTAGGTTCGTCCAGCACGATACATCTGGGGTGCATTGCCACAACTCCCGCTATGGCAACGCGCTGCTTCTGTCCTCCGGAAAGCTTATTGGGAGAATGATGGCGATATGCAGTCATGCCTACTTTTTTCAGGCTGTCGTCCACACGCTTCCATATATCCTCTGTGGGCACGCCCATGTTTTCCGGACCAAATCCCACGTCCTCCTCCACAACGGTTCCGATGATCTGGTTGTCTGGATTCTGAAAAACCATTCCCGCTTTCTGGCGGATTTTCCAGAGCTCCGGCTCCTTTGACGTATCCATATCGTCCACCCAGAGCGTTCCCTCGGAAGGAAGCAAAAGGGCGTTTAAATGCTTCGCCAGTGTGGATTTTCCTGAACCGTTATGCCCCAGGACTGCCACAAACTCGCCCTCTTCAATCTCCATGTTTACATCATTTACTGCTCTTTGCGTATCTTCTACATTTCCATTGTCATCATATTTCAGATAATCAAATCCCAGCTTCAATGCCTTGATGATTCCCATTGTCGTTCTGCTCTCCTTCGTAGCAATGTGCTTTACGCCTTTTGTTCTTTTTCCGTTTCTTCTCCAAGACCGGTAAGCTCATCCATCAGATTCCAGATTTCTTCCCTTCCCTGCTTCGTCTCAGCAGAAAAAGGAATGAGGATTCCCTCTTTTGGAAGCTTCAGCCCTTCCCTGATCGCCTTTATGCTTTTCTGCACCTGGCTTCGTTTCAGCTTGTCAAGCTTTGTGGCAATAATAATCGGCTCATATCCATTATGGAGGATCCAGTCATACATCTGTTTGTCGTTAGCGGAAGGCTCGTGGCGTATATCCACAAGAAGAAAGACCGCCTTCAGATCTTTTGATGTATGAAGATATTTTTCAATCATTTTTCCCCATTTTGCCTTTTCGGAAGGGGAAACCTTTGCATATCCATATCCGGGCAGATCCACAAGATACATGACTTCGTTAATATTATAAAAATTGATGGTCTGCGTTTTTCCCGGCTGGGAACTTGTGCGCGCCAGAGCCTTCCTGTTCATAAGCGCATTAATAAGGGAGGATTTTCCCACGTTTGATTTTCCCGCGAACGCAATCTCCGGTCGTTTTGTTTCCGGAAGCCTGCTTGTGATGCCGCACACAATATCCAGTGATACATTTTTTATAATCATTGGCTGTTCCTCTCTATTTTACAAGCGCTTTCTCAAGCACTTCGTCCATTGTCTCCACAAAGGTAATGGTAAGTCCCTTTGTAATTTCTTTATCCAGTTCTTCTATATCCGGGCGGTTTTCTCCCGGCACAAGAACCTCTTTTATTTTTGCATATTTTGCAGCGAGAAGCTTTTCTTTTAAGCCTCCGATCGCAAGGACTCTGCCCCTTAATGTAATTTCGCCTGTCATGGCAAGGTCAGCGCGCACCGGCTTCTCCACAATAGCGGAAAGCATGGCTGTCGCCATTGTGATTCCTGCGGACGGACCGTCTTTTGGAACGGCTCCCTCCGGAATGTGGATATGAATGTCGTGTTCCTGGAAATATTCCGGAGAAATCTCGTATCTGTCTGCAATGGAACGGATATAGGTAATGCCCGCCTGGGCAGATTCCTTCATCACATCTCCAAGCTGTCCTGTAAGAAGAAACTCGCCTTTTCCCGGCATGACGTTTACTTCTATCTGGAGGGTATCTCCTCCAACCTGAGTCCAGGCAAGACCTCTTGAAATTCCAATTTCGTCTTTCGGGTTTGCCATGAGATAATTAAACCGCTCTTTTCCGAGGAAATCCGGAAGGTTCTTCGTTGTCACCACAACGCGCTTCTTTCCTTTTTCCATAATGGCGCGGGCTGTTCTCCTGCATATCCTTCCGATGCTTCTCTCCAGATTTCGAACGCCTGCCTCTTTCGTGTAATTATTAATGATTTTTCCAAGAGCAGCCGACTGAATCGTAAGGCAGCCTTCCGGCACACCGTTTATCTCCATCTGGCGCGGAATGAGATGTTCTTTTGCAATGTGCTCCTTCTCATTTTCAGAATAACCGGAAATTTCGATAAGCTCCATTCTGTCAAGAAGAGGACGGGGAATGCCCTGCACATCGTTGGCTGTCGCCACAAAAAGCACCTCGGAAAGATCCTGCGGAAGCTCTACATAGTGATCTGTAAAATGGCTGTTCTGTTCCGGGTCAAGAACCTCAAGAAGAGCGGAAGAAGTATCTCCCTTATAATCGCTGCTTGTCTTGTCGATCTCGTCGAGAAGCATCAGCGGATTGCTCACGCCTACCTGCTTTAATGCCTCTGTGATCCTTCCCGGCATAGCGCCCACATACGTTTTTCTGTGACCGCGGATTTCCGCCTCATCGCGCACGCCGCCGAGGCAGATGCGGACGTACTTCTTATTCATCGCCTCTGCAATGGAACGGGCAATGGAAGTTTTTCCTGTTCCGGGCGGTCCTACAAGACAGAGGATCGGACTTTTTCCCTTCTGTGTCAGTTTTCTCACAGAAAGAAACTCCATAATGCGCTCCTTCACTTCTTTTAAACCGTAATGTCCTTCCTGAAGAACTTTCCACGCTTCCTGTAAATCATCAGAATCTGTGGACCGTTTATCCCAGGGAAGTGCGAGAAGCGTCTCGATGTACCCTCTTAACACTGTTGTCTCCGCCGCATTGCTGCTCATGCTTTTAAAGCGCTCTATCTCTTTTCCGATTTTTTCTTTTACTTCTTTTGATGCTTCCAGCTTTTTCAGCTTATTCTTGAACTCTTCCGCATCGTCTACTGTGTTTTCTTCTCCCAGCTCCTCGCGGATCAGTTTAAGCTGTTCTCTTAAAATATATTCTCTCTGATTTTTGTCGATCCGGGCTTTTATTTTTTTCTGAAGGTCTTTCCCGATTTCCACCACTTCGATCTCATTTGTGAGGATCGCTCCCAGAAGCTCATACCTGTCTCTCAAAGAAACTGCCTCAAGAAGCTTCTGACGGTTCTGATAAGAAAGGGAAAGATTCACGGAAATCTGTTCCACAAGCTCTTCCAGATTTTCTATGCTTAAAATCTGATTTACAAGCTCCCGGCTTACTCTTCCGCTCTCCCCTGCAAACTGCTGAAACAGATCCCGCAGGCTTCGGCACATCGCCTCACGGACTGCAGGAGGATATTCCTCTTCCTCTTCCGCTGAAAGAACAGATACCTCACTCTCCAGAAACGGAACTTCCTGCGAAAAGCTTAAAAGCTCTGCTCTCTCTGTTCCCTCCACGAGAACGCGGAGAAGATTTTTCGGAAGCTTTACTACCTGTTTAATATAAGCAATCGTTCCCACATGATACAGATCGGAAATCTCCGGTGTTTCCACTTCCGGATCCTTCTGCGTCACAAGGAAAATTTTCTGGTCGTTCAGCATTGCCGCCTCAATCGCCTTTACAGATCTCTCCCGGCTTACATCAAAATGCACGATCATTCCCGGTAAAATCGTAGTTCCCCGAAGAGCGATAGCAGGCAGTACCTGAATTGGATTCATCATTTATGTCATTCCTTCCTAAGCGGTTTCCGGCTTGCCGCTCTTTCTTGCGCGTGTGTTTCTCCGAGGCTTCTTCTGCTCTATCTGCTGAGGCGCCTCTCCACGCTCAAGCTCCGGCTCTCCGGTCCCCTCTACTACTTCTTTTGTAATGGTACATTTGCGGATCGTATCGTCTGACGGAATCGTATACATCAGATCCATCAGGGAATTTTCCATGATGGCGCGAAGTCCTCTGGCTCCTGTCTTTCTCTCAAGAGATTTCTTTGCCACAACCTCAAGAGCTTCGTCCTCAAAATCAAGCTCCACTCCGTCCATCTCAAATAATTTATGATACTGTTTTGTAAGAGCGTTTTTCGGCTCCCTTAAAATACGGATCAGAGCCTTCTCGTCCAATGCTTCCAGAGAAACCACCACAGGAACACGTCCGATAAATTCAGGGATCAGTCCGAATTTTACAAAGTCCTCAGGCATGACGTCCTTCAGCACTTCTCCTACGTTTCTTTCTTCCTGTACTGCCACCTCTGCACCGAAACCGATGGATTTTGTATTCTGACGCGCCTCGATGATCTTTTCCAGTCCGTCAAAAGCGCCGCCGCAGATAAACAGGATATTTGTGGTATCTATCTGGATAAATTCCTGATGCGGATGCTTTCTTCCACCCTGAGGCGGAACGCTTGCAACCGTACCTTCCAATATTTTTAAAAGCGCCTGCTGAACGCCCTCTCCTGATACGTCGCGGGTAATAGACGCATTTTCAGATTTTCTTGTGATCTTATCAATCTCGTCAATGTAAATGATTCCGTACTGGGCTCTTTCTATATCCCAGTCTGCCGCCTGAATGATCTTCAGAAGGATATTTTCCACATCTTCTCCCACATATCCTGCCTCTGTCAGACTTGTGGCGTCCGCTATGGCAAACGGCACATTTAAAAGTCTTGCGAGTGTCTGTGCAAGAAGCGTCTTGCCGGAGCCTGTCGGTCCCAGCATAAGAATATTACTTTTCTGAAGTTCCACATCGGAATTTCCGAAAGCAGTCACACGTTTGTAATGATTGTATACGGAAACAGACAGGGCTTTTTTCGCAGCCTCCTGTCCGATCACATAATCGTCAAGAATTTTATGGATTTCTTCCGGTTTCATCAGGTTGATCCCGGAGGTGTAGTCCGGCTCCTGACCGTACATTTCAAATTCTTCTTCCAGAATTTCCGAACAGATACCGATACACTGGTCACAAATAAAAGCGCCGTCCGGTCCTGCAATCAGTTTCCTTACCTGGTCCTCAGATTTATGGCAAAAGGAACATCTGACTTTTCCATCTCTTATCTTTTCTGCCATGAATTTTTTACTTTCCTTTCTATATCCTATATAGCAAGATAAGACTCCTGCGGTTTACAGGAGTCTTTGTCAATCAAGGGTTATCATTTGTGCACAACAACACCATCAATTAAACCGTAAGCTTTCGCTTCCTCCGCAGACATATAATTGTCGCGGTCTGTATCCCGTTCTACAACCTCGTATGGCTGTCCGGTGTTTGCTGCAAGAATCTCATTTAAAGTTCTTTTTGTTTTTGCGATGTGATCTGCTACAATCTGAATCTCTGTAGCCTGTCCCTGTGCTCCGCCTGATGGCTGATGGATCATAATGGTGGAGTTTGGAAGGGCAAAACGTTTGCCCTTTGTTCCTCCTGCCAGAAGGAAAGCTCCCATGCTGGCTGCCATACCGAGACAGATTGTAGAAACATCACATTTGATATATTTCATGGTATCATAAATTGCCATACCGGCTGTCACAGAGCCTCCCGGGCTGTTGATGTACAGCTGAATATCTTTTCCCGGATCTTCTGCTTCCAGAAAAAGGAGCTGTGCCACGATCAGGCTGGCGCTCACGTCGGTTACTTCTTCCCCAAGGAAAATGATTCTGTCATTCAGAAGCCTGGAATAAATATCGTAGCTTCTTTCTCCTCTGCTTGTCTGCTCAATGACATAAGGTACAAAACTCATAATTACCTCCTGCAGTGATTACTGCTTCTCTGTGAAAATCAATGGAAATCAGGATTATGCCTCTTTTGCTGCCTCAGCAACGAAAGTAACGGCTTTCTGTACAGCCATATCTTTCTTCATCTGTTCCATTTCACGCTCTCCAACCAGTTCTTTTAACTTGTCAGCTTCCATTTTGTACATAGCTGCCATCTTGGAGATTTCTTCATTTACTTCTTCCTCTGTCGGCTGAATGTTCTCAACTTCTACGATTTTTTCAAGAACAAGTCTTGTCTGGATTCTCTTGAGAGCCTGTGGTTTCATGTCTTCCATCATTTTCTCTGCTGTCTGGCCTGTGAACTGGAAGTACTGCTCCATAGAAAGACCCTGGGACTGCATTCTTCTTCCGAAATCGTCCATCATCTGACGGCACTGTGTATCAATCATTGCCTCCGGAATTTCCATCTCAGCGTTCTCAATGATTTTTTCGATAGCTGCGTCCTCTTTTGCACGAAGAGCTTCTTTTTCCTTGCTCTCTGTCAGGTTTTTCTTTACGTCTTCTTTGTATTCTGCAAGAGTATCAAACTCAGAAACATCTTTTGCAAAATCATCGTTAAGCTCCGGAAGCTCTTTTGCTTCGATCTTCTTAACATCACACTGGAATACTGCTGCTTTGCCTGCAAGCTCTTTTGCCTGATATTCTTCCGGGAATGTCACGTTTACTTCTACGTGGTCGCCTGTTTTTGCACCAACAAGCTGCTCTTCAAATCCCGGGATAAATGTGTGAGAACCAAGTGTCAGAGGATATGCCTCGCCTTTTCCGCCTTCAAAAGCGTCTCCGTCTACAAATCCCTCAAAGTCGATTGTCACGATGTCGCCTTCTTCTGCTGCGCGGTCTTCTACTGTGATTGTTCTGGAGTTTTTCTCCTGCTCACGTTTCAGGGAAGCTTCGATTTCTTCCTCAGTTACTTCGATCTCTGCCTTCGGAACTTCTACGCCCTTGTACTCGCCTAATGTAACTTCCGGTTTTACTGCAACTTCTGCTGTAAAGATAAGAGCTTTTCCAGGCTCCATCTGTGTTACGTCGATCTGAGGCTGGGAAACGATCTCCAGTTCGCACTCGGAAAGAGCTTTGCTGTAGTGCTCCGGAATCAGGGCGTTTACTGCGTCCTCAAGGAAAATTCCTTTTCCGTACATCTGCTCGATCATTTTTCTCGGAGCTTTTCCTTTACGGAATCCCGGGATGCTGATTCTTCCTTTTGCTTTCTGGTATGCGTTCTGCATTGCCTTCTCTAAATCTTCAGCGGAAACTTCGATTGTAAGCTTCGCCATGTTTTTCTCCATTTTCTCCACCTGTAAACTCATTTTGTATGTTCCTCCTTAAATTTATATCAGGTTAGTTAATTTCTGCATTTTATCCTACTATGCTTAGGATACAGTCATTGTAGTAGTATAGCACAAGCGAAATCAAAACACCAGTGTTTTTTTAAAAATATACGATAGATTCTGCGATTTCCTGCGCTTTTTCCATTCCTTTCAACTGTCCGATAAGGGACAGGGCAAAATCTATGGCTGTCCCAAGCCCTCTGCTTGTTGTCACATTGCCGTCCACTGCCACAGGCTCCTCTGTGAGAACGGCTCCTTTTAATTTTTCCATAAAGGAAGGATAGGAGGTCGCCTTTCTTCCCTCCAGAAATCCCAGTTCTGCAAAAACGCTGGGCGCTGCACAGATTGCCGCCACTTTGCCGCCTTTGCCGTAAAAGGATTTCAAAAGCTCTGTAAGAGGCGCATATTCACCCAGATACTTCGTTCCCGGCATTCCTCCCGGAAGCACCAGCATATCTGCATCTGAAAAATCTGTCTCCTCAAAAATACAGTCTGTCAGAAGCGCAATCCCGTGAGAGGTTGTAACCTCTTTGGAATTTTTGATGGAAACTGTTTTTATATCTATTTCTGCTCTTCTCATTAAATCTACAACCGTCAGGCCTTCTATGTCCTCAAAGCCGTCTGCCAGAAAAATATATACTCTGCTCAATCCAAAAACCTCCTGTTCTGATGAAGTCCTGTTTTCTGCGCTTTTTTCGGGATTTATTATACCATTTCCCTTTCTTTTTTACAATAAAAAGGGTATACTGTTCTTACATTTTTAACATATATAAGGAGGATTTTATGGAGATTGAAAGAAAGTTTCTGATAAAAAAAGAGCAGCTTCCCGAAAATCTGTCCCAATATCCCTGTCTTCATATTGAACAGGGCTATCTCTGCACAGATCCTGTTGTGCGCATCCGCCGTCAGAATGATGAATATTATCTTACTTACAAATCAAAAGGACTTCTTTCCAGAGAAGAATATAACCTTCCTCTGACAGAAGAATCTTATTACCACCTGAAGGAAAAAGCGGACGGTATCGTTATCTGTAAAGACCGATATGTCATTCCGGAAAAAGACGGACTTTCTATTGAGCTTGATATTTTCCACGAAGCATATGAAGGGCTTCTTCTTGCAGAAGTGGAATTTTCCTCTGAGGAAACAGCCAAAAGTTACGTTCCTCCTGCATGGTTTGGAGAAGATGTCACCTTTTCTTCAAAATATCACAACAGTACATTAAGTAAAGGAGACTGGGTGCTGTAACCGCTGATAAATCTCTCTCAATTTTTGTATCATCAAATATAAAACAGACAGCTTCTGATACCACTCTTATCAAAAACTGTCTGTTTTTTATTATATAAATTCCTTATAATTTCTTTCCTTTTTCCGCCGCTGCACAAAGAGCCTCAAATACTGCGCTTCGGAATCCATTTTTTTCCAGCATACGCACACCCTCAATGGTAGAGCCTGCCGGAGAACAGACCATATCCTTCAATTCTCCTGGATGCATTTCTGTCTCAAGGAGCATTTTTGCACTTCCGAGAACAGCCTGTGCCGCAAGGCGGTATGCCTGTTTTCTTGGCATTCCCTGATGTACCGCCGCATCTGCCATTGCCTCCAGAAACATAAATACATATGCCGGGGAACAGCCCGTTACTGCGCTTAACCCATCCATGAGACGTTCCGGAATCACCTCCGTACATCCAAAACTGTCTGTAATCGCGCAAATTTCCTGCTTTTCTTCCTCAGATACCCGTTCATTAAAGCAGACTCCTGTCATACCCTCTCCTACCTGCGCCGGTGTATTCGGCATCAGACGAACAATTTTAAGAGGCTGTCCGCATTTTTCTTCCAGCCAGGAAAGCGTTTTTCCCGGAGCGATTCCCACAAGAATATGCTCTTCTGTGAGAACGTCTTTTATCTCTCCCAGAACCTCATCATAAAACTGAGGTTTTACTGCAAGAACAACAATTTTCGCACTCTCTGCCACCTGGCGGTTTTCCATTGTTGTGACAACTCCAAGCTTTTCTCTGCTTCGTCTGCTGCCTTCCTCTGTAAGATTTGATACGACGATCTCCTCTTTTGTGAAAATTCCTTTTTTCAGAATTCCTCCGATCATGGCAGACGCCATATTTCCGCAGCCTATAAATCCGATTTTCATTCTGCAGTTTCCTCCTTATAATACAAGCGAAGGCGCTACATATACACGGGCACCAAGCTCACTGTCCAACATATAAAGGCTCTTTGCATCTCCGCCGAAAAGCTCCATTTTCTTGATCAGATCGGAAGCCTTTGTCTCTTCTTCACCCTGCTCTTTTACAAACCAGTCAAGGAACTGCATGGTACGGAAATCTTTTACCGTATAGGCGGCATCGTAAATGTTGTGGATCAGTCCCGTCACATACTGCTCATGCTCATATCCCTGTTTCAGAGCGTCCATTTTATCGTTGAGCTCTGCATCTGGTCTTTCAATGGTATCCAGAACCACGGGGCAGTCGTTATTCTGAAGATACTGGATCATCAGCATTGCGTGGTCGCGCTCTTCCTGCGCCTGTACGCGATACCAGTTTGCAAAGCCCTTCAGACCTTCTTCCTCATAATAATTGGAAAATTCCAGATACAGATAAGCTGAATAAAATTCCTTGTTGATCTGCGTATTTAAAAGCTGTGCAACATTTGTATTTAACATGGTATGTTCCTCCTCTTTTTACATTTTCTCTGTGATTCAGTATAGTATAGTTTTGAGGGATTTTCAAGACGGGAAGAGATGTTATGCCAACATTTCCCCTTCCAGATAAGAGCATTTCAGATAATCCGAGGCTGTGTAATATACATTATTTTATCATATTTTTGTTTCTTTCTCATCCGTCATATGGTAAAATGAATAAAAATCATAGCGGAAGGTGTGATTCCAATGCACTTAACAACTCTGACAAATTTAACGGTAGTTTTACACGCAGGAGGTCATTATGCGATTAAATAAAGAAAGCATCTATACCGGCACTTCCCCGGAAATTTTTAACAAGATAAGAAGTGCACTGGAAGTTAAAGAAATCAAATACGAATATGACATTATCAATCACAATACCGATTCTCTTCTGATGGAGCGGGGTGTGCCCCGCAGTATGGGCGGCAATCCTCAAAATTCCGGCGATATATTCGAAATTTATGTTTCAAAAAAGGATAAGGAAGAGGTGGAATATTACCTGAAAAGTCAAAATCTGCTGTAAGCTGTAATAAAAAGGCAAGTCAGCTTAAAATATCCCCAATAACAACGTCAGCGGCGCCTCCTGCACTCACAGGAAACGCCGCTTTATTATTGAAACCAAATTATTCTTCTAAGTTGACAACGGCGATGGTTGCAGAAGGTTTTACATTTTCTCCTGTCATTAGAACAGCCTGCAAGGAAGTTTTCCCATGCTCCCATTTACAAAGTCTTTCTGTAAAACCAAGCTCTTCATTTTCCGTCTCTTCTTTTACAGACTCTTCTCCATACAAATCTGTCAGACTGTCAATCTGTCTCTGAAACCATGTCTCGTAATCTCCTTCCAGCGAAAAATCGTATCTTACTGCCTGAAGCCTGTCGTTTAAAAACTCGAAATACAGTTCTCCCTTCTGTCCTTCCAGTTCCTGAACAGCAGTATGTTTCAAATAGCGATATTCACTGTCCGGAAGCGTTCCCTCCACTTCGTATTCAGAGACTCTGTCTTCCAGTTTTTCTTTCACCTCGTCAAATGAACTATTCCACAGAATATCTCCGTATTGATATTCTGAGCTGCCATTTCTGAATTTTTCAAGAGATACCTGATAAGAAGTTCCGTCCATGCCTTCCTGAAGGCGTCTTAATTCTTCCTCATCACTGTATACCCTGAATTCTTCGCCTTCTGCATCATAGTAGGATTGGTAATTTTTCTCCTCCTCTGCCTTTACCTCACATACAGACACAATTCCCAGCATACACATAGCAATCCCCAATACTTTTCCTGCCTTATTCATAAAATCATCTCCTTCCTTTATGCCACCTCAACACTCCTGGAATTTTTTCTGTATACAGTTTATTTAATCACCAAATTGTTTATCTTATTTTACTATATCTTTCTTATTTCAGTCAATATTTTATAACACAAATCCGCACATTTCTATTTCCTTCCTCGTTATATAAAGTGAAAGGGGGTTTTAAATCGTGTCCACGGACCTGGAAGAACCGGTTTTGCCTGTACCTGTCCGCGAAAGAGAACCTTGTTCCATTCACTCCCGACTCACCGGGATTTTCGTATTTTCCCATCTGCTTTTCCTGCTTCTGCAGATTTCATTCCACTGACAATTTCCGCAGATTTCCTCCCTTTTTCCTGTTTCCAGAATCCTTTTCTGTACTCTCTGCGTAAACTCCGAAAAGTCCAGTTGTTCATTTTCCTTCAAATCACAGAAAGAAAGGACTGCCCTGTCATACGTTTCTACCTTATCTGCCGTTTCACAGACTCCATCTTTTAAGTTTGGACAGGCAGAGCAGATATTGTCTCCTGCAACTGTCATTTCCACCAGTGCGCCCTCTTCCAGAAGTGACAAAACCTCTCCCATATGACGCACAAAACCCTGGCTGTAACCTTTCCCCTCAAAATAAGCAAGGCACATACCATGATGCGGACGTATCTTATATACTTTCTGTTTATCCATTTTTCCCTCTTCTCTTTCCGCGAAAACCGGACAAGTTTTTTCTTACCTTAACACAGCTTGTAAAAATCAGCAACTCATACTCTTAACTTCTTATTTCTTTTCTGCTTTTTTCGCATACTCTGTTGTCACCAGACTTTCGTATTTTACCCTTTTATTCAATTCTCCGGCATCTTCCAGAACATCCTGAAGAAGCTCAAAGCTTTCCTGTTCAAGAATAAGATTTTCCTTCCATGTATCCTGTTCATAGTATCTCTTCACAATGGCAGTGATCGTTTCCAAATCTGTCTCGGAAAACTGCGGTGCGATCACCTCTGCGATTTCCTCCGGCGTATGATTCTGCACATAATCCATTCCTTTTTGAAGGGCATTTGTAAACTTCTGCATCACTTCCGGATTTTCTTTCATATAACTGGATTTTGCACAGTAAGACGTATACGGAACATAGCCAGAATCTACGCCAAGGGAAGCTACTACATAGCCTGCACCTTCTTTTTCAAGAGCTGTGGCAGACGGTTCAAATTCTACGCTGAAATCTCCCAAGCCCCCTGAAAAAGCGGCTGCTGTGGAACCGAAATCAATAGTCTGATTAATTTTCAGGTCTTTTTCCGGGTCAATTCCCTGCTGTTTCAAGATATACTCAAAAACCATTTCCGGCATACCGCCTTTTCTTCCCCCAAGCACATCTTTCCCCTTTAAATCCTCCCACTTAAAATCCGGCATTTTCTCTCTTGCCACAAGGAAGTTCCCGGCTCTTTGAGTAAGCTGGGCAAAGTTTACAACCGGGTCGTTTGCCCCCTCCTGAAAAGCGTAAACAGAAGCCTCCGCTCCCATAAATCCGATTTCCGCGTCTCCGGAAAGAACGGCAGCCATTACTTTATCCGCACCAAAACCAGTCACAAGGGTAAGGTCAAGGCCTTTCTCTTCAAAATATCCTTCTTCGATGGCAACATACTGCGGCGCATAAAAAATAGAATGGGCTACCTCGTTTAATGTGATTTTTACAGATTCCTGCTTCTCCTTTTCTTCGGCAAAGGCAGTCACAGGCAGGGCTACTGCCGCCAGAATCACAGCCAGAGATGTTGCGATATACTTTTTACTTTTCATTCAGATTCTCCTTATTGGTCTCTCCTGTTATGATATGCAGAAGGAAGGAGAAGGTGAGATTTTAGGGCATCGGCTTGACTTACTATCATTACAATGATATTGTGACTGGGAAAATTAGGAAAGCAAACTGCGTTGATTTCAAAAAAATCTTTTGATCATTTAACATTTAAAGGCTCTGTCCCGGCAGATAAGCTTATATATTATCCGAAATTTATTACGCGGAATTCAAAAGCAAGAGAAATTTATAAAAAGGAAATCCAGGGAAGACGTTCTTACAGGAACGATATTTTTATTCTCGATATTCTAAGAGAGGAGATTAAAAACGACGATGCGCGCATACAACGAGTCTTATCTGAATGATGCCAAAAACAATCTGGCAGATTTTTTTCCTCCCCCTTCTTTCTCGCCATCCAGTTTATAGTATCTAAAACATTATACAGAAAATGAGGATTTATCTGTGCCTGTAATGCCTGAAATTCAATATCTTTATTCGTAGTTTCCATCTCTACCAGCTGAAAATAATGATCCAGATTTACGGACAATTCTTCAATCACTCCCGCCGACTGTTTTCTTGTTTGAGTTGTCACAATTCTTGCTGCCGCTATATATAATGAGAGGCTGGCTGACAATATTAAAATCAGACTGATTCCCACTGTACAATACAGCAATTTTCTCTGAATGCTTAAATTAATAAACCACTTTTTTAACTTTTGCATGAGATCACACACCTATTCTTTTTTATGTTTTACTTACCTCATAATATCATAATTATCTGCAACATTCCATTTATCATTCCGGTTCCTGCTTCCTTCACTTTTCTCATCTCCTCCTACTTTTTTCACATCTCAATAATCTCCACACACAATTTTTAAATATTCCCCTCACACTTCCCCTCATCTATGCTATAATATGACATATCAGCAGAAAATCACTCTGACTGTAAGGCAGTCTTTCATTTTCTGCATAACACAGAAGGAGACAACTACTATGAATCAGAAACGTGAATGCGGGGTTCTGCTTCCTGTAAGCAGTCTGCCCTCAAAATACGGAATCGGCTGCTTTTCCAAAAGCGCCTATGACTTTGTGGACGCATTAAAAGAAGCAGGACAGAGCTGCTGGCAGATTCTGCCCCTTGGACCGACAAGCTACGGGGATTCCCCCTATCAGTCCTTTTCCACCTTTGCCGGAAATCCTTATTTTATCAGCCTGGAGGATTTAATCGAAGAGGGTGTCCTCACAAAAAAAGAATGCGACCGCATAGATTTCGGAAAAAACAGGACAAACATAGA
>URHH01000036.1 GCA_900547615.1 uncultured Blautia sp. | reverse complement strand
TGATGAAGTGCAGGCAAGTTTACAGTCAGGGGAAATGTGAAGGCAAAGCGCCTTTACTACTGTCTGTCTGCTGTCTGTAAATTCTTCGATTGCAGCCTCATAAATATCTTTTGTGAAAAGCATTCCCTCTTCTGCAAGCTTCCTGCATTCAGAAACAGAAGTTTCCACATCTTTTTCATTAAAACGACCGTCAAGCTTCTGTATAATCTCAGCGGTGTCCATCCCCTCCTCAAGATAAGGAAGCACTTCATATTTAACTTCATCTACAAGATGTATCCAGAACAATGTTGTAGCCGTTGCTCTGATAACGGTGAATCAGACTCATTTTTCTTAATCCTTTCTGCTGATTTTCATAAAAAGAACAAAGCGGACAAGTCCGCTTCGAACATTATAATTTCCTGTTATACAAGAAGAAGCAGCGGATACATACCCGCTGCCCGATGTTTTTCTACAGCCGCCTTATTTATGCTCGCAGCTCTGATTTCCTACTGTACAGGAAGTTTTACAAGCAGACTGACAAGATGTCTGGCATTCTCCGCAGCCGCCTTTTTTTACTGTGTTCTGTAAATTTTTTGTATTTAATGTTTTGATATGCTCCATCGTATATCCTCCTTAATATATAAATATTTCTTGGGATAGTATAGCATACATTTTTATAATTTAAAAGACTTTTTTGTGCAAATTTCTCTCAGGAGAGCATTCCGCCAAGAGCTCCGCCGCCAAGGCACATAAAAAATGTAGTTATCACATGCTGTACCGTCATATCCCACTTTCCCTGTACCCCGAAAGACACAAGAACAAGGAGGAGAAAATAAGCAAGCCCTGTTATCGTTCCCCAGAAATATTTATCTTTTCTGATAAATTTCCCTGCTGCAAAGCCTCCGAAAAAGCAAGCCAGCACGTAAACTGCCACGATTCCTCCTGCCGCTGTTCCTTCTCCCAGATTGAACTGAAACAGCAAAAACGCAAGGAACAAAAGAAGAAGCCCGGTAATTCCGTAAGCAAAAAGCAATGCTTTTAAAACTGCTTTTCCCTTCATAATTAAAAATCCCCCTTCCATATGAAAATATATGGAAAAGGGATTTCTCTTATGACTTCTTATTTTCTGTTTTTCTTCAGATAAAGAACAACGCCGACTACGATCACTGCTGCTGCCACCAGGATCACAAACGGCAGGATCACAGTAGAATCACCCGTGTTTACAGATTTTTTGCTGTCAGATGTGTTTGTATTTTCATCTGTCTCTGTTTTGCTGTCAGTACTGCCATTTGTTTCCGTTTTATCTGTCTGAGACTGCACAGAAGTATTATCTCCTGTATTATCGGAAGTTCCCTGATCTTTCCCATCAGAAGAAGGAGCTTTCGTTGCTTCCGGCGTTTTTGTTGCCTCAGGAGCCTTTGTAGGCTTTGCATTTCCGCCATATCCGTCCTCTGCAATTCCGTTATCTACGATCGGCTTACTTCCGGCAATTCCAAACGGGCTGAAAGAATGTGTGCTGAATACCATAACTCCATCTTCCACATTTGGAATAATCGTCTCCATTGCTCCATTATCAAGGAGATGCTCTACGGAATAATCATATCCATCTTTTACAGGAACTGTCACACTGATATACTGCCCGTCCGGAATGGCATATTCTGTATTGTTCTTTAAATCCCATAATTCAAACTCATAGGATTTAAAAATTGCTGCGTCTTCCTCGTTTGTAAAATCATAGCTTTCCCCGCTTGTGGCACGGAACTGTACATACCACGGAAGATTGATGCCGGAAACAGAAATCCCGTTACAGGTATGATTCTGTTCTGCCATCTCTGCCATTTCCTGCTCTGTAAGATTTTCTTCCATATCTGAAGGACGGTCCTGCTCTTCCTCAGAAGGATCCTGCGGACGGTCAAAAATATTATCCTCCTCTTCCTCCGGGTTTTCTGTGATCTCAGGGTCTGCTTCCGGAGTTATCGTTGCCTCTGGTACTTCTCCCTCAGGCGTTTCTTCTGCTCCCGGAGTCTCTGTCAATCCAGGAGTTACCGTTGCTTCCGGAGTTGCGCTTGCTTCAGGCTCTTCCTTATCAGGTGCTTCTGTCACTTCTGGAGTTACTGTTGCTTCCGGCGTTACCGTTGCCTCTGGTTCTTCTTCATCTGGTGTCTCTCCTGCTTCCGGAGTCTCAGTTATTTCCGGCTCTTCTGTTTCTGTGTCCTGATCCTGATTTTCTTCCGGAGATTCTTCATACTCTTCTTCCTGTTCTGCAAGACTGCTTACCACCACATTTACATATCCGATCACTGTCCCCGTTTCTTTATCATAGCCGGAAACACCGGATACATCTGCTTTTCCTGACGGCGTAAATATAACCTCGCAGGACTGCACATGTTCCGTAGGAACAAAAGCTTCATCAGCCCAGGTCAGAGTTCCATATTCACTTTCTGGAAGAGAAACCCCGGAAAGTGCCATCGGTTCTGAAATTGTTACGTTGTCCGGTATCAGGCTTCCTTTTGTTATAGTAGTACTGTATTCAGCTGATGCAGTCACAGGATATACCTGTCCTCCCAGCAAAGACGCTGTCAAAACTGCCGCTGCCAGAACGGAAATACCTTTTCTATTTGTTTTTTTTACCATTTTCTTCTGCTCCATGTTTACCTCCCGGGAACGCTTTTGCGTCATCTATATCAAAAAATTTATCTGTTTTTCATTTATGTGTATCTGTTCTGATACATCTGTATCTCTGTTATAATAACAAATCTTTACCATTTTGTAAAGATTTTGTAATAATATTTTTTCATTTTTTGTCGAAAGAATTATACCACATTTCCCCTGTTTTTTACACCCCCGAAATTACTTTTTTCACCCCTTGCATTTTTCGTCAAAATCATGTATATTTTTATTCAAATATTAAAAAATAAGGAGTGAACAAATTTTGGATTCAAGTGTTCCCATACAAGCGGTTACTATTGTACTTATGATTCTTCTTTCTGCATTTTTTTCTTCCGCAGAAACAGCGATGACAACAGTAAACCGCATTCGTATTCAGGCTCTTATAGAGCAGGGAGACAAACGGGCAATTATACTGGACAAGGTAATTTCAAATTCCAGCAAAATGCTCAGCACAATTTTAATTGGAAACAACATTGTAAACATCTCCGCTTCTTCTCTTATGACAACCCTTACCATCCAGGTGCTTGGCAACGTCTATGTGGGAGCGGCAACCGGGGTACTTACCCTTATCATCTTGCTTTTTGGTGAAATCACGCCAAAAACACTGGCATCGCTTCATGCTGAGAAAATTGCTCTGTCTTATGCCAAAATCATTTATTTTCTTACAATTCTTCTAACTCCTGTAGTTTTCATTGTAGGAAAGCTTGGCAACGGCGTAATGTTTCTTCTTCGTGTAGACCCTAATGCAAAAGCAAATCCTATGACAGAACACGAACTTCGTACTCTTGTAAATGTAAGTCAGGAAGACGGCGTTATCGAACGGGAAGAAAAACAGATGATTTACAATGTGTTTGATTTTGGTGATTCCGCGGCAAAAGATGTTATGATTCCAAGAATCGACATGACTTTTGTGGACATTAACTCCACTTATGATGAGTTGATGGAAATATTCCGGGAAGACATGCATACCCGTTTCCCGGTTTATGAAGAAACCACAGATAATATTGTAGGAATCATTAACATAAAAGATTTAATCCTTTATCCCAAAAATCAGGAATTTTCCATACAAAAGATTCTGAGGGAACCATATTTCACATATGAATATAAAAGGACTGCCGATTTAATGGTAGAAATGCGGAAGGCATCTGTAAATCTTGCCATTGTCCTTGACGAATACGGCTCTACTGCCGGTCTTGTCACGTTGGAAGATCTTCTGGAAGAAATCGTGGGAGAAATCCGTGATGAGTATGATGAAGACGAAGAAGAAGATTTAAAAGAAATCCAACCCGGTAAAGAATACATCGCTCTTGGTTCTGCCAAACTCGACGATATTAATGAGGCGTTGTCCATTCATCTGGAATCAGAAGATTACGATTCTGTCGGCGGTTATATCATCGAACAACTCGACTCTCTTCCTTCCCAGGGGCAATCCGTTACTCTGGAAAACGGAATCCGTCTTGTGGTAGACGAGTTGGATAAAAACCGAATTGAAGCCGTACATATCTGGCTTCCGGAAACTTCTGACAATAAATAAGTTTTTAAAAACAAGAGTCCCGGACTTTGACATTAAAACAAAGTCCAGGGCTTTCTTATTTTTTATTTCGGCATCAGCAGCGAAAACTGCCGGATAATCCTTTCAAGCTCTCCCATCACTGTCTGTATGCCTTCCTCTGTACTGTTCCAATTTTCCCTTGTAATCCCATCTGCATCAGATGCACATACAAAAAACTCAGCCTTCGGATATGCTATTTGATAATACATTTTGCACCTTCTCGCATGACATGCCTTACAGCAGAGAATCCCCTTTCTCACAACAATCCCGGCAGCATCTGTTACCTTTCTGGAATACAGGGCATTCTCATACGTGAAAGTTGCATTATCCTCCCGAAGGATTGCCTGTTCCAAAACGCCATTGTCCAGAAGTACGCTTCTTAAAAACTCCCATTCTGTAGAAAACGTTCCCGTATACTTTTCTTTTTTTGCAAGTACTCCGGAAAAACAGCCCTTTGTCACACTGTACTTTCCGCTCGGCAGCACATACGGCGCATAATTTTCCTTATAAAGCTGCGCTGCTCTTTCTGCCATATGAGGATACCCGTTTCCCGGAATAAAAATCACATCTGACTTTTCCGGACTATCCTCCACAAAAATAAACTCCTCTATCTCTTTTAAAAATGCTCTGTATCTTTCCATTGTTTACCCGCCTGTACTTTTCTTTCTATTCTACCACATCACTTATTTTGTGACAATCACGGTACTGTATCCCGCATCGCGCAGACGCTGTTCCATACGGATTGCATTTCCAAGCTGTAAAAAAGCGCCAACCTGCACTTTATAAAAACCGTCTTCATATAGAAGAAATGCCGGAAATCCCTTATCCGTAAGCTGATACACAAGTCTGTCGGCATTTTCCCTGTTTCGGAAAGCGCCAACCTGCACTCTGTAATACAAAGGCGACTCTACGGTTTCTTCATCAAGCGTTCCTGTAATTGCCTCTGCTATTGCTTCTGCAATTTCCTGAAACTTGTCATCAAAAATCTGATTATCTGTATCAGAATTGATAAATCCTGTCTCGATTAATAAAGCAGGCATTTTAGTTCTTCTAAGCACCACAAGACCCGGTCTTTCCTTCACTCCAATTTCCCGGAACCCCAGTTTTCCAAGCGCGCCTACAATATTCTGCGCCATTTCGTACTTTACTCCACTTTTATCATAAACCAGCACCTCCACCCCATTGTACTGATTTGCCTGCGGACTGCTGTTTCTATGAAAAGAAATAAAATAATCGACTCCTGCCTGATTTGCAAGACGCGTCTTTTCAAAGGGTGTCTGATATACATCTGTTGTTCTTGTGTACAAAACATCTATTCCGTTATCTGCCAGAATTTTTCCAACAGCCATAGCAAGCTTCAAATTATCATCTTTTTCCTGACGCCCCTCATAAACTGCACCCGGGTCAGCTCCGCCGTGGCCTGCATCCAGCATAATTGAATACGGCATACTTTTTCTTCCTTTCTTATCTTCTATACAATAAGATATGCCGTTTTTTTTGTAAATGTCCTGTATTCCCCTACAGACAGGTAAATTCTCCTGTTGTCTGGCTGTAACGATAAATGTGCGAAGATAAATAATCCTCTTCTTCCGTGGCTTCCTGAATCGTCTCTGCCAGAACTTCTTTTAAGTCCTCCGGAGAAACCAGATCTGCATTGTGGACCATTACCTCATGAATACTTGTAAATGCAAGATACAGATCCGCATCCAGCAGCTGACTCAGCCGTTTTGCCACACCCGGTAAAAACACGGCAACTGCACCGTTTGTCTTTTTTACTGTACTGAGACAATTCCCCCTCACTGCATCTTTTCTGAGATTTATATCTTTTTCCATAAATTCTTCTCCTTCATACGCCGGATTATAAAGAAGCTTCTGCCATTCATAAATCCTTGGAGGAGACATACGATATGTGTTATATATCGCTTCTTTAAATACTTCCACCACATCCTTTCCCCATCCAGCTACAAATCTCCTCATAACCTTTGTGCTGTTTACCATTTCTCCATCTTCCGATATTTTCATATACAGCACAAGCGCAATCTCCCCTTCCGCTGCATAAACAACTCCCTTCAGGCTTTCTTCATGCTTCTTTAAATTCAGAGGACGTATAAAAAGATAATCTTTTGCTTTTTCGTATGCGCTGAGCCTCTCTGCAATTTTTACAAATTCTTCTCCGGAAACTTTTTTAAGCTGTATCATAATCATTTCTGCAATTTCTTCCAGAGAAACATCGTTGCAATAACGTTCATACAAATCTTCTGCATAAAAACCACACACCTCCTTCGTCCCATCATAACCTGAGAGTTCTATAAATAATTTATCTCCTGCGGGCGTATACGGTCCGCCTTTTTCCTGAAAGTAAATCTTTTCTTCCGAAATCCGCATTGTTTCTTTTAAAACAAGGCGCAGTTTCCCTACAAACTCTTCATACATCAATTCCATATGCAATTCCTTCTTTCTTTGTGAATAAAAGTCGGACAGACTGCCCGGATAAAATAGATTCCTGTACAGAAAATCCCTGCAAAAAAGAATTTTCTACACAAAAGAAGGGAGCAGACGCTCCCTTGAGCTACTGTAATTACAGTATAGATGATGTTTATTTGTTTGTAAAGAAAATTCGTTCGACAAATCTCCGGATTATTAATAAGACAACTTACCATTTTCCTTCAAATATTGCAAAAATCCTTCGCATCCTTCCACGATGTCTCTGTATGTGCTCTCAAAATCTCCCGTATACCAGGGATCCGCAATATCCCGCGGACGGCTGCTGTATGAAAGAAACAGCCTTACTTTATTTTCCGGATCACTTCCCAGAATCCGCATCATATTGCGGATATTTCTCTCCTCCATGCCGAGAATATAATCGTATTTCTCATAGTCGCTTTTCTTTAACTGAACTGCCCGTTTTCCGTCACAGCGAATACCATGCTTCGCCAATTCCTCCCTTGCCGGCGGATATACGGGATTTCCCATTCCATTCCAGATTTCCTCTGTACTGGTTGCCGCTGATTCAATATGAAATTTTGATTCCAGATTCATGGAAGAAACCATGTTTTTAAAAATAAATTCAGCCATTGGGCTGCGGCATACTTTCCCTATCAAACGGTACAATTTCATTCTCTGTTATACCTACTCTGCTTAATTCTTCTGAATCATACTCATCCATAGGCACTACATGGAATCTTGCATCTGTTTTATCAATGAAAAGAACGGCTCCTGCTACTCTGTCTAAAGTTACAAATATATCATTATTACTCATCACTATAATCTTTTTAATATGCTCTGTAATGAACTGGATCTTTTTCTCTTCTACCATTGTCTGATCCTCATACAACGCCTCTATCTCTTCATCAATATTCGCTATGGTATCCTCAATAGCTTTAATATCAGGATTAATCTCTTGTGCATCTAAAAGAGCTTGCTGTTTCTCCAATTCATTCTCCAGCTCTACAGATTTACTTTTAAATTCTGCTTTTGTAATAAGTCCATCTGTATAAAGATCTATGAGGTTCCCTCTCTTACGCTCCAGATCTGCCACAGCCTTTTCTACTCTCTCATTATCCGTAGGAGTAGAAAGCTGATTTTTAAGATCTTCCAACCACTTTAAAGTTCTTCTTTTTAGGAGATTCTTACTATACTCTATTGTACTGTAATCTAAAAGCAAATCTGCCATTTCTACCAGATATTTATTGAGTTTTACCCCTGATATTGTAGCCGGATCGCTACAAGCTAATTCTCCTCTTCCCATTTTACCACTACAATACCATTGTGTATAGGTCTTATAATTGCTCTTTCTCCCATCTTTTGCTTTATATGAGCCTTTTGATTCATGTTTCCATAAAACCTTGCCACAACAACCACAAAACATTTTACCACTGAGATGAGAAGTTCCGCCCCTCTTACCTCTACAACCAGAGTTACCTTTATTCCTATGGCTCTGAATCTCATCATTTACATTATCCCAAAGCTCTTCTGACACTATAGCCTCGTGATCATTCTTTACAATTACCCACTCTTTCTCTGGTTTCTCAATAATTTCCTTACTTTCAAAGTCCCTATGATGCCTGTTTAAGATCACCCAGCCTTTATGCATCACATTTTTTACAACTCTGCCTATTACCTCCTCAGTAAACAGATTTCCTTTCTGGTTTCTGTATCCCTGCTCATTGAGAACATTTCTAACTTTACGGATACTATGGAGCTCACTATAAAGCTCATACATCTTTCTTACCACTTCCCTCTGGCTCTCATCTACCACCCATTTCCCCTCTACAATCTTATACCCGTATGTCTGACCATTTCCCATAGCAGATACAGGCTCTCCGGCTCTTGCTTTTGCGATTCTTCTTTTATTGGAATTGTTAAGCTTTTTACTAAGATCTCTTGAGTATTCCTCTGCTAAAATAGCTTTAATCCCGGTTATAAGAGCATCCTCTGAGGGCTCGTAAAATTTATTATCCATATAGAGGAACAGCTTTTTCTTATTTTTATTCAGTAGATCTGTAAATCTATACCAGTCAAAAGTGTTCCTTTGTAACCTGTCCTGAGACTTTACAACGACAATCTCAAATTTATCCTGTTGCATATCAACTAAAAGCTTCTTATATGCCTTTCTACCATCTGTTTTAGTTCCGCTCTTTCCCTCATCCACATAACCATCTATCAGCTTCCAACCTTTAGAAACAATAACATCTTTGCACTCCTCAACCTGTTTTGGTAATGCTTTTAGCTGTTCCTCTTCAGCAGTAGACACTCTGGCATAAAATACCGCTCTCAATTTCTCTTGTACCATCCTGTTTCCTCCTATGTGATCCTGTAAGAAAATACCCCTCAATTTTTAAGTAATAACTACTTAATACTTAAAAATTAGACAAGATACTCCTCAATTTATTATTTTTTGAGGATAACGGTTAAGACGCTTTAAATACCTCTATACGCCATTTGATAGCCAATTCTTATATTTCCAAACTAAGCAATATAGAACGCTCTCAGAGGCTCAATAGTAGCTTGTACGCCGTTTCTAACGTTTTCCATCCCCCGTCTACTAAAGACGGCTCATACTCATAATAGCAGTTTAACAGTTCCTCCCATGTGATCCCCCGTTTTATACAGATCTCATATACAGCAACCACGCCGCCCAGTTCCTCAACCCTCTCAGGATAACATAGAGCCGCCTATCTGCTTATTATATGCTATGTATGCTTTCCCCTCAGCAGAGAGGCTATAAAGCTGTATTTCCTGAGATGAGAGCGTAGCTTTACAGGTAAAGCCAACTATAACACCTTTGTATTTTACAGGGGTATAGAGCCGTTTCTTTTGATCTTTCCAGCTATGCCCGGTATATTTAACCTCAGCTTTATTCTGGAGCCTGTAAACCGCCTCTGTAGCGTTCTGTAAGTGAGAGATTACTCTGTACACTTAGCCGCCTCCTCTCTAAGCTCACGCTTATACTTGAAATAAGTGTTTCTTGCAATCTTGAGAGTTTCAATAACTTCTTTATCTGTCATATTGCCGCCGAAGTCCTTAGCCATTTTCTGAATTTTCTCTTTCATTTCTACAGATTTCTTTGTAGTAATAATTCTGCCCTTAACTCTGCCTATCTGTTTTCCATTTAACCGGGCGGTTTCAATTCCCTCTCTGGTTCTCTGGTGAAGATCAGCAACCTCTTTTTCTGCCTGATCGAAAGCTATTTTGATCTGACGTTTTGCCAATTTTCTAAAGTAGTTATTGATTCCTTTAAAAATCTCATCCTCATCAGCCCCTGTAAGCTCTATACGGTCTTTGATTTCGTTTTTATAGGTATCAGTATCAATATAACGCTCTTTAAGAAAGATAAGGTTTACTCCCTGATCCATCAGCTTAAAATATACCTCAATTCCCTCATCAGCGTTTCTACTCATACGGGAAACACTATCAAAAATAATTGTATCCCCAGCCTTTACTTTCTTTAAGAGCTTTTCCCACTCTTTACGCCCGGTTATCTTTGTGCCTGTAAAGACTTCCTGTACAATAACCGCCTTGTTGTTTTCTGCCTGTATATTGCGGATCTGTCTCTCTATGCTTTGTTTTGCTGTAGAGATTCTGCAATAACCATATACTTTACCCATTTCAGTCTCCTAAGTATTTATTTAGACGTTCGTCTATTTATATACTAAATAATAAGCCATTATAAGAAAAAAGTCAATAACTTTTGATATTATTTTTAATACGTTTAAATTGATACCCACATGTTTTTCTGTTCCACAAAACTGTACGTTCTAACACCACATAGTTAACAAAAAATAGGAGTAGTTATTACACCACTCCTATTCTTCATATTCCAGAGCCCTCTATCTCTCTGCCAATTTGAACCATAAAGCTCTCCCCCAGTCTTTTCATTCTGGGAGTAGCCGCTTGCATACCATTCTCCAGAAAAAACACACCGGGGATATAACGCTCTTTTAACATTATTCCCCCAATCCCGCCTTTCTTGCCTTTAAATTTTTCTCCATATTTAGCTATAATTTCAGTCTTATTCAACCCTTTCCCATTTACAGAAATATACTTTATAGGTAAAAATCTCCTATGCTGTGCATGACCATCATTAACATAGAGTGCATACTCTACATTAGTTCCTACCTCTGCATAATCCGGCGTTATTACTCCAACCTGAAATTTACTTACAAGGTTAGAGGTATCAACCGGGATCAGAGGAGTTATTTCCTCAAGACAAATATTAGCCATCTTCTGTAAGAGGAGCTTTTTCTTATCCTCCCACTTATCTACTACACCCTCACACCGGGCTACAAACTCATCCCATCCGGGTATCTCAAACATAGTCCCCATTATATCACCCTTTCTTGATTCAATATACTCTGCTCTTTACCCTTACCCGGTAAAGCATACGCTTATCTAAGTATTTCCGGGCTTGCTCTGCAAGTTTTAATGTCTCCCGGTTATCTGATCCCGGCTCAATCTGCTCTGTAAGCTTCTGTAATGCCTCTGAATACTCGTTATAGAGCTTTAGAGGAACATTATAAGCGGCTCTTGTATCAAGCTCCTGTTTAGCTTTCCACACTAACCGGGCTATCTGCTCCCTCAGCTCTGCATTTACCCCGACTTTATTATCATGCCGGGTTAGGTAGCAGTAGAAAGGTTTATACAGAGGATCATAATTGTATCGCATCATCTAACCTCCTCACAGCCTCTTCAGCCGCCTGATCTGTTCCCAGCCATATATTAGAATCTGGTATAAAGCAACTATTTAGACATTTTAACATTATGTCAATGTTTCCCGTTACATAAGTTTTCGGAAAATTGTTATCCTTAGCAACTGCTAATGTTTTCAGCCTATTTAATTTAACAATACCTTTTTGTATATCCTCTGGCGTAACTCCTAATAATTCCTGTATGTTTAGTTTTAAAATTACATCCACAGCCGCTCCCATAATTTTACAATTAAAACTTTTTTCCGTTCAACTGTAGAAATCTCTGACAGAAGCATTTCTCGACACTCTCTGCAAAGATCAAGGGCTTTCTTGCTCTTCATTCTTATTTAGTACAGCCTCCTCATTAAAATCATTCATAGGCGGTAAAGGTCTTTTTCCGTCCATGAACTCAATCATCTGTCTCTGATAATCTGCTATAGCCTCATCCACAGCAAGCCGCCGCTCTGTGTTCTCTAACTGATTCCCATATAAAATAGCCTTAAACGCTGAGATCATACAATTTGCCTTTTTCGGGTCTAAGGTTCCATCCTTAACCTCTTTAGCTACACCAGCTAACATTTTCTTTACTGTAGTGGTGTCCAGCTTTGCCGCTCTTGGCACGTTCTCACCTCCTCAAAAAGTAGGGGAGTGGGGTACTAAAGGAAAAAGCCTTATTTTATGCTGAACTCAGCTGATTTTAAAATCCCTTTTTGTACCCTATAACATATGTTATTACTCCTCATTATCACTCAATATCCAGCTCATCCAATAAGCCGCTTTCCTGTAATTCTTTCAGCCGTCTCTTGTCCAGTTCTGCCTTGATAATATCGCTGTTTTTATCAATGTAAGCCTGTTTAGCCACTAACAAGGCGTTTCTTTCTCGTTTGAGATTTCTAAGTTCAATCATGTTATTGTCATACTCTTTATGTACAGCCTTTTCACGCTCTGTAGCTCCGTAGGTTCCAATAATATGAGATTTGATGTAGCCACGAGCCTTATAATCTGCCTCATCCTGAGAAAGTATAATATACTTGGATTTCTCTAACTCTTTCATATAACGCTCATATTCCCGTTTAATAATCATGTCAAGAGTTTTCTTCGCACTCTCAATATTGCCCTCAACCTTTTTCTGTTCTGCTAACAGCTCCTTTATTGGCATATCCATATACTTTGCGGCTAAAGTATCCGGGGATGAGGGGATTAAACCGCTTAATCTTCTTGAAAGGCTTTCTTGTACAGCTTTGTTTGCTAAAGAATCCGCTTCACTTCCCGGATCCTCTATGTTTAATGCGTTCCCAATTACTTTACTTACTTCACTCATCAGTGTTTCCTCCTTGAATTTTAGTTTTTGTGTACCTTGCTACACTTGCAAGGGTGATTCTCCTAATTCTGCCTCCTGTACCGGTTCCTAAATTATGGTATACAGCTTCAAGCTCTCCTTTTTTGAGGAGATTCTGTACAGATGTTTTACTGATCTGTAACAGCTCTGTACATTCTTCCATACTCAGCTCTTTTTTATCTCTGGTTACAATCTTCATGTTTACACCTCCCTACAATGCTTATCACTAATAATATAATAACCAGTACCCAAACGCCAAACGTTCAAAAGCCTTGATTTTACTAAGAAAATTAGCTGTTTTTAGGTTCAAAAATGTTTCTCATTTAAAGTCCTTTATGTTGTTCTCTAATAAACTCAGATTGATTGTGAATATATACATCTCTAAAATATCCCACACCTTTAGGATTGAGTGATTGACGTTTCACAATGCCTATATGTTCTCGTCTGGATTTTTTGGGGGGATTCCAATAATCATTGATCCATCTTGCCACCTTAGCTCCCGGATCAGCTGTGAGCAATATATGAAAATGGGGGCGTTCTTTCTTTATCTTTTGATTACTGACACTAAAACCAATGAAGATAGAATAACTCCAATTTTCACGGTTTGCCCGTATTCTAAGAGCACTTAAAAGCCGTTTAATACTTTTCTTTGCTTCATCCACAGACATATTTTCATGATATTTATTACAGGTTAGAATAATCCCATAACAGCCTAATTTACTCTTTTCATTGTCCAAACATAAAACACCACCTCCCAGAAACTAAGCCCCCTGTAAGGCTCTAAAACACTTTACAAGGGGCTTTATGTTTTACCATATATTCACTAAACGATCCTCAGCCTTTGTTAATAGATTCATAATTGCTAATCTGTCCGGCTCTGGTATGCTGTACGCCATATCAACCGCAACCGCTAAATCAATAACTTCATCCTCAGGATTCTGTTTATCAATATAGGCGTATTCCGGCTCACTGTCTTTGTGCATCTGCTCCAGATACCCAGAGAAATCATTATCAAACAGATAACACATATCCTGAATAAAAACCCGTACACCATGTTCACGATCAATACAAAGACAAATCCATTCCGTTTCCCCGTTTTTCTTTTCAATGTTCAGCTCTTCCTGATAATATAAATCTCCATCTTCTCTAATCAATCTTCTTACCATCTTTTTTCCTCCTGTTTTGATCCTGTTATTCCTGTTTAAATTCTTGCTTGAATCCTGTTTGTTTTCTCCTTTACCATATCTTATAATAAATCTTTTGTCAATCATTTTTTGTGCATTTCATACATATTATATAGGTTTTTGCTAATATCTTTTGTGTATATTGTTCATTTTTATAAAATTAAAGAGGAGTGACCATCTCAATCGCTCCTCTTATTAGTCCTAATTTTCAATTTCTCCATGTTCCATCAGGTACTTTAAGAAACCCTCACATCCCTCCATTACATCCTCATAGGTTTCATCAAAATCACCTGTGTACCATGGATCTGCTATATCTCTGCCCGATCCTGCAAAGGAAAGAAGCTTGTATACCTTTCCCTCAGGATCTCCCTTTAACATCCTGTTGAGATTCCGTATATTGGCGGTATCCATGCCTATAATATAATCAAACTTATCATAATCGGATAACGTAATCTGCTTAGCTATATGAGGCACTAAAGGGATTCCTACCTCTCTCAGTTTGTTTACCGTTCCCCTATGGGGAGTGTTTCCAATTTCTTCTCTACTGGTTGCAAAACTGTCTATCATAAACTGACTTTCCAAACCCAAAGCGTTTACTTTATGGGTAAATACGCTCTCAGCTAAAGTTGATCGACAAATATTTCCATGACAGCAAAAAGCTACTCTTATCATTGATTTCCTCCTCTATATTCCTATCGTTACAGATAGTTTAGTTTGTCCTGTTTGTATGGTAAAGTACAGATATTGCCGTGGCAGATGAAAAGTACTCGTATCATATATTTTTAACTCCTATCTCATCTTGGATTTTCTCGGTTTTTCCTTATTTTATGGGGCTTTGCGCACATTTTCAGTCTATCGACCATTTTCCTATTTCTCGGCTTATTTTTGTTTATCTCGGCATATTTATTCCACCAAACGGTCTAAATATTGGTCTAAAATGGACTATTTTTTCAAGTTTAGACCATTAGCTTTTTCTGGTCTATTTCTGGTCTTTTTTGATTCAAAATTTTTTAAGGACCTGTAACCTGTGCCCATCCTATCTACATTTCAGCATTTTCGGCAAATGTTATGAAACATTTACTGACCACCAATGGCTGATAATACTCATATTTTACTATTTTGGATCCAAATCTCTATGATTGTTCCAAAATGTATTTAGACCATTTTTAGACCATAGCTTAGCTCTGTATGCTACATTTCATCCTTTTACAACCTTGATTTTCCCTTTCAGAAATCGGCAATAAAATTCTGAAGTCTTCAGTCTTTATGCTGTCTTAGTCAAGCTTTCTGCCACCATTCTTTGTTGGTATATCATCCTTCAACCCCATGTGTCTAAACTCTTCATTTGCCTCTGCCTGCATACGTGCAAGCTTCTCTACTTCTTCTATCGCATCATCCAATTTAAGATGTGTATAGGTATTGAGAGTGACACTGATATCTGAATGTCCCATCAGATATTGAAGCACTTTAGGATTCATTCCGGACTTAGCCATATTAGAGCAATACGTATGTCTGCAAACGTGTGGTGTGATCTTTGGAAGCTGAATGCGATAAATGCGATTATACTTTTGCACTGCATGCTGAAAATATTTCTCCCAGTGCATGGCCACCATCGGCTTACCATCCTTATCAAAACAAAGAAAACCGGAATAGCCATCAATCATGGGTTCCACCTTAAGCTTAGGTCTCGCCTTGATAATATTTTGAAAGCATTCATACACATCATCCTGCATCGGAATCACTCTGGTACCGGCGTAGGTTTTTGTTGTATCAATGTAAACCAACGTCCCGGTCTTCTGAAGCTGATGGTCGATATTGATGGTTCTATTCTCCATGTCCAGATCCTTCAGCGTCAAACCTGTAAACTCCGAAATACGCATCCCTGTTTTAAACAGAATATACATACCATCATAATATTTACAATAGTGCGCATCATTTTTAATAAATTCAAGAAAGGTTTTTTCTTGTTTCTTTGTAATGGCCTCACGAGTGACCGCGTCATTTACCAGTACAGTTGCAAGCTGAAATTCAAAAGGATTCTTCCTTAATATATCATCATCAACTGCCAATTGGAATGCAGGTCTCACAACACCTCTGATAGAGTGAATTGCTGAATAGCTTTTCTTATCTACCTGCTGTAATTTGATGAGCCATTCTTTTGCATCGGATAATCTTACTTTATCGATTCTCCTGTCTCCGAATGGATCCTTCTCAAGCAGATTCATCACTGTTCCATAGCCTGCTCTGGTTGTATGCTTAACGCCTGTCTTTGTCGCAATGTACTTGCTGACTAATTGACTAACCGTTAAGCCGCCTCCATCAGGAACAATCATATCATCCAGATCTCTGTTGATAAGCTTCTCCTGGTCTCGTAAAGGTGCATTATCTTTTTTTCCGTATGGAACGCTATCTGTAGCCACCAATCTCCAGCTGTAAACTGATTTACGCTTTCCATTGGCATCAATATATCTATATTTATAGCGTCCATCCGCTTCCTGGCTCTCTCCTGTGCGAAGAATGCGATTCTTACTATCGCGCCTCTTTTCGCTCATTGAACATCGTCTCCTTTCAAAATCGAGGGAGCCAAGTACATGATATTCATTTACATAGTATGTATCCGACTATGTAAAATAATACTACCACATCCCTGGCTCTTTTGCTACAAAAATTTTTATAAATTTCTGTAAACTAAATCACATTCATCTGACTGTCCATGTACTTCTCAAACTGCTCCCGTTTGATCAGTGCTCGGTTCCCATTCCAAAGGACAAAATCCTCATCTGAATGCTCCTGCACAAACAGCTTCAACTTCTTGTATCCGATTCCGAAATACTCCGATGCTTCATTTAATGTCAATGTGTACTTCTGCCACCAAGGCAGCTCTTTCTTTTTGTTACCGCTCATCTCAGGTGCGTCTCCTTTCCAATCCGGTTCCATCCCGGAACCTTTCTATCTTCCTAAGCACCTTTTGACGAGATAATTCCGGTAAATGCTGAAAAAAGATTAAAAAGCCTGCATATATCTGAATTGAATCAAATAAATCTGGGGTACCCTAATACATGAATAATCACAACAATCACAAAAGGCAAGAGTTTTAGTACAGATATCTTTATTTTATATTTAGTTTCAGTAATTATTTTTCTTATTCGTCTTATAAAACTTGATTTTTCCATTTATTAAGCATATAATATTCTTAGGAAAGGAGGCTACAAATCATGTTATGCCAGTTTTCATTTCAGAATTTTAAGTCTTACAAGGGAGAAACAACCTTAGATTTTCAGGCAGCCACGCTTCCTGAATTCAAAGAAACATTGATCACAGAAGGAAAGGCAACTGACCTGTTACCTGTAAGTGTTATATATGGACCAAACGGAGGTGGTAAGTCTAACCTTCTCCAGGCTCTTTCATGCGTAATTTCCACTATCGTAAAGCCTGTACATGAACTGGAAAAGAACCGACAGAATCTCATCCTTCAGCAAAAGGTTGATGCAGTACCATTCCTATTCGACCAGGATTCAGCAGACGAACCCACAGAGTTCCGTATGTTCTTTAGAATTGCAAAAAATGAGTATTGCTACTACATCTCTCTCAAAAACGACGAGATCATTTCAGAATCATTATACCGTAAGTCAATCACCGGCAAGAAGTCTGCCACCATCTTTGAGCGCGAAACAGACAATATCACACTTGGTCCTTCTATAAATAAGAAAAGCATTAATACAAGTGTCAATCCAAAGATGCCATATCTCTCCTTCCTTGCCATCAACTATGACATTTCGGTTATTAGTGAAGTCATGATCTGGTTCGAGAGTTGCATTATCCGTAGCTATGCAAATCCAATAGTCGAGCATCAGATCATGCTTGCAAAGGATGCACCTTACAAGGAGCATTTTATTCGTGCCTTAAATGACATGGACATTGATATTACAGACTACCGCTATGACGAAGATAGTCATCAGCTTTTCATGAAGAGAAACTTAGGAACTGCAGAATACGAGCTTCCATTCTCTGAAGAATCCGATGGAACAAGAAAGCTCATTGCTGCTCTTCCGGTTATTCTTCTCGCACTTCGCGAAGGACGTATGGTGATCATTGATGAATTAGATGCAAAGCTCCATCCAAAACTTTTAAAGTATGTAATTTCCTTATTTAAAAATAAGGAAATTAATCAATATGGTGCTCAGCTTCTTTTTACCTCTCATGATATGTATACTTTAAAGAATACTGTGTTCCGCCGTGATGAGATTTGGTTCGCTGCGGAGAATAATGCACATGAGAGTGAAATCTATTCTCTCCACGAAATCCGTGGTGAGGATAATGACAGAATCAAGAATACCGCAGCTTACGACAAGCAATATCTGGAGGGACGCTACGGAGCAGATCCATATCTATCCAATATGCTTGGAGGTGAATTTTAATGAGCCTAAAACCACCTAAAAAAAGCGACCTTGACAAAAGTTGGATGAAAGCCAGACGTGACAAGCCAAAGAAAATTCAACCAGAATATCATCTCATCATAACCGAAGGAACCGACACTGAACCAGCATACTTCGGAGCCATGAGAGATATCATCAACAGCACCTACTCTGACCGTATTCAGCTTGGTGTCCACGGTGCCGGTGATAATACACTAAGCCTTTTTCAAAAGGCAAAAAACATGGCAGCATCCTCGGCCAATGGATATAAGCATGTATGGGTTGTATACGACACTGATGATTTTCCAGCTGACCATATCAATAAAACTGCAGAGCTTTGTGTTTCTGAATCAACCGAAGAGACCACCTATCATGCCATCTGGTCAAACCAATGCATAGAATTATGGTTCCTGCTGCATTTCAGTTTCATGCAGTCCGATCTTCACAGAACATCCTACTGGCCAAAGCTCACGGAAATGCTTACCTCTCTCGGAGTTGGTGAATATGTAAAAAATCGTACCGACATGTACCAAATTCTCCTACCATACATGGATGCCGCTATTGCAAATGCAGAAAAGCTTGACAAAATCAATAAAGGTAAACTACCGTCAGCTTCTGCTCCCGGAACAAAAGTATATGAACTCGTAAAAAAGTTAAAACCTTATCTATCTTAAAACAAAGCCTGCCGGAACACATATCATTCCCGCAGGCTTTTCCTATGCCTTATACAATCACTCTCTCTTCCCAAAATCCAGACTAATCCATCCAGCCCCAGACTTCAGTTTTCCCCATCCTTTCACAGCACCTTTACCATTTTTCACTTCTACAATAGTAAACACGCCAACTCCGGTAAACTTCCCGGTCTTCGCTGTATCCGTTCCCGCACCTTTCCTGATATTCAGATCCGGAACACTAACCGTCACTGTAAATGGACAGTCCGTATTGCTCATTCCGCCTGCTGCCCCCGACATTACTTCCGGATACATCTGCTTTCCATTCCAGTCATAAACTTTATAACCCGGATGCTTGTCAGCCATCACCTTCGCATTATCAAATATGGAATACGCACCAAGCTGTGAAGCCACATCTCCCCAGCTCTTCCTTACTCTGTAATACTTGATCATATCTGAAGTCTCACCGGTCACATCGTACTGCGTCAGTTTTCATTTCTCTATAATACTGCAGAGCTTTTCCACATAAGTAAGACTGGTAGCATAACCACCGTCCTTAATGATCTGCACTGCTTTCTTATAATCTGAGCATCCTTTCAGCCCGTCATATCGGAACTTCTCTACATTCTTAGCGCCGAGCAGATAAGCACTGTGATCCGCAATGGAATCCTCTACATTCGCATATTTTCTGAATTCCGCTGTGACTGTCACATAGCTTCCATCTGCCTTCTGCTCCTGTGTCTTCTTTTTATAAATGCTTACACCATCCCAGACCGAACCACTCCAGGTATTACCGGAAAGTGACTTCTTCATTCCAAAACAGTTATTGGCTCCCAACGCAAGCTCACTCTTTCCATAACCGCTCTCCAGAATAAACTGCGCCATAGACACTGAAGCAAGAATCCCTGATTTTTTCTGATCTGCGGTAAACAGGGGGCCAACCTTTGCAAGCACCTGTTCTTCTGTCAGCCCCTGAAATTCCCCGGCCTGCATCCCTGATGGAATCACTTCCACATTTCCGCTGCCAAGTCTTAAAGTGACCTTCGCAGCCAGATCTCCCAGTCTCGCATAAAGCCAGTCTCCAGGACAGCTCTTATTCGCAAACCACCGGTGTACGGTAATGAGCATTTCATCCGCCTTCGACTGATAATTTAGAGACTTATTTTTATCACCAAACCAGAGTAGTTTTTTCTTTCCATTTCTTCTGCAGATATCCTCACACAGATCAACCAGACGCTCATAAACCACCTGATGCATAGCATACGGTTCCGCCTTGTCAGAAGCACATTCAATCGTCACTGCCCTCTGATCATTCGCATTACTGGACGTACACCAGGAGCGATTCTTCTCTTCCACATACAATCCAATCCGGCCATTCTTATCAATTCCATAATTCGAAGAAGCCTGAGTAGAAGATTTATGAAACCAGTCCCCAAGACCTTCTGCTGTACACTGACCTACTACACAGTGCGGTGATATTCTGTCAATCCGCTTCGTTCTCAGTCCGGAATGGTTCGGACTGAGCAGCGTGTACGCCACCAAAGAACTATTACTGTATCCCATAATCACTCACCTTCTTCCTCATCCTCTGATGCATCATCGGAGTCTCCTTCACTTTTATCATGCAGCTGTTCCAGCACATCCTTCATCTTCTGCGGGATCGGCAGTCCCAGATGCCCCGCATTCTCCAACAAACTCACACCCTCATTGGAAATATAGAAAAAGATCACCGCTGTCCTCAGCACGGATCCGTTCCCGATCACAGCCACATCCAGAATGTTCGCCATTCCCACCAGCAAAAAGATCAGCACCTTCCTGCAGATTCCCCGGAATCCCACCTCACTGGAAAGCGTATAATCCGCAAAAGCACACATCACCCCGGTCAGGTAATCGATCACCACAAAAGCGATCAGGGCATACAGAAGTCCGTCACAGCCTCCCATAAACCAGCCCAGCCATCCGCCTACAGCCATAAAAACCATCTGAATAAAGTTCCAAAATTCCTTCATGCCAGAATCCTCCTCCCATGAAAAAAGCAGCCCCCATTTCTGAGAACTGCCATAAATAAGTTTTCTATCTCCATGCCTTGCGGCAGAAAGACCTACATTGTTTCCTCCGTCAGCGTATACGTGATCTTCATCGTTTTGTCCGTATTCTTCACCACTGCTGACGAAAGATTATTAATACTTGCCAGATAAGGCGTCAGAAGGTAAGCACACCTGTGCTCCTTCCCGTAACTGCCGCCCCACATAAACACAAAGTTCTTGTACTGGAACAAAGGCGTTGCCATGGCTTCAAACCTTGCGCTCCCCTGTGTCTTGATCACCCTGTCATCCGCCGTGATCTGGAAATCCCCTGCCACGATCATGTCCCCAAGAAGCGTCATATACACCTCACACGAACCAGCCTCCCCAAGGGATTTCAGCTTGGAAGTAAAGCCCAGCGGGATCAGCGTCACATCCGCTGAATTTGCAACATTGATCTTATAAACTCCCTTTTTGTCATAAGAAGGCACATACAGATACCCCTTCCGCACACAGCATTTTACATTCCGTTCCGGATAGGAACCGTCCTTTGCCCTTGTGCCCACTTCCGACAGCTTCGCCTTGGACAGTGTCCAGCTTCCCTCCGTAAAGAAATAATCCTTTTTGGAGATCCGAATCCACACCATCTTCGCATCCCCGGAAGCATTCGGTTCATTAGAAAATCCATACCAGTATCCGTCATGCCCGTCCATAAATTCCCCGTACTTCGTATAATCCCCCAGGAACGTAAAACTTTCCGTTGTCAGTGTCTGTTCCTCCAGTACGGTATAAGTGGTATCATCCAGCTTCTCATTTAGCCCGATGTTAAACACCGGGATCCGGATCTTCGTGATAGTCACACTGGAAGTCCCAAAGGTGATGGAATACAGCAGGTTCTTTCCAAAATCCAGCTCCACTGCCTCAAACAGTGTCATCTGCTTTGCTTTCGGGATATCCCCGATATCCACCTTTTTCAGAAGCAGGAACGTGCTGGCATCCCCTGCCGCACTGCCAAAAGCATTCTGCCCGCCCAGGGCACTGGTCAGTGCCACCGCTGCAATATTCCCGTTTCCCTGGCTGGGAGTGAACTCCCACACAAACTTATATCCATTGTCCAGTTTCTTGCTCTCCGTCTGGTTCAGGCTTCCCCTCGCCACATTGGAACCGGAGTTAACATTGTTGGAAGCATAAGCCACCGGCAGGTTCTTCCCCTGCTCGTAAATATGATCCGCCTTTTCTTCCAGCACTGCCGGAAACAGCAGGATCCCGCCGATCATGTTCGGGCAGATGGGAAGCAGCGTCCCGTTCCACAAAACAGAATTGTCATACTCCCCGCTGGCTTTCAGATAAATCCCCATGGGATTCAGCCCCAGAATATTATTCACTGCATCCGTGATCATGTTCGTCTCCTGAACTGTCTCCACCGCACCCGTATTCGTATCGGTCAGTTCAATGACCATTTCACCTTTCAACTTCATCACACACCCTCCATTTCTACCGGCCTGCAGAAACCGCTGATTCCCGCTCTCTCAGCAAAATACACTTCAAATCCTCTGTTCACCGTCTCCTTCATCTGCATGGACAGCGATTCCCGGAAACCATTCACATCCAGTCCTCCGCCAATGGCAAATCTCGTGGTATAATCTTCCAC